>CALVHB010000019.1 GCA_944327275.1 Candidatus Gastranaerophilales bacterium | reverse complement strand
GGAAGATATTTTATCGAAAGGAAGAAATTAAATGATTCAAGCTCCAAATTTAGTAAATCCTTACATGCAACCCCAAATGCAGCCTATTCCTGCTCCTAATTACAATGCTGTAAAGATTGACGTACACAATCCAGCTGTTAGTGCTCCTGGGGTTGGGCAAGTTGTAACAAGCGTACCTCAATACGCACAACCAACAATGCCTTACTACTCATATCCACAAAATCAATTATATTCATACCCACAAGCACAAGCTCAACCATATTACATGCCTCCGATGCAACAGCCAATGGCATTACCTCAAGCACCGGTAGCACCTCAACCTGTTAGTACTCCAGAAGTTGCTCCAGTACCAGTCCCTGTAGCACAAGCGGTAGCACCTCAACCTGTTATCCAACAGCAAAACATCAATGCACCGGCTCCTGTAGTTGCTCAACCGGTTCAAGAAAATAAAGCTGAAGTTAAAGAAACAGAAGCTCCAAAAGTTGAAGTGGAACAACCTGTACCAATGACTCCACAAGTAGACTTAAACTCATTCATCGCAAAACTAACAAACCCTGATTTTGAAGTTCAAGCAAATGCAATGGAAGAAATTGCAAATATGGTAAAAGATGAACCTCAAAAAGCAACAGAATTATTAGATGAAAAAGTTGTTAACGCATTAAATGCAATTATAAATACAGATTCAAGCAAATTAGCTGGACCAACACAAGAACAAATTGCAGCAAGACAAAAATTAATGAATGGCGAACAATTATCTGACGCAGATAAAAACTTAGCAACAACAATTACTCCGATGGAACAAGCTGAAAGAAACAAAAGCTACGCAATGTTCACATCTTCAATAATGCAAAAACTATACGGTGACGAAGTAGCTAAACTTACAAATTCAACAGTACCTCTAACAGAACTTCCTGGAGCAGTTACAATTGTTGAACAACTTAAAAATAACCCTAACCCAATGGTTAGAACATCTGCAATCGAATCATTAAGCTATATTCAACAACCAGCATATAAACAAGATTTAACTACATTGTTCAACATAGCTAAAAATGACCAAGATAAAAACGTTCAAGAAGCAGCAACAGCAGCATTAGCAAAACTAGAACAAATGCCGCAAGCTCAAGAACAAAAACCTGCAGAGCAAGCAAAAACTGCAGCATAATCAAATAATTTCTTTCTATTACATAAAAAATAAAGCTCTCACAAAGTGAGAGCTTTATTCATATATTGCAATAAATAAAAATCTAAACAGAAACCTCTTTTCGATCTGAATTAGGTACAGGAGCCACATTTTTGTAATCTGCATGCTCAGAAATTTGTCTACACCACTCGTAAATTATCTCTTCCGTAGACAACTTATATGATATTGGTTTTCCAATATGTAAATGAACATTTCTTCTTGTAAAAGGCTTCAATTTTGGATATCCATCAAAACCTCCAATTGCAACTGGAACGATATCAGCTTTTGCATTTTTTGCAATTACAATAAAACCTTTTTTCAAATCGCCTAATTCAGAGCCATAAGGTCTTATACCGCCTTGTGGAAAAACTCCCAAAGACCAACTTGTAGACAAGATATCACGCACTGTTTTAAAAGTTGCAATTTCCGGTTTTGTCCTATCAACAGCAAAAGCTCCCAGACGCTTTACTAGAAACTCAAACTTATCACCTTTTTGGAACAATTCTTTTTTAGCCATATACGCAATAGGACGTCCACAAGCCATTGTAACCATTGGCGGATCAAAATGAGAGACATGATTTGCTGTATATATGAATTTACCACTTTTAGCTTTTGTTGGAAGATTTTCTCGTCCTGTAATTTTGTAATTATAAAATATTTTCATAAAAGGTATTACAACAAAATACAAAAAACACATATAGAAAATCGTTCTGAATATGTTATATTCACTCGGATATCTTCTATTATAATTACGTTCCTTCTTTACCATTCTTAACTCCTAAACATCTTTAACTTCATCGATTTTAGGTTCATACTTAAAACCAGTCAAATCTTGAATTGCTTCTATCCATTTATCGACCACAACATCAGGATTGTCATTATAAGGTATAGGTTTTCCTATTTTAACTATAATTTTCCCAGTAAAAGGAATTCTTTTTACCTCATCCGTACCAACAATCCCTACAGGTAAGACATCACATTTGGTAATTTTCGCAAGACCTGCAAAACCTTTTGTAACATGGTCTATTGTACCAGGAACACCACGAGTTCCTTGTGGGAAAATACCAAACACCCAGTTACTTTTCCTAATTTCCATAACTGTTTTAATTGTTGAAGGGCCAAGACTTTCTCTGTTAACAGCAAAAGCTCCAAGCCAATCCAACCACCAACGCATAAAAGGATTTTCAAACAACTCTTTTTTAGCCATGAATGAAACCCTGCGTGGCATAACAGCTGCAATCATAGGAGGATCTAAAGTTGACAAATGATTGGGACATACAATATATCTATTATCCTTAGGTACATTTTCAAGACCTTGGACCTCAATTCTATAAACGAATTTTAAACGAATACCATAAAAATACTTACAGACAAAAACCTGCATAAAAGCTCGCCAAGCGTTAAATTCTTTGGCATCACGTTTGGTATAATTTTTATCCTTATCCCAGAACATCTGTTTATACTTCTCCTACATAATACAATTACCAATTCTATTATATATTCAAAGATTGCACATTACAAGTTTTTTATATATATTTATAACTAGATGTCTATTTTTAAGGAGAGAAACTATATGAAAAAATCGAATAATGAGTTAGAAAACGAATTATTTAAAAATGTTTATGACAAAACACCTGAATATATTAAAAATTTAGAGCTTATGAATTTTTCAAATAAAGGAGATTTTTCTTTTATTTTAAAAAAAGAACACTTAAGACCATATGACAAAGAAAAAAATCCTGAAGGTCTAAATTTAAATGAATGGTTTGCAAATTACGCAAAAGAAGCCAAAGTTTCTACTGCTGGAATCAGAGGTCCTCAAAATATACTATATCCACAAGATACAAGATTTCCAATCAATCTTGTAGGAATAGTCTTGGCGACTCTTGCAAAAGCACTTGTAGCAAAAGAAAAATATCCAGAAAAACAAATAATAAAAGTTGCAGGGAGAGAAGTTCGCTATAATTCAGACTTATTTTTAGATGCTATATCAAGAATTCAAGCTGCAAACGGAATAAGAACCCTTGTTCCTAAAGATAAAAAGACAATTCCAATATGGCTTGCATCATTTTTAGCTTTTAAACTGGACTTGCTTGGTGGAGAATACATAACATCTAGTCATGGAATATCTGTTAAAAATGCAACTAAAGACTTAAACTGTCAAGGAAGCCAATACTTGCCGGAAGAGTCTTTGGAATTTGTTGAAAAAATAAAAGAAATCTTTGAAAAAACAGAACAGGAAGGGACATACGAAATCAAGATATCAAGCGCTGATAACCCGTTAATTGATGAAAAAGTTCTTGGAGAAATCAACGATGGTGTAGATTTATATGTTGAATACCTTAAATCAGGAGTTGCACAAGATATTAATCTAGATTTGATTAAAAATATAAAAGACAAAATTGTTATTGAAAACGTTGGAGGCTCTGCCTATAGAACACTCAATAGAGTTCTTACAAATTTAGGGATAGCAGATAAATTTACATGGTTCAACATAGAAGAAGATCCTTTTTTCCACTCTATAGGGAAATATAATCAAACACCTAAAGGTGAAAAAGCTTTTTATGATTATTCAGTAGACGCAACTGTAACAGCAAAAAGACAAAATGGAGAAAGATTTTTCCCTGTCATTGAAACATTACATTATGAAGAAAAATTAGCAAATATGCCTGTTGGCACTGCTGTATTAATAACAGACCCAGACCATGACAGACTTAATATAGCTCAAACTGAATATGCTTGCACAATACCTGAACTTGAAGAAGCTGGAGTAGATTACATTAGACTAAATGAAGATGTAATACTAACTATATTTACAGCTAACCAAGCATTTTTAATGCTTATGGATTTCTGGGCTAAACAACTAAAAAAACGCGGTCTTTGGAACAGACATCCAAGATTTATGATTAAAACAACAGCTTCTGCTCTAAGCTGGGATGAATGGGCATTCAAACAAGGAGTAAAAGTTGTAAATGTACCAGTAGGTTTCAAAGAAATCGCGAATATTATGAAAAAAGTTGAACTTCAACTTAAAACAAATCCTGAAAAAGAAGTTGTAATTGACGATGTTTTTGGGAACTCTATAAATTTAGGAGTTAATCCAAGACTTTTATTTGGAGGAGAAGAATCCGGCGGGATGATAATGGGTTCAGAAGAACTCATAAAATCAAAATCTGGAAGAAGTGCTATCGCAATGAGAGAAAAAAGTGCAACAGAAGCTATTATAGTTGCCTCTGCTTTAATTGCAAAACTGCAAAAAGAACAAGTATCTCTTTCAGAATATTTAGCTGAAATATTTAAAGAGAACAACATAACCGGAAGATTTGATACAAGAGTAGATATTTCATATTACAATGAATCAGAACCAGACATAGAAAAACTGAAAGAAGCAAAAATTATCGGAGAGGCTAAAAGAACCAAAAACGATCTTTTCTACCTTTCAATGGCAATGGCTGTAAAAGAAAATAAAATGACTCTTGAAAATGTAAAAGATGTATTAAATCATACATTCAAAAGTTTAGTTTTTGATAATTTAAAATCAATAAAATTCGTTGGAGACGGTACATATCTTGAATTTACAGATAAATACATTGAAATAAGACCTTCCGGCACAGATGCAAAAACTAAAGCCTACGGAGGAGGTTCAAATAAAGCAAATATTGAAACTTATGCAAGCGTTTTAGGAAACTACTCAGGCGACTTGAATGATATCCATCGCAAATATATCAGCGAAGATTTTTACAACAACTCAAAAGAAGAAGCTCTTGCATATTAT
>CALVHB010000018.1 GCA_944327275.1 Candidatus Gastranaerophilales bacterium | reverse complement strand
AAGATAGAGTTCGGAATTCTTTTTACGTAATTCCTCGTGTGTGTAGAAGGTTAGTGTGTAGTAGGTAGTGTAAATAGTTAGTGTGTAGTGTGTATATCTCGTGTTTATTTAATTCGTTTTATTATGTATTGCTTACATATTAATAAAGTATTTTTTGAGTATATAATTGCTATATCTTGTTTATTTCTTTACATTTCGTTACAAAACCTGAAAATATAAGAATTGTAACAGTTTTAGAGACAAAAAAAATTATTTTTTAAGATAAAAATTAAAAAATTTCAGCTTAAAAAACTATAATCCCCCTTTCCAATATATATATTCCCTATAATTTTATATATTTAACACTATTTTTATAAAAACAAACATAAATATTAAAAAAAAATCTTTTGTTAGTTTAAATATTACAATTTTGCTTAATAGTATTGACCTTTTTTGGAAAAAGTATTCTAATAAATAAGTAATAAAAATGGGCACATATTAGTGAAAGAAAAGAGGTATACATGAGCGAATTTATGCACACCCGTTTGGACAACAGACAGTTCAGTGAAGAAGACATTAAGGGATTTATTAAAGAATACAACATTAAATTTATCAAGCTTCAGTTTGTTGACATAAACGGTCAAGTAAAAAACATTTCTATACCTTCTGAACACATAGAAAAAATTCTTGCAAACGAAATCATGCTTGATGGTTCTTCTATAAAAGGTTTTAGAAGCATTGAAACATCTGATATGTTCTTTTACCCAGATAAAAACAGTTTTCAAATTTTACCTTGGAGAAATAAAGAAGGAGTTCAAGCTGCAAGACTAATCTGTGACATATACAATGCTGACGGAACACCTTTTGAAGGATGCCCTAGATGTAATTTAAAAAGAGTTATGAAAGAAGCTGAAAAGATGGGCTTTTCAATGAACATCGGACCTGAAGCAGAGTTTTTCTTATTTTCAAAAGATGAAAATGGAAATATTACAACAAAAACTTCAGACAGAGCAGGATACTATGATGTTGGTCCGGACGATCTGGGAGAAGATGTTCGCTCTGATATAGTTTTAACTCTGCAGGAAATGGGATTTGATATTGAAGCATCTCACCATGAAGTAGCTGACGGACAACACGAAGTAGATTTTAGATATACTGATATATTGAGTGCTGCTGACAATGTCGCAACTTTTAAAGTTGCTGTAAAAGCAATAGCTGCAAAACATAATTTACACGCAACATTTATGCCAAAACCTATTTATGGAATAAATGGATCCGGTATGCACTGCAACATATCACTCTTTAAAGACGGCAAAAACGCATTTTATGATGAAAAAGCAGAGTATCAACTTTCAGACGTTGCCAAATACTCTATTGGAGGAATGCTAAAACACGTTAAAGGTATCACTGCAGTATTAAATCCTACTGTAAACAGTTTTAAACGTCTTGTTCCAGGATATGAAGCACCTGTATACCTTGCTTGGTCATTAGCTAATAGAAGCGCCCTTTTAAGGGTCCCTGCAAAACGCGGAAGCTCTACAAGAGTTGAATTACGTTCACCAGATCCTGCATGTAACCCTTATTTAGCATTTGCGGCGATTCTTGAAGCTTGTATTGATGGGGTAAGAAACAAAATAGATCCTCCTGCTCCAGTAGAAAGTAATATCTATAAATTGACAAGTAAAGAACGCAAAAAACAAAGAATCGACTCTCTTCCAGGCAGCCTGGCAGAAGCACTTGAATACTTTGATAAATCATTAGTATCACGTGCCGCAATGGGAGAACATATATTTAATGAATTTTATTCAGCAAAGAAAAAAGAATGGGATTCATTCAGAACATACGTATCCCAATGGGAAATTGACAAATATTTGGAAAGATATTAATAAACTCCAAATACAAATATTTTAGAGAAATTAGAATAACAAAAACTAACTAACACCGGAAAAGTTAAACACTCTTACCGGTGTTAATTGTTAAAATGGCATCAATCAAAATTTTATAGGATAATCTTTAGGGAATTTCCATCCATTACGTTCAAGCAATATGCCACATTTATGAGTCCCTATATTGTTACCAGACTGACAATAATCATAAATCTTATCTGTAGAATAAGCAAAATCACCATCATTTACAGAACCACCGACATGGAATCCTTTAATTTCTTTACCGGTATTACCATATCTTAAATAATTTGATAATGAAAAAGTAAAAACATCTTCTCCCATAACAGAACGCCCTCTTGGACCATTCACATCAACAACAAACTCTATATAAGACCAATAACCTTCCCACATAGGATAGTGCCTAACCATAATCATTATACTACGTCCATCATCCAATAAATACTTTGGAGAAATTCTGAGATTACCTTCAATAGAGAGCTCATCCTGACCAGGATAGCGCCAAACATAGAAATTTCCATCAGAACCTGCAAAACAGTTTTGTTTACCGTTATTTTTCCCGTTATGGGATTTACATTCTATAAGATGAATATATGGGGCAAAATATTTTTCAATAAATAATTTTGGCTTACCATTATCATATGAATTTGTATAATCCCAGTATTCATACGACCCATTGTCTGCTTCACTTCGTTTTATTAAATTAGCTAAATCTGAGTAAGTCTTTTTTAGTCCTTCTTCAATTACTAACTTTTGATATTTTGAATACAACATTGGTATAGTTATTGCTGCAACTACACCAATTATCCCCAAAGTTATCAATGCTTCAGCAAGAGTGAAAGCGGGATTTATATTGCAACCTCTTGCATCACTATTATAGTTTATTTTTTTATTTTTACAAGTTATAAAACCTTGTAAGAAGCTTAAAGCTGCCCCCCCCCCGAGGTTTTAAACAAATCAATCCTTTTCATAAGTTGCCCCTTTCCATTCATTACCTGTTCATATTAACATATTTATATCATAAGTACAACAATTATTTAGATTTCTGTTCTGGGTATACATTCCATTTTATTGCATCATTTTTTCGAAACCAAGTAAGCTGTCTTTTAGCATAGTTGCGGGAATTCTGTTTAAGTTTACTAACGGCATCTTCAAAAGAGAGTTCTCCTTTTATGTAAGATATCATCTCCCTGTAACCAATTGTATCTGTAATATTTGAGATAGGACCGTGCTTTTTTAGTAAATTATGCGTTTCTTCTATTAGACCTGCTTCAATCATTATATCTACACGTTTGTTAATTCTTTCATATAATTGTTCTCGAGGGAAATTAAGTCCAATCCAATCAACTTCATACTCAGGTTCTTTAAAACCTCTCGCTTCAGCTAAAGGTTTTCCTGTAGATTTAATAATCTCTATAAATCTGATTAACCTCTTTTTATCATTGTACGAAACTAACTTCGCAGCATCTTTATCCAATACGTTAAGCATTTCATTAAGTTCATCATAAGTTAATTCCGATAATTGACTTCTTAAGTCATAATTAGGAGCTATTTCAGGCAAATTATAATTTTCTAGCAGTATTCTAAAATAAAGGCCTGTACCGCCTACAATTATTGGAACCTTATTTCTTGAAAGAATATCATCTATATATTTTTTTGCATCTTTAACGTATAATCCCACGGAGTAATCAACTTCAGGTTCAACAATATCTATCATATAATGAGGAATATCGCAACGTTCTTCAACCGTAGGCTTTGCTGTACCAATATCTAAACCTTTATAAACAAGCCTTGAATCAGCTGATATTATTTCACCATCCAACTCTTTTGCAAGATTTATAGAATAAGCAGTCTTTCCGCTCGCAGTTGGACCAACTATCGCAATTACCTTTTTTTTAATTACACCACTATTCATTTTCTGATCTTTCAACAGTTACAAATTTTTTGTCGTAATACAAAAATATCAAGACAACCATATAAACAGTAAAATAGAAAAGAATTATACTCATCAATATGTATGCAAAAGGATTAATTACTGCAAAAGTGTTTATAAATAATAAGACAAAACCCATAAACCACAATGATAAAAATAAGCGGATAGATGTGAAAAAGTTTTTAAAATTCTTTATTAAAGATTTCCACAAAGCTAAAAATGGGTTTGTAGTATTATAAATTATTTCAGGAATCCATAACATCAAAAAATACATTATCATTGATGTTACTACCATAAAAAGCAAGCTCCATTTTCCAAAAAATATTATCTGCTCAGGAGTTAACTTTTCAATAAATTCCGCCATACCCTGTGCGGTATTAATTGCAGATTCTGAAGCCATTGTTTGTAAATTTGAGATTGCCGTTTGATCCAGGCCACCTATTATGTTTACACCTATCAATGAGACAATAGGAGTTGCTAATACTTGTATAAAAAAGAAAATTACATACACTCCAACAAATGATAAGAAATACTTTCCAACACCTTCTGGTATTAACTTGAACAAATTCAACGTTGCTCTTGCTCTATCTTCATCCAGTACAAAAACTTTCTTGGAAAGACTTATTGCTCCTTGAACCATGTAAAACCAACCGGCACAAAAAACTCCAAACATAAACAATACTGTCAATGAAGCTAATAAAAATTTTGGAGTAGAATCTACGTTATACCTGGAATATAATGAATACAAATCTAAAACTTTAACAAAAATTATCAAAGGAATAGTCAGTATAATATTATAGTTAGTAATTTTTATTGCATCTCTAAACAATTCACGCATATTTAAATATAAACCTCAAATTAAAAATATTTTTAACAATCAACCTACTTAGTCATACTGACTTGTTTATCATTATTCTGCATAGATAACTTACGTTTTCTACGTCTCATAAGATCAACAAAAGCCTCTAATCTTGTTAAATATCCAGCTTTTCCAGTCTGCTCATCCATAATCAACGGCAAAATAGGGATATCACAGTTTTCTCTCATAGCTGGAAAAATATTTTGAGACATAATCTCAGGCATACAAGTAAATGGACTTATATGAATAATGCCATCAATACCTCTTTCATCAGCATAAGCAACATCTGAAACACACTCTAATGAATCTCCACCAATATCACGCATTAAATAAGGTTTTGCCAATCTAAAAGCTCTTTGTAAGTGAGTCTCACCTTTTCTAAACAACTTCGGAATAATTGCATCTTTCAAGAAGCTGCTTATTGTCAAACTGCGACGTGTCTGAACTCCCATTTTCCCAAGTTCTCTTGTAATATTTTGATTTGAGAATTCATCACATACAAGATATATTTCACCGGTCAAATCAACATGCAAAACTTCTCTATTTTCATCTATGCTAGTTTTTTTCATTTCTGCAAAAGCAAGTTTCTTTGCCTTGTTTAAATCTTTTGTTGTATTTGCATCTTTTATCATTTTGATTGCTTTATTATAATTTTTTTCAGCATCACCAAAATTTATTTCACGAGCTCGATAATAGGATAATAAATTTTCTAAATCATCAAGTACAAAAACTTTCCTTATAGCAATATTAATAGCTCTTGCGAACAATATAGGATCATTTTTACCACTAATCTCTTGCAAGAAATTGTACATCCCCATAAGTCCGTCATATAAAGTTAACTCAATATATTTAGTATCATAACCTAAATCTGTCAGAGCATTTTTTATACAATTTCCATACTCTCCTAATCGACAGCAACCAGGAGATGATATCATTGCAACATAATCAGTGCCACCCTCAATAGCTTCTATAAAATTTCCTAAAATCAATTTATATGGTAAACAAATAGCTTCCGGAGAATGTTTTGTTCCTAAAGATAAAGTTTTTTTACTCGTATATGGCGGCACAAAAGGTTCTACACCTATTTTTTTTAACGCTGCTGACCAAGCGATATATACTGTTCCCATATGGGGAAATGCTACTTTTAATTTTTTATTTTCTTTTTTCATAATCTATGTTCTCTTATTTTAACTTTCTACAAACTTTAAATCAGGATGACGTGCTGCAGTCGTCTCATCAATTCTTTTAACCGGAGTACTATGAGGTGCTGAAACTAATTTTTGCGGATTATTTTTAGCTTCTTCCGCAATTTTAAGTATTATATCAACAAATTCATCCATAACTTCTTTTGTCTCAGACTCCGTAGGTTCAATCATTATTGCTTCGTGCACTATTAAAGGGAAATAAACTGTTGGCGGGTGAGTGTTTTCATCCATCAATGCTTTTGCAATATTCAAAGTTGATACTCCAAACTCTTTTTGTTTATCTCCTGACAATACGAATTCATGCATGCAAGGTTCATCATAAGGAAGTAAATAAGCACCTTTTAGCTTCTCTTTCAAATAATTTGCATTCAAAACAGCATTTTCACTTGCTTCCTTCAGATTTTTACCCATCATTAAAATATAAGCATAAGCTTTGATTAGCACAGAAAAATTACCCCAGAAAGCTTTTACCGTACCAATTGAATGCTTAATATCAAAATCTTTAAAATAAGACTTTCCGTCAAAACCGACAATAGGGCTTGGTAAATATTCAGCAAGTTCCTTTACAACACAAACAGGACCTGCTCCAGGTCCACCGCCGCCATGAGGAGTTGCAAAAGTTTTGTGTAAATTTAAATGAACAACATCAAAGCCCATAAGTTTTGGATTTGTATAACCCATTATCGCGTTGAAATTTGCGCCATCATAATACAACAATGATCCGTTATCATGCATCAATTTTGAGATTTCCAAAACATTTTCTTCATAAATACCCAACGTATTTGGATTTGTCATCATAATTGCAGCAACATCACTATCTATAATCGATTTCAAATCATTTATATCAACTTGACCTTTAGAATCTGACTTAACAGGGACAATATTAAACCCACAAAGATGAGCACTGGCAGGATTAGTCCCATGAGCAGAATCGGGGATAATAACTTTTTTTCTTTGCTCTCCTTTTACTTCAAAATATTTTTTTATTACCATCATGCCAGTAAGTTCACCCTGAGCACCTGCAGCAGGCTGTAGGGATACAGCATCCATACCGGTAATTACTTTCAATGCTTCTTGCAATTTATACATTAATTCAAGAGCACCCTGAGAATCATCTTCATCTGATAAAGGATGAAGTGCAGAAAATTGTTCAAGAGAAGCTAACATCTCATTTACTTTAGGATTATACTTCATAGTACAAGATCCGAGCGGATAAAAACCTTTTTCTATACAAAAGTTCTTATCAGATAACTCCTTATAGTGCCTTAACGCTTCTAATTCACTTACAGAAGGTAATCCAAGAGGAGTTTTTCTGATAAAAGAATCCTTTAAAAAATCTATATTTACATCTTCATCAGATAAAAGTATACCTGATACACCATTATCCTTTTCAAAAATAGTTTTCACTAAATAATCCCCTGTCTTTTTAAATCCCTTTTAATCTTGTCTAATCCTGACTGAATAATACGAGAAATTCTGGATTGGGAAATGTCAAATTCTTCTGCAATTTCTCTTAGTTTTTTTTCTTTAAAGAATTTGTACTCAATAAGTTCTCTTTCCCTTTGAGGCAACTTTTTCATTGATTCAATAATCTCAGCCTTTAGTTCAGAAAGTTCAATACATTCTTCAGGGGTCTTGTCTTCTGCTTTTATTTGAGTCGGGACTTCCGCATCTTGCATCTCATCTATAGAAAGAATTGTCTTATATACTTCTTCCCTAAGATTACCTTCTTCCTCTTCAGACTGTCTACGCTTATTTTTCAAAGAATACCACTTATATCTTCTGCGGACTTCATTTCGAATAGCCCATTTGATCGCAGTTGATAAATATGTATTATTAAATGAATCCGGAGAATTATTCTTAAATAGAATGTACAAAGTGTGGTTTCCAATATTTATCAGTTCAGGCAGATCAATTAAATGAGATGTAGAAAACTTTTGATATTCAACCTTTGCAATAGTTTCAATTAAATCTTTATAATCCCTTAGATTAACTTTTTGTTTAAGATTTTGCTTCGAAGTCATGACTATAACAATTTTCCTATAAAAACATTTCCCTACGTATATGATAACAGAAAAAAATATAGAATACCAGACAATGTAATTTTCCTTAACATAAATTATAGTAAATCTGTTATTAGTAAAAAAGGAGTAAAAATGAAAATACTGTTTTGTACTGACGGTTCAAAAATAAGTTTTAATGCTATACACAATATCTCTAATTGGTTGAAAGATGCTATAGTCGACACTATATGTGTAATAGACTGGAGCATACTTCCTGATGAAATAGCATTAGAAGAAAGTAACTTCAACAATTCTTGTGCAAATATCGCGGATACAATACTTAATTACGCAGAAGAAGAGATAAAGAAATCAGGACTTAAAATAGGTAATAGAATTAAGAATTGCGGTTCCGCAATTGAAAGCATATTAGAACAATCAACGAATGAAAATTATGACCTGATTCTTATGGGATCACACGGCAAAAAAGGGTTACAAAAATGGTTAGGCTCAGTTTCTGAGGGAATAATAAACAGCAGCAACATATCTGACTACATTGCAAAAGAAAAAAACAATACAAATAAACTTCTACTAACCACTGACGGAACGAAGTGCTCTCTTGAAGTAATTAGAAAAACAATTCCTTCTATGAAACTTGATGACAAAGAAGTACATATCTGCATGGTAAATGAAGATCCTAATTTATTGTTTTTAGATGGAACACTCGATACAAATTGGCTGCTTGATATACAAAAACAACAAAAAATTTATGCAGCCAGAGCCATAGAAGATATTCAATCAATACTAACCGAATACAACATAAAAGTTCAATCTACAACAATACTTTCAGGAATACCTGCTCAAAAAATAATAGATTATGCAAGAGTAAATGAAATTGACCTAATAATATTAGGTTCAAGAAACAAATCAAAACTGGACAGATTTCTGACAGGTTCTGTAAGTAAACGTGTACTGGAGAATGTTGTAAGTGATATATGGCTTGTCAGATGTTCTACAAATAACTAAATACGCCAAGGGTAATCATCTTTTATTTCCCAACTGTCATACATAATCAAAGCAGCACAGAATAATCCTGCTCTGGCACAAGCTCTACCTTCTCCATCATAAAGGTAATCTCTATTTACTTCTTGATATGCACCTCCAGCTAACAAGCCGGTTCCATAAGGAACAATACCTTTTTGTGGGTCAGATACAAACATAAAAACATCTCGGCCATAAGTATTTGGCCCCTTCATACCATTTAAATCAACAATTATTGTCATCCCCTTACTACCTTTAGAATCCGAAATATAACCGGGAGCAAAAATCACACCATTTGGTAAAACTAATTTAGGAATTGTAGTATATCCACCATAACCATCACATTCTACTTGACCGGGGCAATAAATATGAAAACCCGAAGGCACCTCTGTAAAGACTTTTACTTTTTTAAAATAAGGGACGAAATATTTTTCTGCAATCTCACTAGAGTCCTTAAACTCCCACGTTTCATAAGGGCCATAATCACTTTCAGCGTCTTTCAAACCTTGATTAAGAATTGAATATGATACTTTGAGCTTGTTTGCAACCTCACTTTTTTGATAGTTTGAAATCACTGCAGGCAATGTTAACGCAGCAACAACTCCTATAATCCCCAAAGTTACCAGAACTTCAGCTAACGTAAAACCAAACTTTTTATTGTGATATTTCATATCACTATTATACTTTGTTTTGCTATTTTTACAAGTCCTTAACTCTTGTAAGAAGCTTAGAAATGCCCCCCCCCCGAAATTTTTAAAAACTTTTCCATAATTTGCTCCTTTCTTAGATTCTTGATATAAATTATAACATATTTTTAAGAAAATAAAAAGAATTGACCATAAAATAAAAAAATGAGATAATCGTTATATGTTTAAATATTATGGGAAATATGCTCCATATTTGTTTATTTTACCGGCTGCAATTGTTTTGGTAATATTCTTTTTTATACCTTTTTTTCAAACTTTTGTATTAAGCTTCATGGATTATTCAAAAGATATTTATAATCCAAACTTTGTAGGTTGGCAAAATTATATACAACTATTCCACAACCCGATATTTTACAAGGTTCTGTGGAACACATTCATATACTTATTTGTTGCAGTACCAATACTTGCAATATTTCCACTATTTCTTGCTATATTGATAAATCAAAAAATAAGAGGTGTAACATTATACAAAATATTAATCTACTTGCCTGTAATTGTATCAATAGTAGTAGCAGCAATCGCTTTTAAATGGTTATATGCAGAGCAAGGTATCCTTAATTATGCAGTATCAACAATTGGGATAAATCCGATTGGATGGCTTACTGATCCTAAATATGCATTGTATTCTGTTATTATAGTTACAATTTGGAAAGGTATAGGATATTACATGATTATCTACCTTGCAGCCTTGATGAGTGTTCCAAAAGAACTATACGAAGCTTGCGATATAGATGGAGCTAATTTTTTAACAAAACATCTTACTGTAACCGTGCCACACATAATGCCTACAATCGCACTTGTAACTACAATTAGTGCAATTTCTGCAATGAAAGTATTTGCTGAAATTTATGTAATGACAAAAGGTGGTCCTTTAAACTCAAGTAAAACAATTGTGTACTACATATACGAAAGAGCTTTTGAGAATCTTGACTTAGGATTTGCCTCTGCAATGGCTGTAGTGCTGCTTATAATTGTTATGATATTTTCTTTGATAAATATATTTTGCTTTGAAAGGAATAAATATCAAATATGAAAAAATTGTTAGAAAAA
The DNA here is from genome assembly GCA_944327275.1 of Candidatus Gastranaerophilales bacterium. Taxonomy (GTDB): domain Bacteria; phylum Cyanobacteriota; class Vampirovibrionia; order Gastranaerophilales; family Gastranaerophilaceae; genus Stercorousia. The sequence goes on along the minus strand of CALVHB010000018.1, from coordinate 7,576 downwards.
CTCACTATACATTCAATATTGATAGCAGTTTCTTTGCTTTCAATATTTCCTTTCATTTGGTTAATCTCAACATCATTAAAAGGTAACAGCGAAAATATATTTGCCTACCCTCCACAGATAATACCGACTGACTTCACATTTGACAATTATATAGGAGTATGGGATAAAGTCAATTTTATAGGTTACTTTGTTAATAGCATGATTGTTGCAGGGGGAACTGTTCTATTAAATTTAATTTTATCCGCAATGGCAGGATATCCATTAGCAAGAATGGAATTTAAAGGTAAAAAGGTTACATTTTTTGCCATACTTGCAACCATAATGATTCCTTTTCAGGCAATAATGCTACCTGTATACCTAATAACTTTAAAACTCCACCTTGTAGATACTGTAAACAATCTTGCGGGATTCATCGGATTAATAATGCCATTTGCAGTAAGCGCATTTGGAATATTTTTAATGCGACAGGCATTTTTATCAATTCCAAGAGAAATGGAAGAGGCAGCAATAGTAGATGGGTGTAATGTATTTCAAGTGTTTTGGAAAGTTCTTATTCCAATGGTAAAACCATCTTTAGCAGTACTTGCGATTTTTACATTCATTGGTTCTTGGGGAGAATTTTTGTGGCCAAGTATTGTACTTACAAAAGAAGCAATGTACACATTACCTGTAGGTGTAAACAATTTACAAGGAATGTTTAGTTCTAATTGGCGATTCATCGCTGCCGGGTCTATATTATCAACAATTCCTATTTTAATATTTTTCTTAAGCATGCAGAGATATTTTATATCTGGAGAAAATGAAGGAGCTGTAAAGGGTTAGATTATTCAACCCCCGGAACATTTACATTATAACGGATATCATCATATTCATTATATTCAGCATCAATATCTTCTTGAAAAATCTTTTTAGACCCACAAACTTTGAAGTTTTTAACTATCGCATTATCAAGTTCTTCAGTTAAAACAATTTTCCCATTCACATAAGTAACTGTAGAATTTTTAGTCTTTTTAGGCTTTTTGCTGTTCTCCATCTTTTCAACTAAAGGATTATCCTCACTAGCCATAATAGTTCTTGTCACATCGTTCATAACATCGAAAATATATCTTTGTCTTGAGGATGCTCCGTTAGAATTAGTAATAAGAGTAGTAGCCTTTTCCAACTCTTCTAAAGATTCTTTGTAATATTTAAGATGTCTTAAAAGGATTGCAAGATTATAATGAGCCTCATAGTTCATAGGATTAAGCTCAATTGCTTTACAATAAGTTAACCCTGCTTCATGATAATCCCCTAAAAGGTGATAAGTTAAAGCTAAATTGTACCTTGCATCATAATCTTTTTTCAAAATTTTACAAGATTCTTTATAAGCTTTTAGAGCCTTAAGAAGGTATTGACGTCTTAATTCATAATCATTATCGGAGTATACTGATTTTTGTTTGTATGCAACCCCCTTATTGTAATAAGCAAGCCCTTTATTTGTTTTATAACTTCTTCTATTATTAAAAATAAAAGGGATTGATAAAAGATGCCTTTTAGTTTTTATAATTTGATCATATTGATCTATTGCGCCATCAAAATCACCGAGTCTTTCAGCTGATACAATCCCGTAATTCATCCGCGCAATAATCATTTTGGGATTATATTCAAAAGCTTTTTCATATGCATCAACAGCAGAATAATAATCTTCATAAACTACATATATATTGCCCAGATTGTACCAAGCTCCATAATGTTCAGGATAAAGAGTTACTGCTCGATTATAATAATCAATAGCTTTCTGCAATTTCATTTGTTTCAAAGCTTTATCGCCCTTATGAACAAAATATACACCTCGAACTTTATCAAGCTGTTTGTTGAAAAATTCCGGATACAAATAAACCAGCCCACCAAGTGCTGCCACTAACAATAATGTTAACAATCCTGAAAAAAACTTTTTCAACCTCTATACCTCATTATAAATGAATTTTACACGTTTTTAAAACAATGTGCAATACACTATTGTAACGAAATTGTAACAAAAAAAAGACTAAAAAAGCAATTTCTAAAAGCAGAAAGTTTTTATATAAGTAAGGTAGGTTAAAATTATTTTGGAGGTTAGGTTATGACTGGCTTCAATATGGCAGCATCAATGTACGGTATGTTTCCAAACTATTATAACAATCAAGTCGCATTAAACGATCTAAGCGGAATGGATATGTACCCAACACTAGGGATGATGACAGACCCAATGCTTTCAATGAACGGTAGTATATTTGGTGGTTACGCTGGTATGGGAATGCCTTATATGCCTGTAATGGGTGGAGGTATGTATAACTATGACCAATACTACAATAACTATCAAAAATATCAAGATTTTATGATAGACAACCGACTTGAATACAATCAAAAAATGAGGCAAGCTGATCTTAAACTTAATGCTCCTCAAGAAGGTGTTGCTAAACAGGCAATGTATTTACATGAAAAAATTATGCAAAATGAACAAACTCAAATTCAACAGGCATATAAAAACTATTTAGCAAGTGTAAAAGCAATGTACGGTGGAGGCACAGATGCTGAGGTCGCAAATAGAGCGTCAACATTGTACAAAGACATCCACGGTTGTTCTTTGACTGATGACATAAGAAAATATGGTAGAGATTCATTTACTCAAGGTTTCTTACAAACAGCAACATTTGGATTTGCAGATGACAAAACAGCAGAAGAAAATATAGCAGAATTAACCGGACAACCTGTGGGAAGGTCTGATAACGCAAAAAAATTAGCAGGTAATATCGCCGGTGGAGCAGTGGTTGGCGGAGGTGCAATTGCTTCAGCAGGGTTGATCTGGAAAGGCTTAAGAACCGGAGCTAAAACAAAAACATTCTGGGGCATCCTACTTGGTGCAGGTATAGCAACAGCAGCAGCCTTAGGTTTATGTAAATCATAATTTTATATATTAAATAAACAATTAGTGTGAAAAGTGTGTGTAGAGGTTGAAATTCAACCTCTTTTTTTTTAGAATTTGATAGGATAATTATCAGGAACTTCCCATCCGTTACGCTGAATTAAAAGCCCACAATTTGCACCCCAATGATATTTGCTTTCCATACAATCTAAAAGTTCATCAGATGGTATTGTATATCCTCCATATGCTGTGTAAATATCCCCAAGTTTCAAACCTCTGTGTTTTTTCCCATAAGTGTAGTTATACAATGTAAAATAAAAAACATCCTTTCCTAATTCACTCTTTCCTCTTGGACCATTTACATCAACAATAAACCAAACATATTTTAACATTTGAGTATTATACATTGCTTGGTAGACATAAATACAGATTGAACGACCATCTTTCAAAATATACTTAGGAGAAAGCAAAATAGCTCCGGATGTTTCTAAAGCCCCATATGTTCTGTACCAAGTATGATTTACGGTCTGGAAACAACGTCCGACAGGCGTGTGAGAATCACAAGGAGTCAATTGAATATATGGCATGAAGTACTTTTCAGTAAAGTCTCTGGCAGGCAAGGAATAATCCCACTCTTCAAAAGAACCGTTATCAACTTCACTTGATTTAATCAAATTTTCTAAATCTGCATATGTTTTTTCAAGCTGTTTTGCGATTAATTTTTTCTGATAATTACTCATTACAGAAGGTAAAGTCAATGCCGCAACGACACCTATTACCCCTAGAGTTATTAAAACTTCAGCTAATGTAAAACCAAACCTTTTATTGTGATATTTCATATCACTATTATACTTTGTTTTGCTATTTTTACAAGTCCTTAACTCTTGTAAGAAGCTTAGAAATGCCCCCCCCCCGAAATTTTTAAACAATTAATCTTTTTCATACAATGCTCCTTTTCTAATTACCTAAATATGATAACATAAATATTTTACAAAAGAACACCCGCACCAAGGAGTCAGAATGCGGGTATTAAATCAGTAAAAGAGACATCAACAACAATATGAATCATTTAAAATAAAAGTCAAATTTTTCTGGATATTTTTTGTAATTTATTTTATAATCTTTCTATGAAACGATTTTTATGTATTATTTCTATATTATGTCTTAGCGCAAATAGTGTATTTGCAGCCCTTCCTTGGGAACAAAAAAAAGAAACTTCAAAAGTTGTTCAATCAGAACAGTTTAAATCAATAACAAACCAGGCAAATGTTCTGTATGCTGAAAACAATATTACAAATGCATTTAATTTAATTTTAAGTATCCCTGAAGAAGAACGAACTGCACAAAATTGGTTATTGCTTGGCAATCTTCTTCAAGACCAAGGAAAAATTGATGAAGCAATATTTATGTACAACAAAGCAATTCAAACAGATGAGGCTTATTACAAGGCATACTACAACCTTGGAAATATTTATCTGCAAGACGGCCGTCCTAACATGTCCATTGAACAGTATAAAAAGGTTATTAAGCTTAGACCTGAATACGCATATGCACATTATAATTTAGGTTGTGCATACATAAAACTAGGGAAATATAACAAAGCAAAATACGAACTTCTAACAGCAATAGACCTAAAAAATACAGTAGCAGATTTTCATTATAACCTTGCTTATGTATACAAAAAATTAAATAAAGAAAAATCTGCAAAAACATATATTGAATACTATAACAAAATAATTGAGAACCAGATTTAGAGGATAAAATGTACAAAGGAATAATTTTTGATTTTAACGGAACCCTATTTTTCGATTCAGAAAAACACCAAGAAGCTTGGAGAGAATTTGCAAAACGACTAAGACCTGAACCTTTTACTGATGAAGAAATGAGAGACTTCATGTTTGGAAGAACTAATGAAGATATTATTGCTTATCTTATAAAAAAACGCCCTTCTCCAGAACTTGTTGAAGAACTTGCAAAAGAAAAAGAATCTGTTTATCGCGAAATGTGTAGAAAAGATTCTAAAAACACAATACTAGCTCCTGGAGCTGTAGAATTTTTGGATTACTTAAAAGATAAAAATATTCCTCACACTATAGCTACGATGTCGGAAAAAGACAACGTTGAATTTTATATCGAAGAATTTAAGCTGGAAAAATGGTTTGATATAGATAAAATAGTTTATGCTGATGGAACTATTCCGGGAAAACCTGCGCCTGATATCTATATTAAAGCGGCGAAAAATCTTAAACTCGAACCTAAAGAATGTATAGTTGTAGAAGATGCTGTTTCAGGAATTGAGTCAGCTAAAAATGCTCAGATTGGAAAAATTATAGCAATTGCATCTATGGAAAGTGTTGATTTATATAAAAATATTCCTGCAGTATCTCAAATAATAAAAAATTTCAACGAAATAGATAAAAATATTTTATCAATACCTGCATTAAGTAATAAGTAAAGTTATGTTAGAATAACTTTTTATAAAAACACATTTAATAGAATTTTTTGGTAAAATTGTTTCATATAGAGGGGAGATATCATGGAATTAATTAATCTAATTTTATCGCATTTAATAAATTTTATAGAACATATAATTACAACAATGGGACCAATGGGTATAAGCTTGCTTATGGCTATTGAATCTTGTAATATTCCGCTTCCAAGTGAAGCAATTTTACCTTTTGCAGGATATATCGTTAGCAAAGGTGAAATGAATTTTCACGTAGCAGCAATTGCAGGAGCATTAGGATGCGTTCTTGGTTCAATTCCGTCTTACTACCTTGGTTATTTTGGTGGAAGAAAATTTGTTGAAAAATACGGGAAATACTTTCTTATATCTCATAAAGATCTTGAAGAAGCTGATAAATGGGTTGAAAAATACGGAGACTGGGCATTTTTTATATGCAGAATGCTTCCTGTAGTAAGAACTTTTATTTCATTACCGGCAGGTATACTAAAGGCAAAAAAACGTATATTTTTTACATTAACATTTTTAGGTTCTTTGGTATGGAGTTACCTACTTGTATATGTTGGAGTAAAAATGGGCCAAAATATGGAAGCCTTTAAACATATATGGCATAAATTTGATATAGCAATAGTACTTATTTTCGGGGTACTAGGAGCATTATACATATACAAACATGTAAAACATCTCAAGGAATCCTAATATTGTTCCAATATCGTTATAAAACAGCAATAGGTAATATATTCATTACAGCAGAAGAAGAATTCATAACTAATATTTCTTTTAAAGAATTGAATTATGATTATAAAGAAACTGCATTAATAAGAAATACCTACAATCAAATATGTGAATATTTGGAAGGTAAAAGAACATGTTTTGATGTCCCAATAAATTTTAGAGGCACTCCATTTCAAAAAAGTGTTTGGAATGCTTTAAGAAAAATACCTTATGGGGCGACTGCAACATACAAGGATATAGCAAAAAGTATTGGAAACCCAAAAGCATATAGAGCAGTAGGATTAGCAAATAACAAAAATCCTATTGCCATTATAATTCCATGTCATAGAGTAATAGGTTCAAACGGAGAATTAACTGGCTATGCTGGCGGACTTGAGATAAAAAAAAGCTTACTCAAAATTGAAAAAGAGTGTAATTCTATTAAAGTTCTTTAATAAACTAATATTTTATCTGCCATCCTTCTTTCATTATACTTGCAGCACAAGTGAAACCAGGACTTGCCGCGTTCTTATTGCAGGCATTCCTATATAATGAACTTAATTCTTCTAAAGATAAATCAATTCCATAAGGTACTAATTTAGTATTATTATCAATTATAAAAAAGAATAAATCTTTACCTGCAGTATTAGGACCTTTTGCACTTCCATTGGTATCAACAGCTAACATACGCGACCAAGTTGAACCGCTATAACCAATTGTACCAATACAGATACCGTTACTAAGCCTAATAGAAGAAGTTATATTCCCAAAAGGGGTAGATATCCAAACCCCATTAAGCCAATTATACTGATACTTACTTCCAGAAACTTCAAATCCTATATCCTGCTCATAACACATAGATCTTTTCCAGTCCAAAGGTGGATAAACTTTAGACCCAGGGAAATATGGTTTAAAATAATTATTCAAAAAAGCTTCAGTATCTCTATCCCAATTCCAAGATTCAATATCCCCAAAATCTCTTTGTACAAACTGAATAGCTTGGGATAAAACAGTGTAACTCTTTTTTAGTTGAGCAACATACTGAAGATTGGTGTACTTATTAACAAGTACACCAATCGTTATAGCCGCTAAAACTCCAATTATACCAAGAGTTATTAAAACCTCTGCCAATGTGAAACCAAATCTTGTATTGTAATATTTCATATCACTATTATACTTTATTTTGTTATTTTTACAAGTCCTAAATAGTTGTATGGAGCTTAAAGTGCCCCCCCCCCATCAAGGATTAAAAAATAGGCAAAAACCGAAAAGACACACCAATAAAGAAGATACAGTAATTTATACAAGTTTTAATCTTTAATTTTTGAAAATCACTTAAACTAAATAATAGCAAACAAAAAAGACCCCGAAGGGTCAATTCTAATAAATGGGGCAAGTGATGGTATAAACTTCGAACCTTATTGTGTAAAATTTCTACATTTATGTTTGCACGATGAAGATACTATTGAGCAGATAAAGTTATTTTTATATAACAAAGATATTAAAGATTATTA
>CALVHB010000017.1 GCA_944327275.1 Candidatus Gastranaerophilales bacterium | reverse complement strand
TCTGAGTCTTCCAAAACTATCCATAATCTATTAATCTATTTACTCTTACCTATACTATTCCTTGTATTCCTTGCACTAATGCCAAAAAGCATTCAAGCAGACGGCTCTCATGCTATGTCATTTGGAAAAAGTAAAGCAAAAATGCTTTTAGACAGTAAAGTAAAAACTACATTTAAAGATGTTGCAGGTATTGATGAAGAAAAGAAAGAATTAGAAGAAATCGTAGACTTTCTCAAAAACGGAGATAAGTATATTAAACTAGGAGCAAAAATTCCAAAAGGAGTTCTTTTAGTAGGCCCTCCAGGGACAGGTAAAACTCTTATGGCAAAAGCAGTTGCAGGAGAAGCAGGAGTTCCGTTTTTCTCCATAAGCGGTTCTGACTTCGTAGAAATGTTTGTCGGTGTTGGTGCTAGCCGCGTAAGAGACTTATTTGAACAAGCTAAAAAACACCAACCTTGTATTATATTCATCGATGAAATTGATGCTGTAGGTCGTCAAAGAGGTGCCGGAATGGGCGGAGGACACGATGAAAGAGAGCAAACTCTTAACCAGTTACTTGTTGAAATGGACGGGTTTGACGAAAATACAAATATCATAGTAATTGCAGCAACAAACAGACCTGACATATTGGATAATGCATTACTCAGACCTGGTCGTTTTGACAGACAAATTTATATCAACGCTCCTGATGTAAGAGGAAGAGAACAAATCCTAAAAGTTCACTCTAAAAATAAACAATTAGACGCTGAAGTAGATTTAAAAACTCTTGCAAAACGTACTCCTGGATTTACTGGAGCTGACTTACAAAATTTGCTTAACGAAGCAGCGTTACTTGCTGCAAGAAATAACAAAACTAAGATTGCTATGGATGATATCGATAATTCAATTGATAGAGTAATAGCAGGTATTGAAAAGAAAAGCAAAGTAATGACTGATGAGGATAAAGAACTGACTTCTTATCATGAAGTAGGTCACGCACTAATTGCAAGATTACTAAAGGACGCTGATGAACTTCATAAAGTATCAATAATTCCTCGTGGTTGGGCTCTTGGTGTAACTTGGACAAAACCTAAAGATGAAAAAGTTCATACAAACAAAGCAAAACTTTTAGCTCAAATAACAGTATCACTTGGTGGCAGAGCTGCTGAAGAAATTGTATACGGGAAAGACAGAGTAAGCACAGGCGCATCTCAAGACCTTATAAATGTAACTAATATCGCAAGAAAAATGGTAACAGCTTGGGGTATGTCAGATAAATTAGGCAATATGGCTTACGGAAAAAACCAAGAAAACGTATTTATGGGTAGAGATTTTGGCCATCAAAGAGATTATTCAGAACAAGTAGCTTTTGAAATAGATGAAGAAATGAAACGCATCGTTGATGAAAAATATGAAGAAGCTAAAAAGATATTGAATGACAATAGAGATATGCTTGAAGCAATTTCAAAAGAATTGTTAGATAAAGAAACTCTTGATGCATCAGAATTTGAAGAAATAATGAACAGAGTACAAAGTGAAAGACAAAGTTAAATTTATTCTGGAATTCCCTATTTCGGAAGCTGAAAAAGGTATAAACGAAGATTACGATATAATAGGTTTAAAATATGAGAAAGAAGCCGATGAAGAAACTCTAAAAAGGCTTCTTCCTCTTATTGATAGACCAGTTATGCTAAGGTGCAGCGGAGATGATTCAATAGATGTTGAAATGCTTCCAAAACTCATAAATATGCTCCATAAGGAGAGCATAATCGCTTATGTAAATGAAAATACTTATAAAAAGATTCTACCATCAGTAATAAAAGGTGGACACAAACTTGTAATAAGGACTCCAATTGATATAAACCTAGCAAAAGAAATGAATATCCTAACATCAGATGCAGGGTTACCTTTAGATAAAATAATAATAGACACAGATATAGGCGGACTAGGCTACGGACTTGAATACGGATACAGTATTATGGAAAAGGTAAAACTTGAAGGACAATCTAAGGACAAATACCTTGATATGCCTCTAATTTCTTTTGTTACAGAAGAAACAGCAAAAACCAAAGAAGCAAGAGATGAGAATTTAAAATTATATCTTGAAATATCTTCTGCAATGGCGGCAAAAGCTGCAGGAGCAGATTATATAGTATTCACACAACCAGAAGCTCTGCGAGCTTTAAAGGAGCTTGAATGACAGAACTATCAGGGCTACAAATTTTTAAATATCTCCCGGCAGCAAAAAAAGCAGAACATACAAACTGCAAAGGTTGTGGCTGCCCTACCTGTATGGCATTTGCTCTTAAACTTGCAAAACATCAAATTGATATTAACAAGTGCAACTACGTTTCTAAAGAATTAAGAGAAATATATGAAAGAAATTCAAAACAACCTCAAAAAACAATTGAAATAAATGGAATAAAAATAGGCGGAGAAAACGTTCTATACAGACATGAAAAAACATTCGTTAACAAAACCGCTATTGCTGTAATATTGGACTTGGAAAAGTCCGATTGGAAAGAAAAGTTAGACAGGATTAAAAAATTTGAAATAACAAGAGTTAATGAAAAACTAAAAGTTGACTTAATCATAACAAAAAACGGACAATTACCCGATTCAATAAAATTTGAAGATTTTAACAAACTTCCACTAATCAAAATTGAAGATAGCAATTTTTCTGACACTTCTACAAAACTTGTTGAAATCAGGGAAAAAGCTGTTCTTGAAAAAGATGAAAAATTTTCTGATCCGGTATGTGTGTATTTAAAACATACTGATAATTTAAATGTATTATGCGCAAAAGCCAGTTATTATATTTGTAAATACGCAAATATACTTTTATTTGAAGACTTTGATGAGAAGCTTTTTACAAGCTTAATGATGTTAAGGCAGAATATTTTTACAGACCCGCAAAAACCCTTACAAGTTGAGTCAAAAATATATGAATTTAACAATCCAGATGAAAATTCTCTCATATTTATGACAACCAACTTTGCTCTTACATTTTTTGCAGTCGCAAATGAACTTGAAAGTTTGCCGCTACCATCATATCTTATAGTTACCCCAGCAGATGGAATGAGTGTACTTACCGCTTGGTCTGCAGAAAAATTTACTGCAAAAATAGTCGCAAAAACTTTGAAAAAATTTGATTTTGCAAACAAAGTAAAAAACCGAAAAATTATTATCCCAGGTCTTCTTGCAGATATGAAAGAAGAACTTGAGGAAGAAATAAAGGACTTTGAAATAGTAGTAGGAACTATTGATGCATTTGCAATAAGTGATTTTGTAAAAAATATTGACAATAATAAAAATTATTAGCAATAATTTTCTTTTTCAAACTTTAATTAATTTGTAATTGGAATAATAACTATGAAAATATCAAACGTTCAAAGTTATCAAAATTTTAACGGAATATACTTAAAAAATGTTACCCCAAATGTAGAAAAGAATCTTCGTAGTTCTGAAGTTATACAAAATATCAGTAAAAACTACGATGTATTTATCGAGCAATATCAAAGAAAAACAAAAGAATCATTTGGAGACGTAGTCGAGTATGGCCTAAAATACAAAATTAAAGAAATAGTTCCGAATTTATTCAAAACTAAAAGTCATTTTTCAAAAGTTGGGAATTCTGAATTTGCTTTAGATCCAAAAAGTTTTAAAAATAAAAAAGAAATGCAAAAAACTATAGACGAGGATCTGTCACTCGAAGCTGAACTCCTAGACTTTGACTGCTTTAAAAATTTATTATAATTTTACTCCCTATATAATTTTTGCGAAAGACAAAAAGTAGTCAGAAATTATATTTACTAACATCGGCAAAATCCATACCATTATAGCAGCACCCAAAACAGGTTTAAATAGAAAGCTTAATTGGAATACGTTTACTTGCGGAGCAGTTTTTGAAATAACCCCCAATATGATATCTTGCCCCAATGTTGCAAGAAGTATCGGAGAAGCTATTTGAAGTCCCATGAACAAAACATTTGATGACAACTGCACCATATAATCCAAATTCACAAGTTTAGCTAACGGAATTAATGTAGCATCTAAAGGAAATATCTCAAAACTTCTAATCAAAGCACTCAAAAGCCAATATACCCCGCCAAGTTGAATAAAAATTATTAACCCCAGCAATGAAAAGCATTTTCCTACGATAGACACTTGAGAAGAAGTTGTAGGATCAAGAACCATTGCAGAAGAAAGCCCCATCTGCATATTTACCATATCTCCACCAGCATCAACTGCAAGAAGAATTAATTGTGCAATATATCCAATCATTGCACCTACAACCATATTTAAAAGTATTGAAAGAACAAATGATTCTTTAATAATTGTCACATCAGGCTTTGTAACTGATGTCAAAACTATTGTCAGAATTAAAATAAGACTAATCTTGACCATCCCCGGAATTTCTTTCCTGTTAAATACCGGAGCCAATCGGAAAAAGCCTAAAAGTCTTGCGAAAATAAATATTCCTGCAGCGAGGTAGGCATTAAGCATTGGAAACATTTTCATTAATTCAGAAATTATCTGCTCCAATTACTTTTCACCTCCTTTTAAGGAATCTGGTACATCCAAAACAAAGTAAGTAAACCCATCTTCTTTTGACAAAATTGTCTTATCTTTTTTCACATCAACATTGATAGCTCTATCACCATCCTGCTGTCTTATAGTAACTACAACTTTGCCTTCCTTAAATGTTTTTAAAAGAATAACATTTTTTTCATTATCAATAGTGTAAAAAGGCATAGCTGAAACTACACTACTATCACTTGAAGAAACAGATTTTACCGGAGAATCTGCAATAACTAAATAGTCCTCAAAACCAAAAGCTTGAGTCCCAACAAAAATAGAAATTGCTACCAATAAAAACTTATTCATTAGAACTATCTCCCAAGTATTGTGTTTGTTTCAACAAAATTAGGTTTTGGCATAGGAGTCTGTTGACTAGGTGTATACTTAATCTTTTGTTGTTGATCAATAAAAGGAACTTTTCCAGGATTTTTCATTATATCATTTATAGATGACTGATTTTTAAACTTATCATTCATTTCCTTTTCAAAAGGAGAAGTATATTTGTAATAATTAGCAGGTAAAACATAGGCATCATTTTTTGATACCAGATTAAACGCCATTGCGAAACCATCAGTCACAAAACCTTTCAGCATATTTATATAACCGATACCTCCTATAACAATTACGAGAAATACACCCAAAATCTTAGGAGCAGCAGCAATAGTTTGTTCTTGAACTTGAGTTACAGCCTGTAATATACCGACAACCAGACCTATGCCTGCAGCTACAAGAACACAAGGCATCGATATTGCAAGCATTATTAAAAACCCTTTTGCTAAATATTCAACTAAAACTTCCATTTTTTATCCTTTCAATCAGCCAACCTAAGCCTGCTTTCAAAACCTCGTCAATTATAACTTGTTACCAAACCTTGTACAATTAATGCCCAACCATCAACTGCAATAAATATCAGTAGTTTAAAAGGCAGTGAAATTATTGTAGGTGATAACATAAACATACCTAGTGCCAAAAGTATATTTGCAACAACCAAGTCAAGTACTATAAAAGGTACAAAGATAATGAACCCAATTTCAAAAGATGTTTTCAATTCACTTATAATAAATGCCGGAGCAACTTGCCATATTGTAATCTCATCAGGAGTTTTTGGCGCAGTACCGTTAGACATTTCAACAAAAAATGCTAAGTCACTTTCTCTTGTCTGCTTCATCATAAACTCTTTTAAAGGTTTTGAACCCTCATTTATCGCCTCTATTATATTTTGATTTTTATGATAAGGAACTGACCCAAGTTCATACATTTTTTGGAATGTAGAACCCATTGTATAAAAAGTCAAAATCATAGCCAAACCAATAATTACAATAGAAGGAGGAACTTGTTGTGTACCCATTGCGGTTTTTAACATTGAAAAAACTATAACAAATCTTAAAAAACTTGTCATACAACAAAATACAAGAGGTAATAGTGAAAATAATGTCATCACTATTAACATCTGTAAAACGGGATTCATATCTTTTATAATTGTGTCCATTATATTATTTCCTTTATCTTATAAATTATTTACCAAGTTTTGGAAAACTCTTTTTGTTTTTTTTCTCTCTGAAATATCAACTATACTTGGTAAATCATCGACAGAATTTTTATTATTACATTCTCCTTTATTAACAACGCTTTCAATAGTTTGATTATCACCTAGCTTTGAAATAAGGGAAGTTCTATCAGCATCAGATGCAATAAGGAATCGCTCATTCCCTGCCCTAACAACATAAAGACTCTTACGAGGAGCAATATTTATACAATCTTCCAAATCTAAAAACTTTGATTTTGATACCCCACAGTAGGAAAATTTCTTGTATACAAAAACAGCTAAGAAAATAATACCTACCATAGCTGTAGTATAAACTATAAAATTAACTAAGTATCCGCTCATTATCCCTCCTAAGAAATTTTAATTCCTTCAGTACTAAATATCTTCATCTTCCAGTTCAAAGTCGCTGTAATCGAACTCATCTTCTTCATCTGCAGGTTTTTCAGGCATTGGAGAAGAATTTTCTTGTATATTATCTCCCTGCGGAGCAAAATCATCAGCATTATTGAACTCTTTATCAAAATTATCTTCTTCCTTTACAGTTTCATTTTGCTCACCAGAAGAAGACTTTGTAATAACTTCATCAATTTTTACACCATATCTATCATTGACAATAACAAGCTCTCCTCTTGCAATAGGCTTATTTTCCACGCTCAAAGTAACTTTGTTATCATATATGGAAGTCAAGTCAACAACTAACCCTTCTTCAATATTTTTAAGTTCTCCAAGAGTAATTTTTACAGAATCAAACTGTGCACTCATCTCAACTTCTATACTGTCCCAAAGATTAGTATTTTCTTCTGCCATATTATCTTCTCCTTCGTCATTATCAACCGGTAGAACCAGTCCCAAGTTCGGGTTTATATTCAATTTCTTTTCGTAATCTCTAAATATCATTACCATTTGATTAATATTGCTGTTATCAAAAACTACAATATCATCAACTTCAATATTTTTGATATCAATAAGTTTAAACTTTGTACTTCCAACTTTTACAGCAATATCAATTTCACTTTTTGTAAAATCGCCATATTTAAACTTATCACCTTTTGAAGATATATTTTCAGGTTTCAAAAGGATTTCAGGTAATGTTATAACAAATTTTCCGACAGCATTCGAATCAACATCCTTGATTAAAAAGGTCAAATGTACAACATCAAAATTAATTCTTTTCAATGTCGGAGGGGGAGGAGCTAAAAATTTGGAAGTAGCATTAAACATATAATCATTAAATGAAGTAATAATCTTTGCTTCCAAATCAGTTAGTTTATTTAAATTAAATCTTGAATTAGCTTTACCTAAAACTCTGTCTAGAATCAGTCCAACAGCTTTTTCAGAAGTTCTGAAAAAAACATCATGCTGTTTATCAATTCTAATTTTCGTAACAAAATAAGCATCCTTGTCCATCAAAGGGTTAATGTTTTTACTAATTCCAACAAGAATAAATCTAAAACCGGGGAGGAAAAACTCATCACAAGCTGATTGGACAAGCGGAGGATACGCATTAGAAAACCAATTGTACTGTGAATACAATTCCTTATAGTCTATTGAGTTGATTTTTTGATTAATCATTTTATTATGCTATCCCTTATTCAAGTCTGTAATAATTAGCTTTCCCCATAAATACAATAATCCAGTTGTATGAAATAGACATCAATCATTTAATGGATATTTTTATAAAATCAAAAATTTCTTTCAGAAAAATAAAAAAAGCCCCTTGTTTAAAACAAAGAGCCTTTTATATATTTTATATTTTAATTCTTATGCTTCATCAAGAGCTGCAACACCTGGTAATACTTTACCTTCGATAAATTCTAGAGAAGCACCGCCGCCTGTAGAAACATGAGTGAAATCTTCTGCTTTACAGAATTTTTTAGCAGCAGAAACAGAATCTCCACCACCAATTACAGATACAGCACCATTTTTAGTTGCATCAACAATTGCACTTAATACAGCTTTTGTACCTTCTGCAAATTTTGGATTTTCAAATGCACCAACAGGTCCATTCATCAAAATTGTTTTTGAATTTTTGATAACTTCAGCGAAAGCTTTTTGGCTATCTGGACCAGCATCAACACCTTCAAATCCGTCAGGAATTTCATTGATAGGAACAATTTTATTTGTACCGTTTCCTGAGAAATCATCAGCAGCCAAAACATCTGTAGCCATAACGATTTTTACGCCTTTATCAGCAGCTTTCTTTTCGATAGCTCTAGCAACATCCATTTGATCATCTTCACAAATAGAATTACCAATTTTACCACCATTAGCTTTAACAAATGTATATGCCATACCACCGCCGATAATTAAATTATCAACTTTGTCAATTAAGTTTTCTAAAACACCAATTTTAGAAGAAACTTTTGCACCGCCAACAACTGCTGTGAAAGGTCTTGTTGGGTTATCAAGAGCTTGAGACAAGCATCTGATTTCTTTTTCCATTAACAAACCAGCAACTGCAGGTTTAAGTACATGAGCTAATTTAGCAGTTGATGTGTGTTTTCTATGAGCAGCACCAAATGCATCATTTACATAAAAATCACCCAATTTAGCTAATTCATTTGCAAAAGTCATATCATCATCTTTTGCTTCTTCAGCTTTGTAGTAACGGATGTTTTCCAATAATGCAACTTGACCGTCTTTTAATGCTTCTAATTCTTTTTCTGCACCTTCACCTACAGGAGATTTTACGAACAATACATCTTCACCCAAAACTTTAGACATATGTTTAGCAACAGGTTCCAACGTAAATTCAGGATTCCATTCTCCTTTTGGTCTTCCCAAGTGAGCCATAAGAATGATTTTAGCTCCTTTTTCTTGCAAAGCTCTAACTGTAGGTACAATAGCTTGAATTCTTGTATCATCAGTTACATTTTTGTTTTCATCTAAAGGTACGTTAACATCAACTCTAACTAGAGCACGTTTTCCTTTAACATCACCTAAATCTTTAATTGATTTTTTCATATTATTCTCTCCTTTTCGAATTAAATAAAGCTCACAAGCCTCTCTAATCCGAGTTTCCATGTACTCGCAATCTTATAATACAAAAAACATGAAATTAATCCAAGTAACCAATTAAAAATTTTATAATCTAATTTACTATTTTTATGAAGAATAAAATTTTAGGAGGGACAATGAAAACAAAAATAATAGTAGCACTTTCGATAATGTTAGCTTTCACAGTAGGGTATTCAATCAATAATATCGCTATATCAAATACTGCTCCGGCATATAAAATTGCAACTGTCGATATTCAAAAAATTGTTGCAAATTCAGCTGAGGTACAAACTCTACAAAAAGAACAAACAATCCAAATGCAAAATATGCAAAAGATTGTAGATAAAGCAAGAGCAGAAATTTCAAAAGAAAAAGATCCCCAAAAAGCTTCACAACTGGAAGATAAATATAGAAATGAATTAAATCAACAAAAACTTGCACTGGATCAATCATATAACAACAAATTAACATCGATAGACAATAAAATAAAAACTGCCGTGGTAGAAAAAGCAAAATCCATGCACTACAATGTCGTACTGCCAAAAAATACAGTCTTATTTGGTGGAGATGATATCACCGAACAGGTAATGTCAATTATTAACTAAATTATTTGACAAAGATATTAATCATCATAGGTCTTGAACCTTTGTCGTGAGCATCTTTCCAAATTTGTTCAGTAATCTGTTTTTGCTTAACATCTCTATTATACTGCTCATTTACAAAAGTTTGTCTTGCTCTCAAAGCATTGTAACAACTATTATCAGGACCACCGTTTAATTCATCACACTCAGCCAGATTTTGTTCAAATTCGACTCTACGTTCTGCCCAATAATTATAAATAGATTGAGTAGATTTTGTACCCTCTGGCCAGAACCATTGGATTTCTTTATACTCAGCATTTTCCAAACCTTTTGGACAAAAATCAGTCCAAACAGGTCTTCTCCCTCCTGCAGCTTCCGCTTGCAAAGGAGAATAATGCAACAAATACAAAGTTAATGCAAAAATAAATAATCCAATTCCGACTCTCATACTAGTATATTATAATTTAGGTAAAAAAAATTTGCAAATCATAATCGATAATATATGATATAATCATTACTATGAATGAAGATTTAAAAGAGACATTAAAACTTCTGCCCTCTCTACCCGGATGTTATATCTACTACAACAAAGACGGAGAGGTAATTTACGTTGGGAAAGCTAAAATTCTTAAACGTCGTGTAAAAAGCTACTTTAACAGAAATCATGACAGCGTAAAAGTAAATGTTCTCGTATCTCAAATAGAAAAACTTGAATATATAATAACTAATACCGAAGTAGAAGCACTTATTCTTGAAAGTCACCTGATAAAAAAATATAAACCAAAGTATAACATATTACTAAAAGATGATAAAAAATACCCTTATTTTTTAATAACCGATGAAGACTTTCCAAGAATCACAATAGTGCGTAAAAAGAACATGAATCCTGAAAAAGGAAAGTACTATGGTCCTTATACAGACGTAAGAGCCATGCACGCAACATTAGATTTTCTAAAAAAAATATTTCCACTAAAGCAATGTAAATCACCTAAATTTAAAGATCGTCCATGCCTGTACTACCACATAGGAAGATGTATGGCACCTTGCCAAAACTTGGTAACTTCTGAAGAGTATAAAGCACTGGTAAAACAAGCAGAACTGTTTTTGTCAGGGAAACAATCAGAACTTTTAAAGCAGTTAAAAGAACAAATGCAAAAATACTCTGATTCTCTGCAATTTGAAAAGGCTGCCAAACTAAGAGACAGCTATAATGATTTACAAAAAACTCTTGAGAAACAAAAAGTTGTATATGAAAATACAAAACTTAATGAGGATGTTATCTCATTCATGTCAGAAGACGGCATCTTTGTAATAGTTATACTTATGATTCGAGAAGGCAGACTTATTGATAAAAAAGATTTTGTATACGAAGTAGAAGAAGAAGATAAAACAGAATTTTTTGCAACATTCTTCAAAGAATATTACACCTCATTAAAGCTGGAATATCCTGACAGAATTGTTTCTAATGAATTGGAATCAATTGGAGAGAAAGAACTTTACGAAGAATGGCTTGAAATTCTTGCTCAGAAAAAAGTTAAAATCAGCTACGGAAAATCTGCTCAAGGGAAAGAACTTCAAATGCTTGCAGATAAAAATGCAAAAGTTGTACTAGATAACGCAAAACTTTCAAAAATGTCAAAAATCAGAGAAGATTTTAACGAAATCGGTTCATACCTTGCAGAAAAATTGCAACTTAGAAACTTCCCCCACAGAATGGAATGTTATGATATTTCTCATATTCAGGGGACAAATACCGTAGCCTCAATGGTAACTTTCATAAACGGACTTCCTAAAAAATCTGAATATAGAAAATTCAAAGTTAAAATAACAGAAGGTAAACCTGATGATTTTCTATCAATGAAAGAAGTTTTAACAAGACGTTTAAGCCACCTTGGCGAGAAAAAATGGGAAAAACCCGACCTTATGATTATTGACGGTGGGAAAGGACAACTCTCAAGTGTTATGCAAATTATTGAAGAACTTGGGATAAATGACATAGATGTAGTTAGTCTTGCAAAAAAACATGAAGAAGTATTCCTGCCAAAACAATCTAAACCGGTAATTCTTCCAAGAAATTCCAGCGCACTATATTTATTTCAAAGAATAAGAGATGAGGCTCACAGATTTGCAATAACATACCACAGGAATTTACGTTCTAAAAGTATGATAAAAAATTAACGACCTCGCTCTTTTGCCAGTGCCTTCCAACATTCATTCAACTCAGGTAGTGTACTTGATTTACTAAACCATTTTTGGGTATATTTTTCTTCAGGTCCAAGACTACCATTTATTTTCTCTCCTGAACGAATATTGAATTCAGCCTCTGACATTCCCATATTCACAACAACATGAGGGGTCGAATTTCTTACAATATCCATAGACAATTTTAAATTATTGTATCTACCGGTTCTCATATTGCCCTTATTATGCGCATCAGAATGCTGTTCAACTATGTATGCTTTTAATTCATCTGCCAGTTCGTTAAGTGTCTTGCCCATTATATTCTCTATTTAATTAATACTGCTAAAATTACAAATGCTGAATTGTATCAAAAATAACATCAGTAATTTCCATTTTTTTGACTTTCAAACGCATTTCCACACGCCTACTCTTATTGTAATCTTCTTTTCCGTTTACAATAACAGGTTCTGAGTAACTTTTACCTTCTACAACCAAAATCTTTTTTAGCTTTTCATTATATTCTTTGTCATAATTCGTACTGAAAATATATTCTGCAACAGAATTTGCACGCTGCAAACTTAATTCCATATTTTTCAAATACTGCAAGTCATGATTTTTAATACCAGAAAAAGACTGACTGTCTGTATGACCTTGAATTATAATACTATCAATCTCATCAATCAGCTCTTTTTTAGAAAATATAGTATTGATGTAAATTGGAACTAATTTATTTAAATAAACCTTTCCTTTTGGTGATAAAGTATAACTCCCGATTTCAAACAATTCTAAATCAGAAATTTTTATATCACCAGATACAGGATCTACTTCAGCTTCGATATTTGCTTTTTTTAAATTTTCAATAAGCTCTTTATTTACCTCAATTTGCTTTCTTTTTTGCTCAATAGACTGTTGAGTAAAGCCTGTCATGGCAAGCACAAACAACGTCATAAATATAATCGCTAACCCCAAAAGCAAATCTGCCATTGTAGTCCAAAATATATTATTATCATTCTCTTCTGATTTTGTTCTTCGCGTCATTAAAGCCATGCAGACAACCTCCCTCGCCTAAAATAAATCATCGACATCATCAGTTGTACTACGTTTTGCAACTTCTTTCATATTCTTATTCATTTGATTAATTCCAAAAATAAGATTTTCTAAGTAAGGAACAAGATTGCTTGCAATTCCTGAATTTAAAGCTACTTTAAAATGCTCAGGCATTTCTGCTATCAAGTTTGAAATTGAATTGTTTTGAATTTTAGTTTCTTTCAATAATTCCATTAAAAACTTTTCAGAAGAAATATTATCAAACAGCTTGCCCATAATATCTTCGCACATTGCGACCGGTCTTCTGCATAAAATTTGATACGAAATTCTCTCAAACATCAAAAATAACAACGAAGAACCAACTGCAATAACTGATACCAAAGCTGCGGTCTGCATACTTGACATAAGACCTGCAACTGAGGCAATTGTCTTTTCTTGAGATGAAAAATCAATCTTACCGAACGCTATAGCAATATTTAAGAATGTAAACAAAGGTCCAAAACCTGTAAGTATAGTCGGTACGGTCTGTAAAAATTTATTATTAAATTTTGACGTAATTAAAGTTTCTTCATTAAAGAAATACAGGGGATCAACTGTTGTTTGAATATTTTGAACGGTAGCAGAAACTTCTTTATACGTTAAATCGTTATTTCTGCCTTTAAGTGCAACAGATTCCGAAAATACAAGAGTATTTTTAAATTCTAACCAAAAAGCAGATACATATGGATTAGCAGACATCCATTCATCAATTTCTTTAAATCTAAAATTTAAATCTGTCTTCTTAAACATTGAAATAAAACTAAGCAATATCTTAACATTTTTATTCACGTATATATAGTTTCTTAGACAGTATAATAACGAGAATATAAAAGTAAAAATTACAATTAATATCGGAATATCCGTAAATATATGCACTAAATTCATAATCTCTCCGTAAACTACTCTATGTTAGGAGTATATCATATTTTTCAAAATATAGCAAAAATAAAATCTGATTACAGTAACTTTTATTTGTTATAGAATATTTTTTATGGCAAACAATGTATATATACATATTCCTTTTTGTAAATCAAAATGCAAATACTGCTCTTTTGTATCATTTCCTTGTATTGAACTAAAGGAAAATTATATTAAAGCTTTAGAAAAAGAAATTACAAACTCATACAAAAATGAACCTTTAAAAACACTTTACTTTGGAGGCGGCACTCCATCATTATTAACTCCTAATGAAATATCAAAAATAATTTCTAAATTCAATATTAACCAAAACACTGAAGTAACGCTGGAATTAAACCCTGAAACAGTTGATACAAAATATTTCAAAGCTATAAAGAAAACCGGAATAAACAGACTCAGCTTTGGATGTCAAACTTTTGACGACAAAATTTTAAAAGCAATCGGAAGAATTCATAGCTCAAAGGACGTTGAAAACAGAATTTATGATGCAAAATCGACCGGTTTTACAAACATCAGTCTTGATTTAATTTATGGACTCCCAACGCAGACAATAGACTCTTTTGAAAAAGACTTAAAAAAAACAATTGCACTGGATATAAATCACATATCACTATATGGATTAAAGATCGAACAAAATTGTTATTTTTATCAACATCCACCAAAAAATTTACCTGATGAGGACACTCAGGCCGATATGTACCTCAAAGCTATTGAAATATTATCCGGTCACAATTTTGAACACTACGAAATAAGTAACTTCGCAAAAAAAGGATTTGAGTCAAAACATAACTTAAACTACTGGGACAATAACTCTTACTACGGTTTTGGAGTTGCAGCCCACGGATATACAAATCAAGAAAGATATTACAACACTTCAAATATACAAGAATACATAAAAAATCCTTTGAACAACAAAACTCTCCACAAACTCTCTGTTCAAGAGCAACTGGAGGAAGAAATTTTTCTTGGATTCAGAAAAATAGAAGGAATAAATGTTGAAAAAATAAATAAAAAATTTTATATAGATTTCCGTGAAAAGTACGCCCAGATTATAAAAAAGTACATTGATTATAAGTATCTAAAAGAAACTAATACAGGTTTTACACTAACTACAGAGGGAATTTTAATAAGTAACTTAATACTTTCAGAATTTTTGGAATAAAAAAGAGCCTGCTTTCGCAGGCTTAATATATATGTATTGTTATTTATGATTTTTATTTATTA
The DNA here is from genome assembly GCA_944327275.1 of Candidatus Gastranaerophilales bacterium. Lineage (GTDB taxonomy): Bacteria > Cyanobacteriota > Vampirovibrionia > Gastranaerophilales > Gastranaerophilaceae > Stercorousia. The sequence goes on along the minus strand of CALVHB010000017.1, from coordinate 30,709 downwards.
TCTTAGTTTTATTTAATTTATTAATTGAAAACTAATTCTTAATCTTTTGGCGGAATTTCTTCTGGTTCAACAGTTTCAATACCATCTTCTCCACCCTTCGGAGCTTCAGTTTCAGGGTTTTTAGGAGTCTCTACTTCGGCTTCAGTTTTCTTAGGTGCTTCAGCTTCAACCTCAGGTTTTTTAGGGACTTCTGCTTCAGCTTCAGGTTTTGCTTTAACATCTGCATCAGCATCATTTCGTTTTCTTATTTTGCCCCACAAGTTATCTGCACTTTCACCTACATTGTAGAAGAAGTTTTTAACTTTTTGCATAAATCCTTCAGGAGCTTCTATTTTTTCCAATTTTCCTTTATGTACCATTACACCTAAAGTTGCATACGCTACTGCTAACAATGCTGCAGCTGTTCCAATTATTGCACCTGCATTGCTTTTATTTTTTTTGCCTTCAGACTTTTCAAAAGAATCTTCAGGAACATCCGTCTTAGCCTGAGGAGCAACAGAGTATTTTCCTGGAGAATTAATCAAATCCTGAGCAGAGACAGCTGTTTCTCCACGAAAATTTACATTGGAAACAGAACTAATCATGAGATAACCTCCTTTTTTATAACACACAATTCTATACCATTAATAAAACCAATAACATTCCCATTTTGTCTAAAATAAAATCTTTTTTCAATAATTGTTACAAAAATTTACAATAAAAATGGAATATTTTTTTTCTAAGTGTCATCTTATTGATTAGAGAGATTATTAAGGAGAATAGTAATGGGAAGTCAACAAGATACAATAATATACATCGAAGATAAAGATAGGTTAGATGCAAGCGTTGCTGCAAACTGGTATGCAGACAAAAATGTAAAAAATAGAGCTTACGTAAACACTTTAGGAGCAGGACTCGCACTAAAATATTTAGCTTCTGAAAACATTGATATTGAAAATGTATACAATATCCACTCTATCAAAAAAATTCTTGAAGAACTTGACATCTCAGATATAATGCTTCCAAATATCCATATCGACGTAAGGGTAGTATTTGATGAAAACATAATTTTCATACCTAAATCTCATTTCAAATACAATCTTGTACCTGATATTTATTTTGTGTTTAATCTGTCTAAAGATCTCTCAAACGCGAAATTCATGGGATTTTTTGAGCCTAAATTAATTAACAAAAATAATCAAAACGATGAATATTATTTCATAGAAAAAGAAAAATTAACTCCTGTTACAAACTTAAAAGAGTATATCGAAAACTTTAAAGGGAATAAAAATGAAACACTTTCAGAAGAAGAAATGATAGATTCTGAAAGAATAATAATGGCAATGTGTGATAATGATATTTCAGAAGATGAAAAAACTCTTTTAATTAAACAACTTACGAAAAGTGTTGAATTGAGAGACAAATTCATTGAGTATGAAAATTTTGAGACATTATCATATAAAGCAATGACTGATGAAAATATCATCAAACCTGAATGGGATAATAAAGAAACTTTTGCAAACGAAGAGTTTGATAATTTAGAAAATCTTTTAAGTGTAGATAATCTGAAAGATTCTTCTGAAGATATTATGAATGCAGAATCTAACGCTCCCGCAGAAGAAATTAATATACTTGAACCAATTTCTGATGGACTTGAGACTGCGTCTGGATTAATTTCTGATGGAATCGAAATAACTGAAAATTTATCAGAACTAGGTACAGAAATTGCAAAAGATAAAGCTTCAGCTTCTGCAGAAATCCTGTCAGATGCTGTTACTGCTGGAATTAATATTGTAGACGATCTAATTGATATTCCTAAAGAACTGACTGATAACAATATTGAAACTAAAGAACCTGAGTCTATTGACTTTGATCTTGTAGACACCTCCTCAATTGACAACATTGACAACACATCAGAAGAAATTGAAGATTTATCACCTGAAACAATTTCCTTCGATGAAATAGATACAGTTGCCACTGATAACAATACTGATTTTATTAACGAAATTGAAAATAAAATTTCTTTTGATGATATCGATTTAGACGAGAATAAACCTGAAAGTCAAGAAAATAACACAGACCTGGAACAAGATGATGTTTTATCATTCGAAAACTTAGAAGAACAAACTCAAACTGAAACTGAGGATAATGATGATGTGGAAGTTGATTCTTTATCATTCGAAAACATAGACACCTCAATAATTAGTGAACCTGAAGACGTCGAAAATATTAACAACGAACCAGTTTCTCTGGATGATTTATTACCAACCAACATTTCTGAAGAAGAAATAATTAAAAATCAAGATATAGAAAAACTTGCCAGTGATGACATTAGTATTGCTCCAGAAGATATCATTGCAGAAAATATTGATACAGAGGATCTTCCTTCAATCAATATGGATGAAAGCAATTTAAATATAGACACAAATGAAGAAACAGAAAATATATCACTGGATGAAAACCTAATTGAAAATAGTATTTCTGAAAACATTGATTTATCTGATATTTCTGAAGACATAGATAATATAAATGGGGACAATATCGCTGTTGAAGATGATTCAGAAGAAAATATAAATTTATTTGGAGAAGATAACGACGAACAAATAAGCCTTGACAATATTGATACAAATATCTCAGAAATAGAACCGGAAATCATTGAGACTGATTTTGCAGAAGATGAGACAAATATTGAAGAAAATATAAACCAAGAAGAAACAAATATTTCTGAAAATGAATCTCAAAATGATACTACGGAAATAGTTGATAATGATACAGATAGTGTAAATGGTTCAGAATTACTCGCCACTGATAACATAGATGTGGATAATAATGATATCGATAACATTGAATTACCTGAAAATGCCGGAGAAATTTCATCATCAGACTTATTATCACAAATTGATGACGTACTTGGAGCAAATAATATTAGTGATAGTTCAGAAGAACAAATTTCGGAAGAAAATACACCTGAACATCAGTCTTTAGATAACATACCTGAAATTGATGATATCCTTTCTATAGCAGAAGAAGTAACATCATCAGCAAATGAAGAAGCTCCACAACCTCAACAAGAAAATTTAGACGGGAATAATGAGAATAAAGAAAATGATTCAATTGAATCCGAACAAGAAATACAAGACTTGCTTGATATAGTTGAAAATAATACTGAAAATGAAAATGATGAAAATAAACTTGATATTCTTTTTGATAATCAAGATGCAGAACCTAATATTACAGAAAATATACAAGAGGAAAATGAAGAGCAGGCTGTACCTGGGGCAGCATTCTTAAACAGCAAACAAACTGACTCCTCAAATAAAAAGACTCTTATATTAACTGCAGCTATTGTGACAGCTCTTACGGCAGCAGTAGCATTTATATTTTTAAAACCTAAAGCTGACAATCTTTCTGAAATAGAACCTATAACAAGCAGTAGTTCCGGAAATGAATTAGTAGCAAACCAACCTACGGATATTCAAGGCGATACTTCCGGAAATATTCTTGAAGATAATGCACCTTCAATCAATAAAAAAGTAGAAAAGAAAGTTAAAGCAAACAAAGAACAAATAAAAGAATTGAAAAATACAACAATTAAAAACAAACCTATTTCAACAGGTGCATATCCCGAAGTAAAAAAATTGATTTGGAATGTACCGGATGTATTGTCATACAGCCCTAAAATGCAAAATTACTTAAGATCAGCAGGTAAAAGTATTAAATTAACACTTTCCGCAGATTTGCTTTTAGCAACTGAATATGCATATTCTAACCAAGTCAAAGTAGATATAAAATTGAATAAGAATGGAAATATTCAAGAAACAAAAATAATCACAAGTAGCGGTTCAAAACAAATTGATGACATTGTGTTACAATCTGTTAAAGATACACTAAACATCCTGAAACCGCCTAGTAGTGAGATTAACACCCCTGATCTTAATTTAAATCTTATCATATATCTATAATTATGATATAATGTTGTGAGATAAGGGAACTTTGAAGTGGAATTAGCACAAGATAAAATAGATTTAATCGAAAAAATCATAAAAAATGATAGAAAATTTGTAAATAATGAAGATTTGTATGATGACTTTTTCAATGAAACCTGTAAAAGATCTTTACTAATTGTAAAAACAGTCACATCAGATGTCACGTTAGAAGCATATTTGAAAAAAATTGCTACAACATCAATATTAAATGTGCTTAAAAATGAAGGTAGATTAAGAAGATCCAGAAGCGGTTATATGTCTACTAATAACGTACCTCTAGACAGTATCGTTGAAAACAGTCTTACAGATTACTCCAAAGTTCAAGTAATATACGAACCCGTAAGTATTCAAGATACTCCAGAGGATTTTGCAATAAAAAAAGAAATTCTTCAAAGAATTGTAGACATAGTTTATGAAATTGACAAAAATTCTCCGGATAAAAATTATTTAGAAATATACAACCTTAGATACGAAAAAGGAATGACACAAAACGAGATAGCTGATAATATAAACTTATCACAATCTGAAGTATCAAAAAGATTATTCAAGCTTATGGATTCCGTAAAAAAAGCATTGAACTAAGGTTATAATTATGAAATGTCCAGTATGTAAAAAATCAATTCCCGACAACACCTTAAAATGTCAATTTTGTGGTGCAAGAACAGGTTTGACATGTAAAAACTGTGGAACTGTAAATTCAATTTTTGATTTTACCTGCAAAAAATGCGGCAATGAGATATTAAAACTCTGCACAAATTGCAATAGCGTGAATTTACCGGAATCTCCAAAGTGCAGAAAATGCGGATATATTTTCCCTGAAAAAAATAAAGAAAAAGAAAATAATGAAACTAACGAAAATAACCAAAATGATATCAAAAAGGAAATAAAACTAACATATCCCGCGAATTTAGTCTCACAAAAAAGTGCAAAAAATATTCTTTTAAGAGGTCTATTATCAAGAGATAAAAAAATATTTTCACTAAGCGGAGAAAAGGGTTGTGGAAAAAGCTTAGTCCTCAAAGCTATTATGCAAGACGAAAAGGTTAAAAATTTTTCTTGGCTGTACGGGAAATGCACTCCAATAACTCAAATTACTCCTGGAGGTCTAATACAAGAAATATTGCTAAATATTTTTAATTTGCCAAATTTTTGTCTTGGAAACAATCAATTTAAAAAAGATGCATCAAAATACTTCAAAAATGAATTTCCTGAACTTGAAAACAACGAAGTTCTTAACCTAATAAATTTTTTGTACCCACAAAAAGAAGGGACTTTTGAAGACATTGTAATAAATAAAAATAAAACTTTTGAAATCCTAAATAAAATTTTTGATAAAATTACTGCAATGAATAAATTTGTATTTGTTGTTGACAATTTTGACTTCATAGATGGATTTTCATACGAATTTATCAGTCATTACGTAAAAAAATCAAACATATGGCCTCGTTTAAAATTGTTACTTATTTACAACGAATCAAAACCATCCAAAGGATATTTTTATTTTCCTGACAATAATAATAAAAATATATATCTTGACATAGCTCTTGCTCCTTTGGAATACAAACAAATGTCCATTTTAGTTGAACAAAAAACAAAGAAAATAGATGGTTTCCCAACATTAAAAGAAGAAGAACTTCAAGACATTTATAAAATAAGTAAAGGAAACCCTCTATATATAAACCACGCATTGAGCCTATACTTTGATTGCCAACTGAGTGAAAAAGAATTTGTACTTGCTACAAGTTTTGCAGGTTTAATTGAATACAGGTTATCCATTCTTGCAGAACTAAACCCGATAGCTTACAAAGTTTTGGTATGTTCTGCAATAATAGGGGACAAAATTAATATTAATTTCATCCAAGAAATTTTTAATATAGATGAAAAAAGCTTTAAAGACATTTTAGTATACCTAAAGAAAATGGATTACATAAACCCAATAAACAATATCTACTGCGAATTCAGCTCATTAGTACTTTGGGAAACAATAGTTAAAATGTCAAAAGAAGACCCTGAATATGAAGAAATAAATAAAAAAATTCTATCATACATAGTTGGTTTTACACTTAATTCAAATGCAATTTTTGGAATAATAGCACAAAACCTTATACAGCCGCAAATGGCACTTGAAATCTGGACTAAAAACACAAAACTTGCTGCATACATTGGAGATTTAAACCTTTATGCAATCTCACAAAAGCAATCACTTGCATTAATTAATGAGTTTGATGAAAGCTATACTCTTAAGGTTAGATACAATATATCCGAAAGATTAGGAAAACTGCTAGCAAATTCAAATCCATCAGAAGCAATGGAATACCTGCCTGATGCAATATCAAATGCCCAAGCAGTAGGCGATACTCCAAAAGAAATAGAACTTTTAGCCTACATGGCTTCTTGTTGTAGAAAAACAGGAAATTACTTTGGAGAAGTGGAATGTACAGATGAAGTCCTAAAAAAAGCAAAACCGGAAAATACTTTAGATATTGCACTACTAAAATGTACAAAATTGAGCGCACTGCTTAATATAGGCAACTGTGGTCAGATAATAAATATGATAGACACTGAAATAATGCCAATTTTAGATTCATATTTTACGGATCCAAAAAGTGCCAAAGATTCAAACTTGCCTTTCATGTACGAAACTTGGCTTAAAACATACCTGATACTTGCCAACGCACTTGCAATACAGGGTAATGACAGAGCTTTTGAAGTATTAACAATACTTTTCGATATAATTGACAGAAATCAAATTAAAGATAATTTATTTATATGTAAATGTAAACTTACACTTGCACTTGCGAACACAGTAAAAGGTCATTATAAAGATTCAGAACAAATGTTAGGGGAAGTCCTCAAAGCATATCAAGAAAATATAATGGATAATGAAACCGTTATAAGATGGAACTTTATTAATATAGTAAATAAATTCCTTAACAAGCAATATGATGGCATGCAGGAAGATCTCTTCCAAATAGTAACATTTGCAAATAACAATGGGGACAATTTTACAAAAAATATTTTAAAAACACTGCTTGGAAAAATGTTTAAAGATAATGACAATTCTAAACAAGCAATGGAAATATATAATGACCAAATCGCTTATTTCGCAAAAGAAAAAATGGCTCTTGGAGCTCTTTTAACTTGGCTTTTAATTTCAGATGCAACAATAATAACTGAAGGACCTAAAGAAGCACTTGAAATTGCAGAACAAGCTCTTGATGTCGCACAAAATCCAAAAATAGATAACTACTTCTTCACAGTTCTGCTAGAATCAGTCATAGCAAAATGCTATATTACTTTATCGGATTTTGAATCTGCAAAAATTCATATAGAACACGCTATTTTCATTGCAAAAAAATATAATATGAATGATTTACTATCAAGGTTATATTTACTTTACGGAAACTATTTTCAAGAAATAGGTCTTGGAAAATCGTCAAAACAACTTGAATATCTTCAAGCTGCTGAAAAAATGTATAAACATACAGAACAACTTATAAAAACAACTGAAAATAAATACGTAAACAGCGAACTCCAAAAATCAAAAGGAGTGCTTAAATCTTTCTGCAGAATTAATAGCATAAAATTATAATTACCTTGATAGTGTATTGACAAAATCAAGTTTAAGAGTCATAATACATCAATAAAGGAGGGTAATTATGCACGAATGCAATCACGAACATCATTGTAACCATGGACAAGGAAACTGCAAAGGAGAAGGGCATCATCATTGTCATGAACATGGAGAAAACCATCAGTGTCATGGCGGTGGCTGCCAAGGGAAAGGACAATGGGGAGGAAAAAGAGAAGGTGCAGGCAGAAAATGTAAAAATCCTAAAATCCCTTTTAACAGAAGATTAAGTGAAGAATTAATCAACAAAATTAAAACATACGCTTCAGAAAATGGTATAACAGAAACAGAAGCCCTTGAAATTGCAATTAAAAACTTATAAAAAAAAGCCCTCTAAAAAAGAGGGCTTTTTTAAATTTAAAACAAATTTAATTATTTGCTCAAAGCACCAGCAACTGCTACTGCAACTGCAACTGTAGCACCTACCATAGGGTTGTTACCCATACCGATAATACCCATCATTTCAACGTGAGCAGGAACTGAAGAAGAACCTGCGAATTGAGCATCACCGTGCATTCTACCCATAGTATCAGTCATACCGTAAGAAGCAGGACCTGCAGCTACGTTATCTGGGTGCAATGTTCTACCAGTACCGCCACCAGATGCTACTGAGAAGTATTTTCTATCATTTTCATAGCACCATTTTTTGTAAGTACCAGCTACAGGGTGTTGGAAACGAGTTGGGTTAGTTGAGTTACCAGTAATAGAAACATCAACACCTTCATGAATCATGATAGCAACACCTTCTGATACATCATCTGCACCATAACATTTAACTTTTGCTCTTTCACCATCTGAGAATGGTTGTTCTTTAACGATTTTTAATTCGCCTGTTTTGTAATCATATTTTGTTTCAACAGAAGTGAAACCGTTGATTCTTGAGATTACATATGCAGCATCTTTACCCAAACCGTTTAAGATAACTCTCAAAGGATTTTTTCTAACTTTGTTAGCATTTCTAGCGATACCAATAGCACCTTCAGCAGCCGCAAAAGATTCGTGACCTGCCAAGAAACAGAAACATTGAGTTTCTTCTCTCAACAACATAGCAGCCAAGTTACCATGACCTAGACCAACTTTTCTTGTATCACCTACTGAACCTGGAACGCAAAATGCTTGTAAGCCTTCACCAATAAGACTTGCAGCTTCAGCAGCATCTTTAGCTTCTTTTTTAAGTGCAATAGCAGCACCTAATGTATAAGCCCAAACAGCGTTTTCAAACGCAATCGGCTGAATTCCTTTAACGATAGCATCAACGTCAACACCTTTTGATAAACAAAGTTCACGAGCTTCTTCCAAAGATTTGAAGCCATATTCAGGTAAAACTTTGTTCAATTTTGCTTGACGTCTGTCTTGTCCTTCAAATTTTACTGTCATTTTTATTTCCTCTTAACTTAATTTACTTAATTACTTAACCGACTGTCACTTATTCAACTCTAGGGTCGATTTTCTTAACAGCATCAGCAAATCTTCCATAAGTACCAGTGAATTTTTCCAAAGCTTCTTTTGGATCAACACCTTTTTTAACTGCATCCATGAATTTTCCAAGGTGAACAAATTTGTATCCGATAACTTCATCATTTTTGTCCAAACCTAATTCAAGAACATATCCTTCAGCAACTTCCAAATATCTAGGACCTTTTTGTTTAGTTGAGAAGATAGTACCTACTTGAGAACGAAGACCTTTACCTAAATCTTCAAGGCCAGCTCCTACAGGCAATCCGCCTTCAGAGAAAGCTGTTTGAGTTCTACCATAAACGATTTGCAAGAATAATTCTCTCATAGCAACGTTGATAGCGTCACATACAAGGTCAGTATTCAATGCTTCCAATAGAGTTTTTCCAGGTAAAATTTCAGCAGCCATAGCAGCAGAGTGAGTCATACCTGAACATCCAAGAGTTTCTACCAAAGCTTCTTGAATGATACCGTTTTTAACATTAAGAGTTAATTTACAAGTTCCTTGTTGAGGTGCGCAACATCCGCAACCGTGAGTCAAACCAGAAACTTCTTCAATCTTTTTAACCTTTGTCCATTCACCTTCTTGAGGAATCGGAGCAGGTTCACCTTTTACACCGCGTTTTACGCAGCACATTTCTTCTACTTCGTGTGTAAGTTGTATACGATCCAACATTTTCTATACTCCCTTCGGTTATATACAAGACTATTGTACGTGCTGAAAGGAGCTAGTCAAGTAAAATATAAGGCAGGTTAATCTTCTTGTTCATCACTTTTTTTAATAATTTGAACTTGCTCTGATTTCACATTTTTAAGAGCATCTATGGTAGACCAAACTTTAAGACCCAAATTTGATGCTATAGAAAGACAATATGCGCCAATAGATTTCGCTCTAAAAGCAAGGAATGTAAGCCCTACAACTCCAAAAACTCCAGATAAAAAGCCAAAACCTTTACCTACATCACCATTTATAAACTGTCCTAATCCAGGCATAAGAAAGGAGGCAATACCAACACCCCATTTTTTACTGCTAGTTGCTTCTGTTTGAATATGCCTTTCAATATAGTCCCCATGGTCAATTTCTTTATCTCTTGAGCCCCTAAATTGAAGTTTGGATGGTTGAACTTGATAATTTCTAATACCTGTCACTTGCATAATCTATTTTCCTCTTTTTATAAAATTAATTTTATACACAAAAAAATACAAAACACAAACAAAAAAATTTTTGCTATTAAAAAACACCTATTTATAATGATACAAATAGGTGCTTAAAAATTATATTTTGAAAATATCAATCTTAATAAATTATTACCAATCAGAAGAGACAGCTTCTTCCTCATCATCCTGCAAAGCTGAAAGATCTCTATGACTGGCACCATCAAAATCTTCAGGAAGCATATCTTCTTCCGGCCAAACCGTATCTTCATCATAACGACTAGCATTCAAATTTACAGAAGCAGTTAAATCTGAATTAGACAAATCAGTCTCTGACAAAATACAACCAGCCATATCAGAATCAGAAAAATTACAATATGTCATTTCTGCATAGCTGCAATCTGCACCTGTCAACAAAGCATCGGTAAAATCACATTCCAAAACTCTTGCTCTTGTAAAATCAACAGAAGTTAAATCTGTATTTGAAAAATTTACAAAAGATAAACTACAATCAGCAAAAGAGCTTGAATTCAAATCTGCATTTGAAAAATCAATTTCAGATAAAGTTATACCTGAGAAATCAACCTCAGACAAGTCAACTTCATCTTGTTCAGCCTTCCACTCATTGTATTTTTCGGGGTGTTTTCTCAATAATTCAATCAATTCTTCTTTAGTATAATCAATCATTATCGTAAAGTTCTCCTTATTATTATCATTTTACTAAATCTGTCTGCATTGCAAGCAACACTGCCTGCGTTCTATTTGCTACCTTTAATTTTTTAAATATACTGTTTAAATGTGTTTTTACCGTAACCTCTTTGACAAATAATTTATCTGCTATCTGTTTATTACTTGCCCCTTTTGCTGCCATTTGTAACACTTCTTTTTCTTTTGTTGTTAAAAGTTCAATGGGAACATCTGCAGTTTTGTCTATTTCACTTTCAGAATGCCACTTTGAACGCCTTAACACTGCCTCCATTCGTGCTAAAAGATTTGGAAGTAAAAATGGTTTCACAATATAATCATCAGCTCCGATTTTTAAGCCTGATACCATTTTCTGTTCTTCATTCACAGCAGTAAGCATTATTACAGGTAAATGTTTTGTTTTCTCATCATTACGAATAGCTTTTAGAGTCTCCCATCCGTTCATATTAGGCATCATAACATCAAGAAGCACAATGTCAAACTTACTATTCTTTTCTGAAAGAGCCTTTAATGCCTGTACACCATCAAAAACCGCCCTAACTTCATACCCATAGAAAGGCAGAGCATCTTTCAAGTATTTAGAATTGTCATCAACTAACAGAACACTTGTTAATTCGGGCATTGATTTTATACCTTTTAACTTTTTAAACTATCTTATTTTTAAGAGCTTTTAAAGCTGCTTGGAGTCTATCGTCTACTTCTAATTTTTGCAAAATATTTGCAACATGGGCTTTTGTAGTATTTATACTTATCACAAGAATTTGAGCAATTTCCATATTGCTATATCCTTCTGTCATAAGTTTTAAAATCTGTGCTTCACGAGATGTCAAATCGTAATCTTTACGATTATTCTCTGTATCGAAAGTCGGAGAACTTGCACTTGCTTTAAGTACAATATGCGCAATGCTCGGGTCAAACCAAGCTGCTCCATCAGCTACTGATTGAACTACTTGAACCAATCTTTGAGGATTAATTTCTTTTGAACAATAAGCATTAGCTCCGGCTTTCAAACTGTTCAAAACTTCTTTTTCATCATTATGCGAAGTCAATATCACAACTTTAACATCTTTATTCAAGGATTTGATTTTTTTTGTCGCCTCGATACCATTCATATTCGGCAATCCCAAATCCATTATGATAATATCAACTTTATTATTATTAAAAATATCTATAGCAGCCTCAGCAGAATCTGCTTCAAATATATTCTCAGCATAATCAACATTTTCAAAAGTTGTTTTAAGTCCAAACCTTGTCAATTCATGATCTTCTACTATAAGAATATTGTATTTCATAAGCTTAATTCCTCTTTTGCCGGCTGATAATCAGGATTTAGTCTCAGGGATTTTTTAAAATATTGGACTGCATCGTTACTCATTCCCTGACTCTTAGCAATCAATCCTTGATAATAATAATATCTAAAATCATTTTCGTCAATATAATTTGCTATACTCAAATATTTTTTAGCTTCAGGAATATCTTGTCTTTCAAAGGCAACTCTACCGAGATCAATCCAGGCATCTTTAAAATTTGAGTTAATAGCTATTGCTTTTTTCAAATATGCGAATTCTTTTGTTTTATCTTTGAGAGCAATTTCATAATATGCAAGATAAGCATCAGAATAAGTTTTTAAGATTTTTTCATAAATCTCAAGAGCTTTTTTCTCTTTTCCGAGCTGTTCATATGTCTGAGCCACTTTTATAGGGCAAATCCAAGATAACTTATCGTTAGATTCTGCATCTTTGTAATATTTCAAAGCAGTTTTGTAATCTTTATCTCTATAACTTAAATCACCTAATACAAGAAGTGCGATAGAATTATTACTATTCAATTTATGAGCTTTTACAGCACTATCCTGTGCTTTCTCATAATCCTGCATATCAAAATATACACGACTCATAAGTGCATACACATCTTTATTAAGTTTTTTCTTTGAAGATATTGCACCCTGTAAAGATCTTATAGATTTTGCAAGTTCCCCTTCATAATAATAGTAATATCCAAGATGATACATCTTTTCAGCATAGTTCTTCTTTGACTTATAAAGAACGTACTGTTCAAGAGAATCTGCTTTTTTTATAAAATTAGTTGTATAAAATTTTTGAGATTTAATATAATCAACCATCTTGATAGCATTTTGAGGCTTTTTACCTTGAGAAAGAATCTCCGCTTTTAATTTTTTATAATTAATGTTTTGGGGATTCATCTTAATTGCATTATCAATGTATAAATCTGCATTAATTATGTTATTAGACTTTAAATAACCTAAAGCAACTATATAATTCGCATAATCAGATTCTGCTAAAAGTGCAGTATTTTTTACAAGCTCAGAAGTTGCTTCACGACTTTGATCGTTATAAATTATGTTTGAAAAAACTTCACCTAAGTATACTTCATCATCAGTTTTTAATTTTTTAGAAGGGTAATAGTAACTTTTTATATCCCCGACTAAAAAGTCAGACAAATTTTTATCTTCAATTTTTGAAGCAGCCAAATCAGAAAGATTAAAAAAGCCTATATCAGCCATTCTTTCTGCCATTTGCATGTATGCATAATCATTTGGAGACATTGTCTCTATCAAAATTTTAAAATTTATATATGCAGATCTGACATTACTTTGCATAAATCTATCAAATGCAATAACATACTGATTATGAATACTGTTATGAGTAAGAGTTGCTTTTTTAATAGGCATTGCAATCGTATTTACAGGAGCAGAATTTGGGCCAAAAGGATTTGCAGGTTTTATGCTGTCAAAACCATCAGCAAATGAAGAATTAGCCGTTAAAAAAGATATTAAAGCTAAAAATAAAAATTTATTACGCATTAATTAAATTATACACCTTACTCTTTTACTTTTCCACTACCCCAGAATAATAGAAATTGAATAATTCTGCAATATCTTTTTGATCACTGTCAGAATTTTCATTTACAATAAAATTATAAATATCTTTCAAATTATATTTGCTTAAGATTTTTTGATCTTTCTTCTTAAAACGATGATGATTTTCTGTCAAGAATACGTTTATAATTTTATCTACAGAAATTTTCAAAAAGACGTCAACCAAATTCCCGTCAAAATGTTTATTTTTACCTTCTACCAAAATATTTATAACATTTTGGATAGGCATTTTATCACGGTAGTGACGTTTAGATGTAATCGCATCAAATACATCCGCAACCGCTAAAATTCTGCCACCGTAAGGGATTTCCTCACCTTTCAGGTGTCTATAATAACCGGAGCCATCATATTTTTCGTGATGAGAACAAGCAATTTCAGTAATCATCTTAAACTCATTGGACATATAGATTTTATCCAAGATATTATGAGTAATTTGAACGTGTTCTTGTATGTGCTTATACTCATCATCAGTCAACTTTCCTTCTTTTTGCAAAACGGTATCTCTAATCCCGATTTTACCGATATCATGAAGAATTGCAGCCTTCTCAACGAGCTCTTTAAATTTTTCGTCACACCCTAACTCTTCTACAAGAAGCATTGCATACAATTTCACCCTGCCGGAATGACCTGCAGTAATCTTATCTCTGGCATCGATTGATGCTGCAAGCGTATTTATAAAACTTTCAAAAAGTTCTTTTTGTTCCTTATAAAGCTCCTCTTGCTGTTTAAAAAGTTGTGCATTTTCCAAAGCAATAGATGCACTTCCTCCTATTGCGGTAAGAAGATCTTCATCACCCTTTGTAAAAACACCACCCTTTTTATTCAAAACCTGAAAAGCACCTATTATTTCTTTATTATTGTTTTTGATAGGAAGACAAAGTATAGTTTTTGTCTTATATCCGGTTTCTTTGTCAACATCAGGGTTAAATCTTGAATCATTGTAAGCATCAGGGATATTAATAGCCTCGCCAGTCTTAACAACATATCCGGCAAGTCCCTTATCAGCAGGAAATCTAATTTCTTGACTGTCCATGCCTAAAGCAACTTTACTCCATAGTTCATTTTTTTCTTTATCGAGTAAAAATACAGTACATCTGTCAGCTTGGATAGCACTTCTTGTTTCTTCTGCGATTACTTTTAAAAGAACGTTAATATCGGTCACTGCACTTATAGAACGACCAATTTTTACAAGAGAAACCAACGGATCACTTGCAACTGAAGAAGTAAACATCAAACCATTTTTAATCTGTTTTATCCTTGTAAGAACATAACCAACCAAAGAGAATTCATCTCCACTTACAATCGATATATTTTTAGCATTATTAAAGTTCACAAGAGCTAATTCACAATCGCCCTCTCCAAATGCCACAGTTCCACGTACATATTCATTCGCAATTAAAGCAGCATCGCTCTTTGAAAATTTTGCCATATATGCTGCATCATCAAGAAGCTTCAATACTTCCTTATAACTTTTTTTATCAATCAAATATTTAGTCAGTGCAATAAAACTAAGTGCTATTGATATATCCTTTTCAGATTTTTTTTTGGAAAACGATTTTTCTGCATCCTCAAAAAATTCTAATGCCGATTTATAATCCTCATTATCAATTAACGCTAAACCTTTTTTTATAACATCACTATCACACTGACTCATAACATGCCTTTTAATTCATTAATTCCCACTAATTTACAACTCTATGTTTTTATTGTACAATATTTTTGTCAATTTTACAATTATTTTTTATAGGAAATATATGATGGAAAAAATCACAATTCTAATTCCGGTCTATAATGAAGTGGGAACTCTTGAAAAAATTTTGAAAAAAGTTGAAGAAGCTAACTTTTGCGGTCTTGAAAAAGAAATCATTCTTATTGACGATTATTCAACAGACGGAACAAAAGAGCTGTATAAAAATTACCCATACAAAATTCTTTACCACGAATTTAACCAAGGTAAAGGTGCAGCCTTGAGAACAGGATTTAAAGAAGCTACAGGTGATATAATCGTGATTCAAGATGCTGACTTAGAATATGATCCTGTGGACTACGAACCTCTTGTGCAGCTAATTTTAGATGGAAAAGCTGATGTATGTTATGGCTCTAGATTATCAGGAGGAAAACCATCTCGTTCTTTTATGTTCCATCATTTATTGGGTAACAAATTTTTGTCACTTTTAACAAATATCCTATATGGTTCTACTCTTACAGACATGGAAACATGTTATAAAGCCTTCAAAGCAGAATTTATAAAAGGGATTGAAATTAAATCAAACAGATTTGATTTTGAACCTGAAATAACAGCAAAAATTCTTAAGCGCGGAGCTCGTTTATATGAACTTCCTGTCTCCTATTACGGAAGAGAGTTTGCTGAAGGCAAAAAAATAACTTGGAAAGACGGAATTCATGCAATCATTGCATTGATAAAATTTCGATTTATTGACTAATACCAAAATTAAGGAGGTAAATATATGAAAAAGATTTTGCTATCATTATTCATGGCAGCAGTAATTGCTACTCCAGCATTTTCGGCATCTTGGAGCGCAGTAAGCAGAGTTCCAGAAGTAGGAAAACAAATTCTTACAAAAAATGGGCTGCCATCTGCAACTGAATTTGTAATTACTGAAACAGAAGTCGTTAACAGTACTACAAATGAAAACAACAAAATTTACATACCAAAAACATACCTTAAGTATACTGGAAACGACAATGAAGTAGCAGCTGTAATTTCTCAAGAAATTGGTGTAATTATAAATGCAAATGCTTCAAAGAAAAAACTTGTCTCAAATGTAACATCAGCACTCGCTAATAACTTTGCAAACACAGGGCTTGAAAATACAGCTCTAATTGCAAATGAACTTACATTAAATAATATGTCTGAAAAAGATCAAATGAATGCAGACATAACAGGTACTGATTTAATGATTCAAGCAGGCTACAATCCTCTTGCAATGATTGTTGTTTTAGGGAAAATGCCTGGTTCTACAATGGACGTTTTAAAAGGGCAACCTAACAATTTTAAAAGAACAATGTACATATACGATTACCTTGCATACAACTATCCATCAAAAGTAAAAGCAGGATACAGCTGTCAAGAATACCGAAATTTCTTGGCATACATCCAACCGACACTTGATGAACGAAATGCAGACAAGAAGAAACTTCAAAAATTTGAAAAAGAACAAGCTAAATTAAAAAAAGAAAGAGCTAAACAAATTGCAAAATACAAAATGACAAATGGCGCAAATGGTTGGGATGCTTCATATTTAATATTAAAGAACCTTTCAGAAAGTTCTGAAGTCAAATAAATAAACGAGCAAGCATACAAAAAACCTCCTTTAAAAGGAGGTTTTTTATTTTTAAAATTATTAGAAAATCATTATGGAGGCTATTGTAACATGAGTGATACACAGAAAAATATAACATGCCCGGCTTGTGGGAATGAAATGTCTAAGATATTTATAGCAGACAAAAGCATTAACGTAGATATCTGTGAAAACGGTTGTGGAGGAATTTTCTTTGATAATCAAGAACTTCAAGAATTTAGTCGAGAATATGATGATATTTCTGAAATAGAGAAAGTTCTTTCAAACAAGGAATTCACAGATGTAGATAAAACAAAAACTCGTATATGCCCATCTTGCGGGACTCCTATGGTAAAAGCTCAAGCTAATGGAACAAAAATTGACACTTGTTACAATTGTGGCGGCATTTTTCTTGATAACAAAGAATTTGAACAAGTAAGATTTTTATTCAAAAGAAAAGAAAAAGTAAAACAGATTTCTTTTGAAGGCAAAAGCGAAATAGATATAAGAAGTTTTTGCGAAGAAGCTATCAGAGAAAATAGCGGAGAAGATACTCAAAGAATAAACTCAGCCCTCAGAGCACTAAGACGCTTGTTCTTTTAGTTTTTCTAACTTTTCAATTGAATCTGATTCAAAGTATATTCTCAAAAGAGGTTCAGTTCCACTTGGTCTGACCAACATCCAGCTGGAATTATCGTCAAAATAGAGCTTTACACCATCTTTTGTATCAACATTTTTTACCTTGAAATCACCAACAAAAGTTCTGTTTTTGTAATCTTCAATAACAGGGGCAATTTCATCCACATTTTCAAGTCGCTTATCAACTCTGTCATTATAGAACTTACAACCGACAAAATCATATAATTCACTTTGCAATTGCACTAACGATTTGCCCTCATAAGCCATAGCCTCAAGTATAAGTAAATTTGCCAGAATACCATCTTTTTCAGGAATATGGCCTTTTATACTCAATCCTCCCGATTCTTCTCCGCCTATGATTGGGTTAAACTTTCTCATTGCTTCACCAACATGTTTGAAGCCGACAGCTGTCTCAATAACCTCTACAGACAGCTTTTCTGCAACTTTATTTAACAAAAGGCTGGCTCCAACAGTCTTTACAAGCGGTCCGGAATAATTTTTATGCTTTTTCAAATGCATAAGCAGAATTGCAATAATCTCATTTGGAGATACATATTCTCCATTTTCATTAATTACACCGAAACGATCAGAATCTCCATCATTAGCAAATCCCACAGAATTTGATTTTAATTTAACCTTCGCTATCAATTCCTGCAGGAATTTTGGTTTTGGCTCAGGCATTCCACCCCCAAAATTAGGGTCGTGATACATATGCAAACTTTCAAAATTTACACTATTTGCCTCAAGTAACTTATCAAAATATCCGATACTTGCAGCATATAAACCATCAAAAATTATATTTTTATCAAGTTCTTTTATCCTTGCGAAATCAATAAGTTTTTCAATATGAGCGAAATAATCCGGTTTAAAATTGTATAATTCAACCTTTCCAGCACCTGTCGCTTTGAATGGAACATGAAGATTTAACATTAATTCATCGGTAATTTCAGAAGTAGCAGGTCCTGCATAATCCGGAATAAACTTTATTCCCAAGTACTCTGGAGGGTTATGCGATGCTGTGAACATAACTGCACATGCATTTAAATATTTTGCATTATAAGCAAGAACAGGTGTCGGAATAACTTTGTCACTCAACAAAATGTTAAAACCGTAACCGGCAAGTTGATCTGCTGTCTGCTTTGCATAAACATCAGCCATATTTCTCGGATCATAACCTATAATGATTTTTTTATCCAAACCAAAGTTATCAAAAACGTACTTACCTATAGCTTTTACAACAGTTCTGACATTTTCGTCATTAAAATCTTTTCCTACGACAGCTCTCCAGCCGTCAGTTCCAAACTTTATCTTACTCATAAATATTGCCCGCAGGTCTCCTCTCTGGTATAATCATATTAAAAACAAGGATTAAGGGCAAATGTTAAATTTTGAAACTGCAAAAACAATAGCATACCTCGGACCTCAAGCATCGTTCACAGAAATGGCAAAAGACCATTTTTGTGAAAAATTTAATATCGACGCGACCCCTGTAGCACTTAACACAATAAAACAAGTTGTTGAATATGTTGACAATAATCCTGATTCTTTGGGAGTCCTAGCGGCAGAAAACTCAATTGAGGGAACAGTAAGAGAAACTATGGACAATCTTATGCTGACTAAAAATCAGAATATAAAGGTTCTTTCAGAATATTATATGCCAATTCACCATTGTCTTCTGTCCAGAACAACTGAATTTTACTCAATTACCGGAATAATTTCTCATCCGCAAGCCCTCGGACAATGTCAAAATTTTATTCACAATGAAATGCCTTTTAACGTAAATATAATTGAAAGTCCCAGCACTGCTGAAGCAGCAAGAAGTCTGCAAAATTATAATCTAACTTATGCATCAATAGGCAGCAAAAAAACTGCAGAAATTTATAATCTAAATGTATTAAGAGAAAATATCAATGATGATAAAAGTAACCAGACAAGGTTTATTCTCGTTGGGGATTTTGAAACTTCCGAGACAGACAACGATAAGACAACAATAGCATTTTCAACAGAAAATAAACCCGGAGCATTGTTAAATGTTCTGCAGATATTTATGGATAATAATATAAATCTTTCTTATATAGCATCAAGACCATCTAGAGAAAGATTCGGCGATTACATATTCATTGTAAATTTTGATGGACATTTCCACAATCCAAAAATCATGAACACAATAAAAAGAATAAAAGAACAGACCACATATATGAGATTTTTAGGCTCTTACAAAAAAAGTAATTCTAAAATTCTTGCGCAATAACAAAAGCTATAGCCTTTGTTCTATCATGAGACAAACTTAAATCAAACTTTACATTCTTTTCAAGTTTTTTTAAAATTTTTACTTGCGGACACCTGTTTTCATTGTGATATACCTCAATTTCATTAAGAGAAACATCCGTAATATCAAGAGCACTAAGAGCTTTTATTACGGCTTCCTTAGCGCAAAAACGTGCTGCAAAATGGCTTTCAGGCTTTTTATATTTATTACAATAATCAATTTCAACCTGAGTGAATACCCTTTTTATAAACTCATCAGATTTATCTATAAATCTATTTATATCTTCAATATCTACTCCGATTGCCATACAAGGATAATACCATAAGATTGACGAATTTTGCAAACACGTGGTATAATAGGTTATTCAAACGCCTTTTTAATATACATATTCATTAAATTAGTCAGAAAGGATATTTATGGCTAATTCAATGATACCATATTCATTTATTCCGGGGACAAAAGCAAAAGCTTCTGAGGTAAATGCTAATTTTGTATCTTTAGCGGACACAATTGATAAAAACAAAGAATCTGCAGCTAATGATATAGAAAAAGTTAATGAAACCCTAAAAACAAAAGCAGATAAGACAGAACTTATCCAAGATTTTAATGTTACAGAAGCAGATACAGATTTAAACAATTATAAGACAGTTGGGACATATGTTTTCTCTGAACTATACACCCCTGCCAATATTCCAAACGGCAAAGCAGGAATGTTGATAGTACATGGTAATGAAGAATATTTGGTAAAACAAATATGGATATGTAGCGAAGAAGGTGGGGAAATTTTCACAAGAAACTTTACAGAAGGAAGCTGGCAGGACTGGAATCAACTACCGGGGTATACAAAAAAAATAAACCCGGGATATATTAAATTCCCTAGCGGACTTATAATCCAATGGGGAGCATTTGCTCAAAAATCTGTCACTTATCCTATTGCATTTACAACTCTTGCTTGTCCTGTTTTTGCTAAAAACGGGTGTGGTACAGGTTTTGAAAAAAGTGATACAGGATTTAATGCAGAAACATTAACAGGATTCGGTATTGAATCAGCAGGTCTATTTTACAACATGAACTGGATAGCAATAGGATACTAAGGAGAATAGTTATGAAATATTATGGTACGAAAAATAACAGAGATTATGGTTTCTATGAGGAAAATTTCGAAAATGCAATTGAAATTACAGACGAATACTGGTTACAACTTTTAGAAGACCAAAATAACGGAAAAACAATAACACTTATTGACAATATGGTAACCACAATCGATGAAAAAGAATATTCTCTAATCGATGGTACATGGAAAAAATTAACAGATGAAGAATCAAAAATTAAACAGCTAAACATTCAAAATGCAATAAGAATCAAAGAAATACAAGAAGAACTAGATAGCATAGATAAAAAAAGAATTCGAGCAATTGCAGAACCTTCTCTAAAAGATGAAAATACAACTTGGCTTGAACACTATAACAAACAAATAAAGGCATTAAGAGATGAACTCTCTCAAATAAACAACTAAATACATAAAATAACCGATTTTTTATAAAATCGGTTATTTTATTCCTAAAAATACGTCCATTACATCCTGAACAAAAGAATTTATTGTTTCTGCACCTTTTTTCACATACTCTTTGTTAAATAAAAAATCCAAAGATCCTAAAGAAAAACCCTCCGGCATACTATCAGATAATTTTGCCCCTGATATCAAAACATCATCTGCCATAAATTTTTTATAGTCATTATTTACAACCATATCAGAATGTTTCATATTTTCAATTTGTCTTGTTATTTTTGCAATATATGAAAACATTGGTAAATTTTTGTCATTTGCATGAAGATATTTTCCATTAACAAAAACGTGATTACCAATTTCAGAATTAATACATTCTATATTCAAAACATCAGAAGAAACATTATTTAAATAATCTCCTGTTTTTACGGATACTTTTCTTACGACATTCTTAAATTGTTCTAAATCTTTTCCTTTATAGTCGTCTTTTAGCACCATAGAAATACTTCTTGCGTGGTTTATGCCTCTACGGAATTTAACATATCCGATATTACTTAATCCTGTAAAATTTACATTACTTACTTTGTCCATAGAATTTACAAAACACGTAAAAAAATTTTTTGCTCGTGATATAATAATTTTACAGAATTTAACAATTGGAGAGATAAAATGGCAGAAATAAGAGAAGAATTCATTGAGCAAGCAAAACATTTGACTCGCAACGCGGAAGTATTACCCGGAGGAATTGAAGAATTGGCTGCGAAGTTGCAGTATTCTCACGATTCCAAAACTCCACTAAGAATCAAACTTGGAATGGATCCTACAAGACCTGATTTACACCTTGGTCATACTGTTGTAATGAGGAAATTAAAAGAATTTCAAAGTCTCGGACACAAAATCGTACTTATTGTCGGCGGAGCAACAGCAATGGTTGGAGACCCTTCAGGAAAATCCGAAACAAGACCTGCACTTACCAAGGAACAAGTAGAAGAAAATGCAAAATCTTATTTTGATCAAATGTCAAAAGTTTTGGATGTAAGCGATGCTGAAGTAGTTAACAATGCAGATTGGCTTCACAAAATGAGTTTTACAGATTTATTAAAACTATCAGCTCAAGTAACTGTTGCTCAAATGATGACTAGAGACGATTTTGCGAAACGCTATTCTGAAGGTCGTCCAATTTCAATCCATGAATTCTTCTATCCGCTAATGCAAGCTTATGACTCTGTGGAAGTGGATTCTGACATCGAACTAGGTGGTACTGACCAAAGATTTAACACCCTTTTGGGTCGTGATATTCAAGCTGCTTACGGCAAAAAGTATCCACAATTGGTTATGCTTTTACCTCTTTTAGAAGGAACAGACGGAGTTGTTAAAATGTCCAAAACATATCCTGAACATTGTATTTCCTTGACAGACAGTGAAACCGATATGTTTGGGAAATTGATGAGTATACCTGATAACATGATTTCAAGATACTTTAGCTTACTTACAGATGCATCAAAAGAAGAACTTGAAACTATCGATAAGCAAATCGCAGACGGCTCGGTAAATCCTCGTGATATAAAAATGAAACTTGCTTATACTATCACAGCAGAATACCACGGGCAGGATGGTGCAAAAAGAGGACAAGATGCATTCATTAATGTTGTATCAAATAAAGGTATCCCAGAAGATATTGAAGAAATTTCAGGAATGAACGGAAAAAATATACTCGATGTGTTAGTAGAATTAAAATTCACATCTAGCAAAGGGGAAGCTAAACGTCTTATTCAAGGTGGCGGAGTAAAAGTTAACGGTGAAAAAATTGCCGATATGACTTATACATTTAGCATCTCAGAAGACTTAGTATTACAAGCAGGTAAACGTAAGTTCGCAAAACTGGTGAAGTAAAATGTTCAAAACCATAAAACGAGGAATAACAAAGGTTAAAGAGGATATTCAAGTAATATACGACAAAGACCCTGCTGCGGATAATATACTTGAAGTGATACTTTGCTACCCCGGTTTGCATGCACTAATTGCATACCGATTTGCTCATCGCCTATACAAATGGCATATTCCTCTTATTCCAAGAATAATATCTTACATTACAAGAATTATAACTGGAATTGAAATTCATCCTGCAGCAAAAATCGGGCGTCGTTTTTTTATTGACCATGGAGAAGGTGTTGTAATAGGCGCTACCACAGTTATTGGAGATGACGTACTTATTTATCAACAAGTTACTCTTGGCGGAACAGGGAAAGAACACGGCAAACGCCATCCAACCTTAGGACATGGAGTAATTGTCGGAGCAGGAGCAAAAGTTTTAGGTAATATAACTCTCGGAGATTATGTAAGAGTTGGTGCAGGATCCGTCGTAGTAGAAGATGTTCCGGAATATTCAACAGTTGTGGGTATTCCAGGAAGAGTTGTACATCGAAAAATAAAAGATGAAAACGGAGTTCTTATGCATAACCGTATTCCGGATCCTGTAAAATGTGAACTAAACAGATTAAAATACGAAGTTTTAGAACTTCAAGAAAAAGTAAAAAATCTTGAAAAAATAGACAAATAATTTTTCACAACTATAATGAATGGAAAAGGAAGGGGTATAAAAATGTATCACGTATATACAGAAAAAAATCATTCAGAATTTTCAAGAGCATTAGTTATAGAAACAACAGATTATGATTTAGCATTAGAAAAAGCTGAAAAAGCAATTGCCGGTAAAGAAGGCTATAACTACATCATAGAAGAAACTGACGGTTCTATGAATAGTTATGGAGAATTGATAGCAACAGTTGTAGCTGAAGGCTAAATTCATTTTAAATATTAGTATTTATTAATCCTTCAACAAAATTACAGCCAGAAAACTTTCTTCATAAGATAAAAACCACATATTTACATTATGTAATAATTATTTATGATAAAATCTATTGAAGATAGGAGATATAAAAACAATGAAAGCTGTAGTATTTGATGAAGGATTAAAATTAGTAAATGACTATAAAAAACCAATTCCTCAAAAAGGAGAAGCTTTGGTTCGTGTAACTTTAGCTGGTATTTGTAATACAGATTATGAAATTACAAAAGGCTATATGGGCTATAAAGGAATTCTAGGTCATGAAGCCGTTGGAGTTGTTGAAGAAATTAACGATGAAGACAAATCTCTTCTTGGAAAACGTGTAGTTCCTGAAATCAGCTATGGCTGCAAAAAACCTGACTGTCCATATTGTGCAGAAAAGCTATATCGTCACTGCCCTGAAAGACATACTTTAGGAATCTGGAGAAAAGACGGCGTGTTTGGGGAATATTTTACAATGCCTTTAGAAGTTTTATTTGAAGTCCCTGAAAACGTTCCCGATGAGCAAGCTGTATTTGTAGAACCACTTGCCGCAGCTTGTGAAATAACAGAACAACTACATATAAAACCTTTTCAAAAAGTAATTGTATTAGGTGACGGAAAACTCGGACTTATCACAGCATTGACTTTGAATGCTCAAAATTACGATGTGACTTTAGTCGGAAAACATCAAAATAAACTTGATATTGCAAAAGCTCAAGGTGTAAAAACAGCACTACTTCAAGATTTTCCAATTGAAAAGAAATACGATGTAGTAGTAGAAGCAACAGGTTCTGTTTCAGGTTTTGAAACATCTCTTGCACTTACAAAACCTCGCGGAGTATTGGTTTTGAAAAGCACAGTTGCTACAGGTAAAGAACTAAACTTGGCTCCTATAGTAATAGATGAAATAACAGTTCTTGGCTCTCGTTGCGGACAGTTTGGTCCAGCTCTAAGACTTTTGGAATCAGGAAAAATTGATTTTTCACCTTTAATATCAGCAAAATATAACGTGGATGATGCATTAGAAGCATTTGAAAAAAATAAAGAAAAAGAAACTTTAAAAGTACTTTTACAATTTGATAAATAGGATTATTTCAGGTAACATAAGATTATGGCGAATTTTAATGGAAGTAAAATTTCAATACTTGATAAATACATTTTGAGACAAGTAATCGAAATGTTTATTATGGGAGTATGTGTATTTACATCAATTATTTTCGCGTCTGATACATTTATTACACTGATTAAACAAATTTCCCGTTTTGGTATACCATTTAAAGTTGCTTTGATGATGATTATTTTAAATCTTCCTCAAGTTATTGTAATGACAATTCCAATGGGAGTTTTGCTCGCAACTGTAATGACATTAAACGGGCTTAGTTTAAAATCAGAAATTACAGTTATGAGAGCTTGTGGTATAGGACTAAACAGGATTGCAAAACCAATATTTATTTTTGCACTTTTGATGTCAATATTCAGCTTTGTAATAAATGAAAGTGTTGTTCCTGTGATGACAAAACAGTCTAAAGATTTGGCTTTATGGGCACTTGGACAAAAAAATATCCCTGAAGGGAAACAAAACTTTGTATTTAAAGAATTAAGCGAAGGAGAAAGTTTGAAAAGACTATTCTACGTTGGATTTTGTAAAGATAAAGTTTTGCACAATATAACAGTTCTCGATACAGCAAAAGCGGGTACCATTCAAGTTTTACAGGCAGATGAAGGTAAGACTTCTCCTGAAGGATGGCAATTTGAAAAAGGTGCTATGTACACAATAGGTGACAACGGCAAAGTTCTTAATACAACATTATTTGATGAATCAATAGTTAAATTTGGACTTGATATGTCAAAAGAATTAAACAAAAACGTTGCAAAAGAAATGAACTTTACAAGATTAATCGATTACATAAGACACAATCAAATAAGTGAAGAACAAAAAAACACAATGTACATAGAACTATATGACAAACTTGCATTACCACTTACAACAATAGCACTTGTACTGATTGGTGTACCTTTAGCAATTACTCCTCCAAGAGTAAGGTACAACAGAGGATTTTTATTTAGTATTTTGATTATTTTTGCTTACTATTTGATACGCGCACTATCTATTTCTTTCGGGGAAGCAGGAACATTACAACCATTCCTCGCAGCTTGGATGCCAAATATCGTACTTACAATAGTAGGTGTTATACTTTATTATAAAAAAGTTTATACAATAGAGTAAATTTTATGAACAACAATATATTCCAGACAAGTTTTAAAAGATTAAATGATTACGATTTAAATATTTTGAATGACAATTCATTCAAAGACCTTGACGATAAAACTTTAAAACTTGAATATTTGATTGCTGAAAAAGAAGAAGCTCTTGATGCATTAAATACAAAAATTAAAGGAGCTGAACTTTTAGGCAAATTACTTGATGTAATGGATTTAAAAATCCAAGCTAAACAAATAGAAAATGAATTGGAAAAACTCAAATCAGAATATTCAAAACGAAATATAACAGAAAAAATTACGGATGCAATTACCCCAAAACGACAAAAACCAAAACTTTCACCTATTAGAAAATTAGCAAGATTTTTTTCAAGAAAAGTCATCGCCAAAGTTTCAAAAAAATTCCAATCAATCTTAGACTTATCAGACTCTCTTGAAACACTGACAAGTATAAACGAAAATGTAGATGAGCTTATTGCAATGAAAGTTCCATACGGTGAAACTAAAGCAAACTATGAAAAACTAACAAACTACCTCTACCGCGCAAATAAAATACACGCTCAAATTAACAAAAAAATGCAAAAACTGTAACTCGACTTGCTAAACTGTTATTTTTGTCCTAAAATTTTCTCATAGACACTCTTAGCAAGGCTTAATAAATCCAAAAAATTATGCGCAAAGAGTGCAAAGAACCAAGGAGATATTATGAATGAGATTTTAAAAAAATCAGCTACAGAGCAGTCAAAAGCTCTTAAGAATAAAGAAATTTCTGCTGTAGAACTTACAAATGCAGCTTTCCAAAGAATTGAAGAAATTGACGAAAAATTAGGCGCATTCAACTCTTTGACAAAAGAAGCAGCTTTAAATACAGCAAAAAAAGTTGATGAAAAAATTGCAAAAGGCGAAGAATTACCTCTTTTAGCAGGTATTCCTCTTGCCTTAAAAGATAACATGAATATGAAAGGTTCAAAAACTACAGCTTCATCTAAAATTTTAGAAAATTTTGTATCACCTTTCAACGCAACAATTACAGAAAAACTTTTAGGCAACCTTGTTCCAATAGTAGGAAAAGCTAATTTGGACGAGTTTGCAATGGGTTCTTCTAATGAAAACTCAGCATTCAAAAAAGTACACAATCCTTGGGATTTAAAGAAAGTTCCAGGCGGTTCTTCAGGTGGTTCAGCAGCTTCAGTAGCAGCTTGCGAAGCTACATTATCACTAGGTTCTGATACCGGCGGATCAATTAGATTACCAGCATCATTCTGTGGTATTGTTGGTATGAAACCAACATACGGACGCGTTTCAAGATATGGTCTTATTGCATTCGCATCTTCTTTAGACCAAATAGGTCCTTTTGCAAGAACAGTTGAAGATGCCGCAAATCTTCTTGAAGTAATATCAGGACATGACCCAAAAGATTCTACTTCCTTGGATCTTCCTGTAGAACATTATGCAGCTAATTTAAACAATGATATAAAAGGCATGAAAGTCGGTGTTATAAAGGAACTTATGACTGATGCTTTATCAGAAGATGTTGCAAAAGCTGTTGAAAAAGCTATCGAAGATTACAAAAAGCTAGGAGCTGAAATTGTTGAAATTTCTCTTCCTAACTTAAAACACTCAATAGGAATTTACTATATCCTTGCAACAGCAGAATGCTCATCAAACCTTGCGCGTTTTGATGGTGTAAAATACGGATATAGAACTCCTGATGCAAAAAATCTGCTTGAAATGTACACAAAAACACGTGCAGAAGGGTTTGGACCGGAAGTTAAGCGCCGTATAATGCTTGGAACTTATGCATTGTCATCAGGCTATTATGATGCTTATTATAAAAAAGCTCAACAAATGAGAGCATTAGTAACTCAAGACTTTGTAGAAGCATTCAAGAAGGCTGATATACTAATCTCTCCAACTTGTCCAAATACAGCGTTTGAACTTGGAGCAAAAGCCTCAGATCCACTTGCAATGTACTTAACAGATATTGCAACAATTTCTGCAAACTTAGCAGGTATACCAGGTTTGAGTGTTCCTGCAGGATTTGATAAAGATGGAATGCCAATCGGTCTACAAATCTTAGCTCCTCAATTACAAGAAAGCAGATTATTCAACGCTGCACACAAATTTGAAAGAGCTAATGATTACTATTTACAATTAGCTAATGTATAATTCAAATAGAAACAAAATAAATTAATAAAAAAGACGGTTTATAAAAACCGTCTTTTCTATTAAGAACAATTATTTATATCCCGAATAATTTGCTGATGCTCATATGCGAGTATTGCAGCTTTTTCTATATCACCTTGCTGTCTTGCAAGTTGTAGCTGACGCAACTTTATACTTGCATTACGCTTTAAATCAGCTAAATTTTTTGGCTGCTTAATTTGATTACTTAAATATTCTTGAGACTTATTATAATCCTGTCTGGCAATACTGTTATTTTGTTGGATTTTTTCTATCAAAAGTTGCTCCTATACTACTTGTTTTTCTTTTATATCAAAAATACTTTTGTTCATAGGAATATTTCCTACATTATAATTATTTTTTTCATTTTCGTTCGTATTTTTAGTATTCTTTACGTGAGACGCATCCGCAACCTCTTTACGCGTATTATCATCATTTATGTAATTTATCAATCTGTTATCCTTTTTAGCGCCAAAAATTGATAAGTCTTTATCATTTAAAGCTGCTAACCTTGATAAGTCAACAGTATCTGTTTTTTCGTAATCTTGTTTTCCTGTTAAACGCTGAATTTTTATTTTAGGAAAATTTGGATCATACTGAAATAAATCTTTAACTGTTATTGTCATAATAACCAACCCCTTTATTGCTTCTATATTTGTATAAAAACAAAAAAAGAACAAAAATTGCTAATAAGTATAACACTTTATCTTACTCAAAAAAAAGAGTATAAGCCGATTTTAGTCAATTCTAAATTCATATTTACATTATGTAATATATATAAAAAGCGGGCTCGATTATACATCGAGTCCGCTTCAAAAGTGTCAAGATTATTTAATTGATTATTCTTTAGTATATTCAGCATCAATTACGTCATCATCTTTTTTATCTTCAGTAGTTGAAGATGCGCTTTCACTTGAAGCAGTTGCTTGTTCTTCTTTTTGAACAGCTTCGTAAGCTTTTTGTGAAATGCTGAACATAGTTTGTTGCAATTCATCTGACAATTTTTTCAACTCATCAACCGGTTTGTTTTCATCAAGAGCTTTTTGTAAAGCTGCTTTTTGTTCATCCAATTTTGATTTGTCAGCAGAATCAATTTTGCCTTCAAAATCTTTTACGATTCTGTCAGCTGAACCAATTAAGCTTGTAGCATTGTTTTTAATTTCAGCTTCTTCTTTTTTCTTCTTATCTTCAGCAGCGTTAGCTTCAGCTTCTTTAACCATTTTATCAATATCTGCTTCTGAAAGGTTAGAAGAATTTGTAATAGTAATTTTTTGTTCTTTATTTGTAGCTTTATCTTTAGCTGAAACATTTACAATACCGTTAGCATCGATATCAAATGTAACTTCGATTTGAGGTAATCCTCTCATTGCTGGTGGAATACCATCAAGTCTAAACATACCTAAGGATTTGTTATCTTTAGCCATTGGTCTTTCACCTTGAAGAACATGAATATCTACAGCTGTTTGGTTATTTTCAGCAGTTGAGAATACTTGAGATTTAGAAACAGGAATTGTAGTATTTCTTGGAACTAGAGGAGTCATTACACCACCTAAAGTTTCAATACCTAAAGTTAAAGGAGTTACATCCAAAAGTACGATATCTTTAACTTCACCTGCTAATACACCTGCTTGAATTGCAGCACCAACTGCAACAACTTCATCAGGGTTTACAGATTGGTTAGGTTCTTTACCTGTATATTCTTTTACCAATTGTTGAACAGCTGGGATACGAGTTGAACCACCAACTAATACAACTTCATTGATATCAGATTTTGAAATACCTGCATCTTTCAAAGCATTTTCAACAGGAGTTTTACATCTGTTTAATAGATCTCTGCTTAAGTCTTCAAATTTAGCTCTTGTTAAGTTCAAGTCTAAGTGTTTTGGACCGTTAGCATCAGCTGTGATGAAAGGTAAGTTGATATTTGTTTCCATAACTGATGACAATT
>CALVHB010000016.1 GCA_944327275.1 Candidatus Gastranaerophilales bacterium | reverse complement strand
AACGCGTAGACAAAATAGAATGCTTAAAAACGCCCCACCCCCGAAATTCCGTGCTTTATTAAATCTTTCATACTTTTCACCTTAATATTTGAAATCTACAAAATTATTTTAAAATATTACAATATTTTTTGCAAGTATGGATTAAATAGAATTTTTTAAGAACAAAAACAATAACAAAAAACGAATTGCGCAATTATTCTTTTATCATATAATTAACTTATGGGAAGTAATAAACGAAAAATTAGCATTATAGGATCTACAGGTTCAATAGGAACTCAAGCTCTTGAAGTAATAGAAAAACTTAAAGACAAATTTGAAATTATAGCACTCGCAGGGGGACATAACAAAGAACTTCTGCAAAAACAAGCGGACAAATTCAAACCCAAATATACTTGCCTTGGGGAAGAAGGACTTGAAAAAATCTGTTCTGACAAAGAAAATGACATAATTCTTGTTGCTTGTTCTGGTAAAATAGGACTTCGTCCGACTCTTACAGCCATAAAAAATGGAATTGACATAGCACTTGCAAATAAAGAAACTCTTGTAATGGCTGGTGATATAGTTATGGCAGAAGCAAAAAAACATGGTGTAAAAATTATTCCGGTTGACAGCGAACATTGTGCTATTCATCAATGCATAAAAAATATTGATCAAGTAGAAAAACTCATAATTACCGCTTCAGGAGGTCCATTCCTGCACAAGTCATTGGATGATATGAAAAATGCTACTGTAGAACAAGCTCTTGCACATCCTCGCTGGAATATGGGCAAAAAAATTACCGTTGATAGTGCAACTCTTATGAATAAGGGACTTGAAATTATTGAAGCTCATCATTTATTCGGTTTTGACTATGACAAAATTGATGTTGTAGTCCACCCTCAAAGCATCGTACATTCTGCAATTGAATATAAAGATGGCAGCGTAATAGCTCAATTAGGTCTGCCTAGTATGCACATCCCTATTCAATATGCAATTACTTATCCGGAAAGATATGAAGGGATTAAGTCAAAAAGTTTCAGTTTCTCTGAAATAGCAAGGCTTGATTTTGAAAAACCTGATTTAGAAAAATTCCCTACAGTAAAACTTGCATATGAAATGGGAAAACTTGGCGGAACTGCTACTGTATGTATGAATGCTGCAAATGAAGAAGCTGTATTCGCTTTTCTTGATGGAAAAATTAAACTTTATAACATATATGAAATTACGAAAAAAATGTGTGATGAACATACAGTTATAAAACAACCAACTATCGACGAAATATTTGCAACAGACAAAGAAATTAGAGAAAAAACAAAAAATTACATACAAAACTTATAAAATATCCAAAGGGTCAACGTCAATAGATAGTTTAATATCGTTAGGCATAGTTATTTTGTTAAGAAAACTTGAAATAAATCTGTGCCCTTTTTCACCCATTTTGTTCTTTATCAGTATTTGAAAACGGTATTTGCTGTTTATCCTCTCAATCACACAAGGTGTCGGTCCAAGAATTTCCAAACGTTCAGATATTCCGAATTTTTCAATCATTGTACACATTCTAAGTGCAATTTCCTGAGCTGATTTCTCTGCTCTAAAATTATTTGCCGAACTTAAAATCAATCTGACCATTTGGCTAAACGGAGGATAATCAAATTCTTCTCTCGCAGCTATTTCAGCAGAATAAAATT
The DNA here is from genome assembly GCA_944327275.1 of Candidatus Gastranaerophilales bacterium. Classification (GTDB taxonomy): domain Bacteria; phylum Cyanobacteriota; class Vampirovibrionia; order Gastranaerophilales; family Gastranaerophilaceae; genus Stercorousia. The sequence continues at coordinate 74,406 of CALVHB010000016.1, read as the reverse complement.
CCCCATAATTTTGAGATTTTGCACTTTCAAGGGCATAAAAATCAGGATTGTAAGTCTGAAAAAGAACTTTACCGGAAAACTCGCCTCTGCCTGCTCTGCCTGCAACCTGAGTAAGAAGTTGAAAACCTCTTTCAGAAGCACGAAAATCAGGTAAGTTAAAGCTTGCATCAGCTGAAATTACCCCAACCAAAGTAACATTCGGATTGTCTAATCCTTTTGCAATCATTTGCGTACCTACAAGGATATCAATTTCTTTGCGTTGAAACCTTTCCAAAAGTCTTATATGTTCACCTTTTCTTACTAAAATATCACTATCAATTCTTTCAATATTATTTTCAGGAAACAAATCCTTAATATATTGCTCAATTTTTTGCGTACCTGTGCCACTGGTTTTCAAAGCGTCAGATCCACACTCAGGACAAAAATCAGGGAAATACTCTGCGTGATTACAATAATGACATTTTAACATTTGATCTTTTGAATGCCATATCATAGGAATTGCACAATTAGGACATTCCACTACATGACCACAAGCCTGACATTGAGTAAATGTGGAAAAACCCCTGCGATTTATCAATAAAATAACCTGCTGCCCTTTTTCAAGAGTTTCTTTTATTTCTGTCTGCATAGGAATAGAAATTACATTTTTATATGCAGCACGCCCATGGTCTTGCATATTAATTACAAATACAGGCGGAACTTTTACATTATTGTACCTATGTTTGAGTTCAAATAAATTTCCAGTATTTACTGCTCTATAATATGTAGAAATATCAGGAGTTGCTGAACCCAGTAACAGCGGACAATTATGAAATTCTGAAAGTTTTCTTGCAACCACACGAGCATCATATCTTGGAGCAGGAGTTGTTTGTTTATAAGCTCCCTCATGTTCTTCATCAATTATTATCAAACCGATATTTTGCAAAGGTGCAAAAACTGCGGATCTTGCTCCGGCTAAAATCTTTATTTCATTTTTGTACAATTTTTGCCAAACATCGTAACGTTCTCCATCAGAAATGCTACTGTGCCATATTGCCACATCTTGAGTTCCGAATTTTTTTGCTAATCTTTTTGTTAATTGAGATGCAAGAGCAATTTCAGGAGCCAAAAACAAAACATTTTTCCCCGATTTTATAGTATCATCTATTAACTTAAAATAAACTTCAGTCTTTCCCGAAGCGGTAACCCCATGTAAAAGAACTTCTCGAGTAGTGCAATCAGATCTTTCTGAAGAAAATTTTTCAAATTTTGTCTTTATACCATCATAAACTGCCTTTTGTTCACCAGAAAGTTCAAATAAATCTTCCCTTTCAGTAATTCTTAAAATATCCAAAGGATTTCTATACAACTCTTCTTGAATAAGATTTACACACCCTAATCCTTCAAGTTTTTTTATAGTAGCTCTTGTTGTTTTTACTGTTTTTTCAAATAAAATTAAGGGCATCTTCCCTGATTTTTCAAGCACTTCCAAAATCTCTTTTTGTCTTTTTGTCGCGCCTTCATAAGTTACAAATTCAATCAAATATTCCATCTTTGAAGCCTTTTCAATCAACTTCAAAGGAATCGCAGCATTCAAAACAGTAACCAAATCACAACAATAGTAATTAGCAACCCATTCCAAAAGTTTCAAATAATCTATTGAAAAAAGTGGGGTTTCATCGAGAATTTTGTTAATTTTTTTAACCTTAAAATCCCCTGGCAAATAATCCGAAAACCCCACACAAAAAGCATTAATAAGCCCCTGCCTGCCAAAAGGAACAAGTATCGCTTGTCCTATTTGAATTTTATCTTTCATCTCATCAGGAATAAGGTATGAAAAAGTCTTAACCCCAAGAGCTTTAATATTTACCAGAGCAAGAGCGTATTTCATTATTCTTCAGCCATAAACTCCTTACGAGCTTCTTGTATAGCTTCTTCCAACAAATCAAGCTGATCAGGAGAAAAAGTAACACCTTTTTTTGTAGGTAACCAAGTTGCACCATCATCTGTTGTGTAGAATATTCTCATATTCAAATAACTTCTTCCTTTATATTCACTAACAGATATTTGTAATTGTTCAGTATCACTTCTTTCAATAGTAGCTAAAATTTTTGCATCTGCCATTTTTCTCTCCTTATTTCATGTACATTCCATATTTTAGCACAGAAAAGTTATTTTTATGTTAAAGTAAAGTTAATTGTAAAAGGAGAGATAAAATGATAAAAGTAGCGGTATGCGGAGCTTTAGGAAAAATGGGACAAGAGGTTGTTAATGCAGTAATGGACTGTAATGATACCGAATTAGTCGCTAAAATTGATATTGCAAATCAAGAAATGTATCATTCGATTGAAGATGCCCACAGAGTTGTAGATATTGATGTATTAGTAGACTTTACACAACCTAAATCAATATTTGAAAACGCAAAATACTGCCTTAATAATGGTATAAAAATTGTCATTGGTACTACAGGATTAAAAGATGAAGAGATAGAATACCTTAACAGACTTTCAAAAGAAAAAAATACAGGTTGCTTTATTGCTCCTAATTTCTCAACAGGAGCTGTATTAATGATGATGTTTGCAAAACAAGCTTCAAAATATTTCGATAATGCAGAAATCATTGAACTTCATCATAATCAAAAGAAAGATGCTCCATCAGGAACCGCTATAAAAACAGCCTCTATGATGGCAGAAGTAAAAAATGATTTTACAAAAAATAATTGTCCTGAAACTGAAACTATTGATGGAGCGAGAGGAGGAAACTCTTATTCAAACATCCATATTCATTCAGTAAGAATGCCTGGATACATTGCATCTCAAGAAGTAATCTTTGGATCTTCAGGTCAAATCATGACAATCAGACATGATTCAATGGATAGAAAATGCTATATGCAAGGTGTGCTTTTAGCAGTAAAACACGTTTTTGAAAAAAATGATTTTGTATACGGTCTGGATAACATTTTATAAGGGGAAGTAAATGAGAAAACCAAATATCGCAATTCTTGGAGCTACCGGAGTTGTAGGACGAGAAATTACAAAAATTGTAGATGAGTTAGGAATAGAATTTAACGAAATTAAATTCTTATCAAGTGCAAAATCTGCCGGAACCAAATTAGAGTTTCAGGGAAAAACTTATACCGTTGAAGAAGCTAAACCGGAAAGTTTTGATGGTGTAAACATTGTCCTTGCATCTGCTGGGGGATCTACTTCTCAAAAATTTGCACCGGAAATCGTCAAACGCGGCGGAGTATTAATTGATAATTCTTCAGCATTCAGAATGGAAAAAGATGTTCCTCTTGTAATAGCCTATGTAAATGATGAAGATTTAAAAAAACATAAAGGGATAATATCTAATCCAAACTGTTCTACCTCTCAATTAATGCTTGTACTAAAACCTTTAAATGACAAATTCAAAATTAAAAGATTAATAGTATCAACATATCAAGCAGTTTCAGGAGCAGGACTTGCTGCAATTAAAGAATTAAAAGCAGATACCGAAGCTAATTTGAAAGGTGAAAAATTTGAAAATATTTGTTTCAAAAAACCAATATCTTTTAACGTAATACCTCAAATAGATGTATTCTGTGAAAACGGTTATACAAAAGAAGAAATGAAAGTTGTAAATGAAACAAAAAAAATTCTCCACCTGGATGCAGATACACCAATTTCTTGTACTGCGGCGAGAGTACCTGTATTCAATGGGCATTCTGAAGCTGTTGATATTGAATTTGAACAAAGCGTTCAACCTGATGAAGTTCGAAAAATTCTTGAAAGCAGTTTTGGCGTAAAAGTTATAGATAATCCTGAAAACTTTGATTATCCGACAACTCGTGATGCATCCGGAGTAGACCCTGTATTTGTTGGACGCATAAGAAAAAATCTTGCATTTAAAAACGGAATTTCTTTATGGTGTGTTGCAGATAATTTAAGAATCGGAGCAGCTCTAAATACAGTAAGAATATGCCAAAAAATTATAGAAATGGACTTGTTTTAATGCCATCTAACTGAACATATTTTTGAAAAAATTTAACATATTTTTCTAAAAAATAGCAATTTTTTCAGCGTGAATGTTTTTATAAATATAGGAACAATAAAAGGGGAAAAAATTACTATGGAAAAATTATCAAAGAAGCAATGTCCCAAAAAAGAAGTTGAGCGAACTAAAGCACAATCTAAAGAACAAGAAAAGGACGTTGATTTACCAAGACTAACATGCGATTACCTTGAACAAACATTACAAATCGCATAAAAAATCAAAAGACCCGCACAAGCGGGTTTTTTAATGCTTAACAAAAGGTAACTTTTAGGGATTTTTAGGGTTTTTTCTGCTAAAATAACTTCTATATAAAGGAAGGGATATGTTAGTAAAAAGAGAAGATATAAGGGCTTTAGTAGATGCAATCCATCATTCAGGAAAAACCGTTGTATGTACTAATGGATGCTTTGATATTTTACACGTTGGACACGTAAGATATTTAGAAAAAACAAAATCTTTTGCGGATTTTTCAATAGTTTTGTTAAATTCAGACAAATCTGTAAAAAGCATAAAAGGCCCTACTCGCCCAATTAACAATGAAAACGACAGAGCTGAAATATTAAGCGCTTTGAGATGTGTGGATTATGTGGTATTATTTGATGAAGATAGTCCTAAGAATCTTTTAGATGAAATAAAACCGGATGTTTACACAAAAGGTGCAGATTACAATATGGAAACACTGCCTGAAGCAGATATTATGATAAAAAATAAAACACGAGTTGAATTTATTGAATTCGTTCAAGGCAAATCAACAACAAACACCATTGAAAAAATGAAAAAACAATAAATTACAAAAGGAGACATATATATGAAAACTTTTACATTAGAAGAAATTACGCAACTAACAGGCGGAATGTTGACAAAGGTATCAGATGTTAAAATTACACAAATTGCACCACCTTTGCTTTCTGATGAAAACACTTTAGCTCTAGCTCTTGGAGAAGAAGAAATTGCAAACCTGGCAAAATCAAAAGCTAAAGCTGCATTAGTACCTCTTGGAGTACAAATTGACGGTTTCACAACAATTGAAGTAGAAAGACCTAGATTAGCTATGATGAAACTTCTAAATCTTTTCTACACTGCACCTGAAGTAAATAAAGGAGTACACCCTACAGCAGTAGTACATGAAACAGCTAAATTAGGTGAAAATGTTCAAATCGGACCTAATGTTGTAATTTCTCATGATGCAGAAATCGGCGATAACACAAAGATTTTAGCAAACTCATACATTGGAGGGGGAGCAAAAATTGGTAAAAATTGTTTCTTCCATGCGGGTGTAAATATTGGTGATCGCGTAAAAGTTGGTAATGATGTTATCCTACATCATGGAGTATCTCTTGGAGCTGACGGTTTCAGCTTTGTAACAGAAAATCCTGATAACATTGAACAAGCAAGAAAAGAAGGGGAAATAAAAGAAGCTTTAACTAAACAAGTTATATTCAAAATCCCTTCAATAGGCTCTGTTGAAATAGGTAACAATGTTGAAATAGGAGCTAACACTGCAATTGACAGGGGTACAATAGAAAATACCGTAATAGGCGATAACACAAAAATTGATGACCTTGTAATGATTGGACATAACTGTAAAGTTGGGCAAGGCTGCTTTATCGTATCACAAGTAGGTATTGCAGGAAGCTGTGTAATTGGAGACAGAGTAACAATCGCAGGCCAAGCAGGACTTGCAGACCATATTGAAATTGGTTCTGATACTATTATTACAGCTAAAGCAGGTGTTACAAAATCATTCCCTGAAAAATCAATAGTTGTTGGTATTCCTGCTATGCCTAGAAAAGATTTCATTAAACAACTAAAAACATTAAAAGATGCTCAAGAAATATTTTCAAAATTCAGAAAATATGAACCGTTACTAAAAGAATTTGAGGATAACATAAACAATGACCACAATTCTTAAGGAAATATCAATCACCGGCAACGGTCTAATGAAAAATAAACCTTGTACTGTAAACTTTTTTCCTTCAAAGACAGGGAAGATAAGATATTTTGTAAAAGGTTCAGAAGCTTTTGAAGCAAGCGTTGATAACGTACTATCCACTGATCATTGTGTAGTACTTGGTAACAACAAAGCAAAAGCTATGTTAACAGAGCATTTGAGTGCAGCATTAGCTTTTTGCGGAATTGACAGCATTGATATTTGTATGGACGAGATGGAAGTCCCAGCTTTGGACGGCAGTTCTAAAAAATGGGTAGAACTATTTGAAAAAGCAGGTATAGAAAAACATCTTTTTGAAAAACCAAAATACTACACAGTAAGTGAGCCTGTATATTATTTGAACGATAAGACAAGTCTTGTGATTTTACCTGACAAAGAATTATACGTTTCATATGCTGTAAATTATGATCATCCTGATTTAACAAGACGCTGGGTTTCATACAACCCTAAAAACAAACAGGAAATAATTGAAGCAAGAACTTTCGGATTTTATAAAGATTTAAGAAAATTTCAAATGCTTGGATTTGCTCAAGGTGTAAATATTGAAAATACTTTGGGTCTTCAAGATGAAGGTTATACATCCGAATTAAGATCTGAAAATGAACCGATAAAACATAAAATGCTTGATTTAATAGGAGATTTATACCTCACAGGTATCAATCCTTTAAATTTAAAATGCCAGATTTTGGTAAAAGAAGCAGGACATGCTGTACATATTAAAACAGCAAAAATTTTGAAAGATAAATTGATAGAATGTAAATAAGGAGAGAAAAAATGACAGAAGAAACAAAAACAGAAGCATTAAGTTTTGACATTATGGACATCATGAAAATGATTCCTCACCGCTATCCGTTTTTACTTGTGGATAGAATTACTGAATGTATCCCTGGGAAAAGCGCAAAAGGATATAAAAACTTAACAATGAACGAAGAATTTTTCCAAGGCCACTTCCCAAATAACCCAATCATGCCTGGCGTATTGCAATTAGAAGCAATGGCACAATGTTCAGCACCTATCTTAATGACAATGCCTGAATTCACAGGAAAACTAACTTTGTACGCAGGAGTAGATAACGTAAGATTCAAAAATATCGTAAGACCTGGTGACAGATTTGAAATGGAAGTAGAACTTACAAAAGTAAAAGGACCTGTTTGCAAAGCTCACGGTGTTGGTAAAGTTGACGGAAAAGTTTGTGTAGAAGCAGATATGACTTTTGCTTTAAAATAGTTAATCAACTTTAAAAATTAAATAAATAAAAACATAAAAATAAATCAGAAAAATTTTTTCTGATTTATTTTTGTTTTACTAGCAAAAAAAAATTATTTTTCACCTTTATATATAAAGGTGAAAATATGAAAATTAATAACGTACAAAATTATCAAATTACTAAAACCCCACAATCTTATAAATATACAGAACAACCCACATCAAATGGACAACAGCCGCAAACGTCAAATATCCTCCCTACTACCGCGCAATATTTGGCCTTTACCGGCGGTTACAGTTTGAATTTAGCAGAAACTATTCGACAGTTGGATAAATTTGCCGAAAAAAACTCATCAGTCTACCCAAAAAATATAAGAGAATGGGCAGGAATGATTTTATCTGAAGGGAATAAAGCAAAAGAAAATCTTATTGATATACACAAAAGATATTTCTCCAATCTTAAAGAATGTACATCTTTAGAGGAAATTAAATCCAGATTCCCTGAATTTGAGGGCGTAATCTCGTCTAAAGATGTTAACTGTGAAAACGGTTCTTTCATAGATGCATTCAAAAAAGGAGAACTTGAATATTTTGATAATGATGAAGATTTATCCGTACAATTAATAAAATTATATTGGGGAGAAGGTTTTTCATTAAATGACCTAAAAAGGTACTCTGATGGAAAAGATTTATACTATACAATGAAAAAATTAAATATCCCCCGAGCTGATAAAAATTATGGACATATCCTAAAATTTTCTGATGCAGAATACAATGAACGTCTGGCAAAAAAAATGACTGAAAAAAGACTTGCAGCATTAGATAGAAAAGCTCAAATGGAAGACGGAGAACCAGTGTATATAAAACGTGGACCTCTTAGTGAGGAACACAAACAAAGAATTTCCGAAGAGCTTATTAAACATTACTCTGAAAACCCTGAAAAAATATATCAAATGTCAGAAAGACAAAAAGAATTCTACCGCAATAATCCGGAAAAAGCAGAAGAATTTTCCAGAGTAGTTAAAATGGCTTGGAATATTTTTGGAGCAGACAGAATTAAAGCTGCACTTGCAAAATTTTTAAAATCAAAAAAAATAGATTCTTCAATAATCATGCAAAATCCTTTAAAACTCACAAAAGATCAATCAGAAATAATGAAACAATTCTGGGGTCAAAATGAATGGGCAAGAAAATCTTTCTCAAAAAATATGGAACATGCTTGGAAAAAAGAAAAAGAAGATCAAAATAAATTTTTCATTATCGACATAACTCCTGATAAATTCAAAGAAAATTTTTATAAATGGGCTGATAAGAAAAATATTAACCTTAAAGGAATCGATTTCAACTTCAAAGTTTACAAACATAAACCGGAACTTGATGAAGGATTCGGGAATGAATTAAGCAAATACACCCCAAAATTTATTGATGACTATTCAGAACAAACAGGTTATGACCAAAGCTCAATGATGGCAAATACTTATATGATAACATTAATGAAAATTTCTAAAGAGCTTAAAAAAATATTAAATAAAAACATCTCTGAAAGCACAAGACATAATATAGAAATAACTAGAAAGTTAATAAAAGATACAATTTTTGATCATAAAAACGGCCATGACATAACATTAAAAATACATGATGCTCAAGAAATTCAAGAAATTTATAAATTGGTTTTGTTTTACAACATGAAACAAAATAATGCAGAACAATTTATAAAACTATTTAAAAAATTACTTGATGAGACATATATTGAAATGGAAAACTTAAAAGGTAAACCTCCTATAGTAACAGATGAACTTGTAATAGGTGTATTAAAATAATATAAATATCCGCCACTTTTTCGAAATTTGTAATATAATTGACTTATATTACAGGAAAGAGAGGAATTTATGATAGACAAAACTGCGATTATACACCCAACAGCAAAGATTGCTGATGATGCAATAATCGGACCATACGTTGTTATAGGAGAAAATGTTACAATAGGGCACAGAACAAGAGTTATTTCAAATGCTAATATTGAATTTGCTGAAATAGGTGATGATTGCACAATTTCACCATTTGCGACAATAGGTTCAGAACCTCAAGATTTAGGATACAAAGGAGAACCTACAAAAGTTGTAATAGGTGATGGTACTATTATTAAAGAAAACGTAACTGTACACAGAGGAGCTGCCTGTGGAGATTATACAACAAGAATCGGTAAAAAATGTCTGCTTATGGTAGGCTCTCATGTTGCTCATAACTGCGTACTTGATGACCAAGTAATTTTGGCAAACCTTGTAACACTCGGTGGCCATGTACATGTTGGCTTTGGTGCATTTGTTGGCGGAATGAGCGTATTCCATCAAAATATAAGAATCGGCGATATGGCTATTATTAGCGGATTTTCAGCATCACGTCAAGATATTTTGCCATACTCAAAAGGAGAAGGCAGACCACCTGTTCCTCGCGGACTTAACGTAATAGCTATGAAACGTCGTGGAGTTCCTCAAGATGTAAGAACTCACGTAAATGAAGCGTTCAAATTGTTAATTTCCGATGAATACAACACAACTCAAGCTATTGAAAAAATTAAAGCAGAAATTCCAATGAACGAATATATTGAAAAAATGATAGATTTTATTCAAACTTCAAAACGCGGAGTACTTTTGAAATCTCATAAAAGCGGACATGAATCACTTGAAGAATAGTCTGTTAATTTTTAATCGTGTATAATTAATTTAGAATAGCGTCAAATATTTTTAATGACGCTATTTTAATAAGAAGAAAAACAGGAGATATTATGAAAACAATTTGGGATAAATATGCAGAAGTTTTGGTAGATTATTCTACAGATGTACAAAAAGGTGATTTAGTACAAATTCGAGCAACTAGTATTTACGCAAAAGAACTTGTAAAAGCTCTTTATAAAAGGGTGCTTGAAAAAGGTGCACATCCTATCTTAAGAACATCATATGATGATATGTCAGATATTTTTATCAAACTAGCTTCTGATGAACAACTTGAATACATAGATCCAATAATAAAAATGGAATATGAAACAATTGACAAATTTATCTCAATAGGTGCTCCTATGAATACCAAAAATATGGCAAGAGCTGATTTAAAAAAACTTGCAAAACGTTCAAAAGCTTCACAAGAACTATCAAAAACCTTAATGGAACGTTCAGCAAAAGGGGAAGCAAAATGGGTTGTAGCAGATGTTCCAACTCACGCATTAGCACAAGAAGCTAAAATGTCCCTTGATGAATATTCTGAATTTTTATTCAAATCCTGCTACCTTGATCTTGAAAATCCGGTTGAAAAACTTCGAGATCTTGATGAAAAACAAACTAAATGGGCAAATTATCTAAATAACACAAAAAATTTACGAATTGTTGGAGAAAAAACAGATATAACATTTAACGTAGAAGGCAGAAAATGGATAAGCTGTTCAGGTTTAAACAATTATCCTGATGGAGAAGTCTTCACATCACCTGTAGAAGATGGAATAAATGGAGAAATTTATTTTGATTTTCCACAAAACTATCGCGGAAATTCTGCGACAGGAGTCCACTTGTGGATTGAAAACGGACAAATTGTAAAATTTGATGCAGATACAGGAAAAGATTATCTAGAAGCTATGTTTAACATGGATGAAGGTTCTAAAGGTATAGGAGAAATCGCAATCGGGACAAATGATGAAATTCAAGAGGTTACAGGAAACATACTTTTTGATGAAAAAATTGGCGGTTCAATACATATGGCTGTAGGAGCTTCTTACCCTGAAACTGGTGGAAAAAATGTATCCGGCCTACATTGGGACATGATTAAAAACATGAAAAATGGTGGAAAAATATTTGCCGATGACAAATTAATATATGAAAACGGAAAATTTATAATTTAGTTGACACAAAAAAAATGTTAATATAAAATAATTTTCCAAAAAGGGGTATGTAATATGGCAAAAATTCCAAAAATAACCTTCAGTGAAAGCGAAAAAGCTACTGCAAAAAGATTAATGCAGCTAAGGGATGAACAAATGCTTTCCGCTATAAAAGGAAATTACAAAAACTTCCGTCAATCGTCTATTGAATATGCAAAAGAAGCTTTGGATAATTACGACATTACACAAAAACTCCCAAAACAACCAAGAATAAGTGTTCCGATTTTTTCCAAAACCGGAATGAAACTTTTAAAAGTATGGATTCTAAATATGTTTAGAGTAAAAACTCCGGCAGAAAAAGAACTCCATAACATCGCTAAACAAGCAAAACTTGAGGAAAAAGCGAAAAAACTTATGGAAAAATACAGACAATAACTTTTGTTTTAATAATTATACTAATATTCAAATCTATTGTTTAACATATTCGCTTATATTCAAAGTCTGTCTGTCTTTGTTAGGGTTTACTCTGGTAAAAAACTTTTCTAATCTTGATTGTTCTTTATCCACTTCTTTGTTGGTATAGCCTGTTACGTTACGATAAAAATCTCCCATAACATTCTCACCTGTACTTCTGTTATAAAAATCATCAAGATCCAATGTTGAATATGTTATGTACTTTTCCCCATTTTTATCTTTAACAATATTCATATCAGCATCCCCAAAAATACTTTTTAATATCCCTTTAAACCAATTATATCTTTCAGGAGCTTCTTTAACATACTGTTTGCCGGTTTTTGGATGTGTAATTAAAACACAATCATATCCCAGTTTTTTAGCAGAATTTTCATAGTAATAATCATACTGTTTACCATTTTTTATCAATCTTTTTGTGAGTATATTGCCAGCATCATTAAAACTATTTACAAATATATGTCCTTTTTGATTTATACCGCCTGCTATTTTCATAATGTTAATCCTCATAATTCCTAATCAAAAAATCTTAAAACACAAGAAAAAAACTTTTTGCTACAAAACAATGTTAAAACTCAAATTTTCGACAATAGTCTGGATATTCATGTTTAGCTTAAGTTCTTTTTTAGCTTTTTCAATTATTTTTATATCACTAATCAATTTAACTTTCAACGGTAAATTTTGAATATTTGATTTTATAATCATAACTATGTAATTCTGCATTTGAGTAAAAATTTGTTCAGGATCATTTTCCCTAACAGCTTCCAAAATTTTATCGTTAAAATCAAGTACATCGGCTCTTTGAATTTTCCAATACTCATCCATAAAATCTTTTACAAGTTCAAAATTTCTTACATCATCTTTCATAGATGGCACATAGAAACACTGAGCTCGAGAAACCACTGTAGTAATCATATCTGATCTATCTTTTGTCAGAAAAATAAAAGTTGTATTTGATGGAGGTTCCTCAAAAGTTTTCAACAAAGCGTTAGCCGCATCAGCTTGAAAATTCTGTTGATTAAGTCCGCAAATATTACCATCTTTATCCTTATCACAAAAAATCAAAACCCTATGATAATCTGATGTCACTAACAAATCATTTTTAATCATCCTAGCCTGTTCAATTGAAATTACGGTTTTTGAAGAATCATCAGAAGGTTTGTTATCAACTTTTGAAATTGTCAACACTGCAGGATGATTATTTTCTCTAATCCACTTACAATTTAAACATTGACAATCTTGAGAACGTGATTCTTTGCAATTAAGTAACCTTGCAATTTCGAGAGCTAAATCATATTGAGCCTGTAAATCAGAACCATAAAAAAGAATACAATGAGCAATATTTTTACCATCGTCACATATGCCGCTGTTAAAATATTTCATTAAAAATGGATACTGTTCTTTTAAATCATTCATAAATTTACCTGTATTATTTTAATATGTTTTAGAAATTTTATCTGAATAAGGCATTTTCAACTTCTTTTTCTACATCAAAAGCCTGACCAGATTTTATCCGATATTCCGCCTCTGTCAGATTTTGTTTTAACTTTACTAAATCTTTCAAGTTAGTTTTTTTCAACTTTTGCAAATTCAATTTTACAACATATTCGTGCATGCCGGTAAGTTTTGCAAGTTCAAACGCCGATGAGCTTTGAGCCTTAGCTTTCAATATAATCCACCTTCTGAGCATTGTCTGTAAAGTAGATAGAATTTCAAGCGGATATCTTGTCTCAAGAAGTTTTCTATATTCCAATAGAGCCTTATCTTTTTCATTTTCCATTAAGTAATCAGAGAAAGCAAACAAATCCTCATTTGATATACAAATTTCCTTCACCATACCGGCTGTAATATTATCTTTCGGATAGACAAACAGCTTTAATTTGTCCAACTCACCATCAATTTGTCTTAAATTATTTCCGATTTGGGCGATAATTGCGGTAAGAGCATCTTTCTCAAATTTTAAACCTTTAGACTTACCCTGCTTTATAATCCAGCTTTCAAGTTCAGCTGTTTTGTAGGTAGGTATAACCGCACATTCTTTAGCATTATGTTTTGCCAGCAGTTTAAAAAATTTCTTACGGCTGTCAAGTTTTTTGCCTTCATTCCTTGGTAGTTGAGCAACAAAAACAATATCAAGGTTTTCATTGTTGTCATCAAGAGCTTTTTCAATTTCTTTAATTTCTTTGTCTTCAAAAGTTTTTGAGAAATAATCAAGGCAATTTATCACCACAAGCATTTTCCCAAACATCATTGGCTGAGAACGAAGTATTGAAATTAAATCGGGAAATTTTGGGTTATCGTATGTCTTGAAAGACATTTCAAGAAAATTTTTATCGAGCCCTTTTTTTAATTTCCCGATTTCCTGTTCAATATTATAATCTTCTTCTCCATATAGAAAATATATTGCCATAATTACGATTCAATAAGTAAGCTTGCTCCGATTACACCTGCAGTGTTACCTAACTGAGCAGGAACAACTTCCACAGCTGAGCCTGCTATCTTCATAGCACGTTTCTTCAAAGTTTCTGTTAAAGGTGCAAGAAGGAATTCTCCCGCATCAGCAACACCACCACCAATAATAATTTTTTCAGGATTCAACAAGTTAACTACACTTGCCATACCTATACCGATATATTGTCCCATTATTGTAAAAATTCTTTGAGCAACAGGGTCTCCAGCTTTTGCAGCCTCGCATACAATATAAGGAGTAATTTGTCCACCATTAGCCATTTCACGGAATTTAGTAGATTTTCCTCCCTTTATATAATCCTCAGCCATAGCTACAATTGAAGGACCTGAAGCAAAAGCTTCCATACATCCGGTGTCACCGCATCCACATAAAGGGCCACCTTCCATTTGAAGTTTAATATGACCGATTTCTCCTGCTGCGTTGGAAGCACCTCTTACCAATTTTCCGTTTACAATAAGTCCGGATCCAATACCTGTACCTACAGTAATACAAATAAGATTTTCACAACCTTTACCGGCACCATAATTCAATTCTCCAAGAGCAGCACATCTAACATCATTATCAACTCGTGTAGGAATTTTAAATTCATCTTCTATCAATTTTGCAATAGGCACATCAACCCAACCAGGGATATTAGGAGCATTTCTCACAATACCTGCCTTATAATCCACCTGTCCCGGGAAGCCAAAACCTATACCTTCAATATCTTTAGTAGAAAGTTTTGTTTCTTTCATCAAGTCATAAATAGCTTGTTTTATATTGTTGACAGTATATTCATATCCCATTTCTGCACGAGTAGGTACGGAATTTGAATATATAATATTACCCTTGTCATCAACAAGAGCTATTTTTACATTTGTACCACCAACATCAATTCCGATTCTATTTTTTCCCATTTCACATCTCCCTATAACTAGCTGTAATTATTATATTATAAAAACTAATATTTTACCATTTGAACAATATTCATTAATTGGAAATTAAAAAACATAACTACTATAGAATAAAACGATTATGATATTAATCATGTAAAATAGATTTTTTTTATTGTAAAATGTAACTGTAAATAGTATTACTCAATAGAAGGAAGAGAAATATGGAAAAACTTTCACCACTACAAATCGAAAGATTAAAGTATCAACCAAAACTTCCTGAATGCCTATCTAACGGTATTAACAACTTGGAAATGGTTGAAGGTTCTGCAACTCAATCAGTTAGAGATCAAGAACAAATTAAAGATTTATTCAAAAATACTTACGGAAAACCTGTTGTTACATTCAAAAACAGTTCTTCTTCAAAATCATCAGAAGTAAGAAATGTAGGTGTAATCCTTTCAGGCGGACAAGCTCCTGGCGGACACAACGTTATTGCAGGTCTTTACGATGCATTAAAACAAGCAAATTCAAACAACAAATTATATGGATTCCTAGGTGGACCTTCAGGTATCATTGATGGAAAATATGTTGAATTTGATGACAAATTCATGGATGCATACAGAAACACTGGTGGTTTTGACATCATTGGTTCAGGTAGAACTAAACTTGAAACAGAAGAACAATTCCAAAAATCACTGGATGTATGTAAAAAACTTAACATCTCAGCAGTAGTAATTATTGGTGGAGATGATTCTAATACTAACGCAGCACTTTTGGCTGAATGGTTTGTAAAAAACAATACAGGTATCCAAGTAATCGGATGTCCTAAAACAATCGATGGAGACTTGAAAAACGATCAAATCGAAATTTCTTTCGGATTTGACACAGCTACAAAAACTTATGCTGAACTTATCGGAAACATTGAACGTGATGCAAATTCTGCAAAAAAATATTGGCACTTTGTAAAAATCATGGGTAGAAGTGCTTCTCACGTAGCATTAGAAGCAGCTTTGCAAACTCAGCCAAACATCACTTTAATTTCTGAAGAAGTTGAAGAAAAGAAAATGTCTTTAGAAAGCATAATTAACTATATGTGTGATATCATAGTTAAACGTGCTGATATGGGCAAAAACTTTGGTATTGCGATTGTTCCGGAAGGTTTGATAGAATTTATTCCTGAAATGAAATCTATGATTGCAAACCTTAACGATATCATGGCTGCATTAGAAAACGATCCTGATTTTGTTAACGCAACAACTATTCGTGACAAATTCGATATCGTAGAAAACAGACTAGAACCAGCAAACGCAAAAGTTTATAACTCTTTGCCTGCACTTATCAAAACTCAATTGTTAGCTGATCGTGACCCTCACGGTAACGTTCAAGTATCTAAAATTGAAACTGAAAAATTGTTAATCGAAATGATTCAAACAAGACTTGATGAATTGAAGTCTCAAGGAGCTTATATTGGTAAATTTAATGCACAATCACACTTCTTTGGATATGAAGGCAGATGTGCATTCCCATCAAACTTTGATGCTGATTACTGCTACTCACTAGGCTTCAACGCTTTTGCATTAATCAATTTCGGTCTAACTGGTTACTTGTCATCAGTAAGAAATCTTACAGAATCAGCTGACAAATGGATTGCCGGCGGTATTCCTCTAACTATGATGATGAATATGGAAAGACGTCATGGTGCAATGAAACCTGTAATTCAAAAAGCTCTTGTAAAATTGGACGGACCGGTATTCAAACAACTTGAACAAAACAGAGAAGACTGGGCATTGAATGACAGATATCTATTCCCTGGTGCAATTCAATACTTTGGTCCATCTTGTGTTTGTGATGTTACAACTTGTACTCTTCAATTAGAAAGAGCTAAAAGTTTAGTAAATGCATAGTTTACACAAATAATAAAAAAGACCGCTTGAATTTTCAGCGGTCTTTTTTTTATTCAAAATTTAATAATCCGGGCAGATCTATATCCAAAGCTCTCGCTATTTTTTGCAAAGTCCAAAATTGGTATACAATATCACCATTTTCAATTTCATTCAATTTTTGCACAGTCATATAAGTCCTTTTTGCAAGAATTTCCTTTGATAGGCCTCGTTTTTCTCTATAAAATTTTATCTTTTCACCTATTTTTTTAAATCCACTCATCGAACCTCCGTCAAATTTTATTTTCTATATATAACTTCTCTCGACAACATATTGCTACATTTTAAATAAATTGCCCACTTTACCAGATTGAAATATAATATTTATATGAAAAAATTTGATATTTTCAGACAGTTTAGGGATGCTGTCATCATATTAAATAAAAAAAATGAAGTCGTTTATAGAAACCATACTTTTAAAAGATGGTTTAAGGGGTTTGAAAATCTAAAAAAATTCTCTCACAATACAGGATTTGACATTTGTCCACTCGACGCTGAAAATATCGAAATCTATTCTCCAATATACCATGCTATTAACTCTAAGGAAAATTTTTTTGCAAGAATATCTTATCAATCAGAACTAAACAGAATATTTTATTATGATCTCCAATCAATAAAAAGGGGACACTACACAATCATATTTTTTACAGACGTAAGCGCACAAAATAAGTTGAATGATGTTTACAAAGAAAATTTAAAATTGAAAGAAAAGTACGAACAACTTCTGGAAGAAAACAAAGACTTGCAAAAAATAAAACAAAAAGCTCAAAGTCAAGCAATCCGTATCGCTCTCATAAACAAGGTTTCAAACAATATTCGAGAAAGCATTGACCTTTCACAAATTGTACAATCTGCCCTAAAAGAATTAGCTGTAATGTTCAGTTCATTCAAAGCATATTACGCAAAATCAGAAGGAGATTCTTTTTCAATAAAAGAAATCTACGGAGAAAAAAAACCTAAAGCGGATAAAAAAATTCACTTTGACTCAAAAACAACTGAAACTATTGCTAGAAAAGAAATTGCCGTATCAAATTCTCTCGTAGAATACGCTGATGCAAAACCATTTAAACAAACAGTTCTAAGAATAATTATCCCTATACATCACCTTCAAAACCTAATGGGAGTCATAGTTTTACTAAGTTATCAAAAACGAGAACTTAATGAAGAGATAGAAATTCTTGAAGCAATTTCAACACAATTATCAAACGCAATAACAAGAGCAGAACTCTATCAAAAAAATATTCAAACAGTTAAAGAATTAAAAAATACCCTAAAAGAACTGAAAGAAACTCAAATTCAGCTTATTAATTCAGAAAAAATGGCCTCACTTGGTCAATTAGTAGCCGGAGTAGCACATGAAATAAATACTCCTGTAGCATCAATTAAATCCAACAACGGAATCGTCGCAAAACTGCTTGATTCAATAGAAAACGACGAATTGAAAGAAATGCTTACCGATATAAATCAAATAGACAAAGAAGCTGTAAATAGAATAAGTAACATAGTTACATCTCTAAAAAAATTCGTTCGCCTTGATGAAGCAGAATTACAAGAAGCTGATATTAATAAAGAGCTGGATCTTACTTTAGAATTAATTAGACATGAAACAAAAAATAGAATTGAAGTAATAAAAAATTATGGTGAAATCCCGACTATTAAATGTTTTCCAAACATGCTCAATCAAGTTTTTACAAACATCTTAATTAATGCATGCCAAGCAATAGAGGGTAATGGAAAAATTACAATCTCGACTGAATTTGTTAACAATAAACTTATTATAAAGATAAAAGATACCGGGAAAGGAATACCCCAAAACCAGCTCAGCAAGATATTTACAGCAGGTTTTACCACAAAAAGTGCAGGAGTTGGAACAGGACTTGGGCTAGCTATTTGTTCTAAAATAATAGAAAAACACAAAGGCGAAATCATTGTAAATAGTAAGGTTGGAGAGGGTAGTGAGTTTATTATTACTATCTGTAGTGAGTAGTATTGATTAAGAATTGTTACAAATTTGATTAATATATAAGCGTAAGACCTCTTTTATTAAAAAAACAATCAAGAGCAATTTTAAAATATTTGATGCAATTCAAGCATTAAATTAAAAAATATGTTATATTACATGTATAAAGTGTTAGTTTTACCCTTAAAAAATTTAACGACCCTAAACTGCACTTGGTAAAAGGTAAAAAGACATACAAAAAAATAATGTTAATAAAAATTAATATAAGTAGGTAAAAAAGGCAATATTTTATTCTAAAAATTTTTTATTAAAACATAAGTGTAGTAGAATTTAATATTGTGTGTCGGAGGAAAGTGAATGACAATTAGTGTTAACAGCAAGAAAAAACAAGTTAAAAAATCTTTTGATGAATTATTAACAGATTTAAAAACAAGTAATTCGGAAAAAGTTAGATATAATGCTGCCCGTATTTTAGGTGAAATGGGTGACTCTAAAGCTGTTGAACCGCTTATTGAAGTTTTAAAACACGATAAAAACGGTTCTGTAAGATTATATGCAGCTCGTGCATTAGGCGAACTTGGTGATTCTAAAGCAACAACTCACTTAATTGAATCATTACGTGAGGACAGAAACGTAGATGTTAGAGTTCGTGCAGCTCGTGCATTAGGTCGTTTAGGCGGAAAAATTGTTGTAGAACCTCTAGTTGAAGCGCTAAACGATGAAAACCCTCAAGTTTGTATCACAGCAACTGATGCTTTAATCGAAATTGGTGATGTTGCAACTGATGCTTTGATTGCTTCTTTAGACCACGAAAAAGTTAATGTTAGATGCGATGCAACTCGTGCATTGGGTGAAATCGGCAACAAAAAAGCTGTTGATAAGGTTATCAATATGTTGTATGACGAATGGGTTAACGTAAGAATTTATGCCGTAACTTCTTTAGGTAAATTAAATGATACAAAAGCAGTTCCTGCATTGATTGACGTTATGAAAAACCGTTCTGAAAATGAATTAGTAAGAGCTGGTGCAGCAGCAGCACTAGGTGTACTTCGTGACCAAAGAGCTTTGCTTCCTTTAAGAGAATTAATTATGGAAGCTGAAGAACTTGGCGAATTAGAAGATACAGCTTTAAAATCATTCAAAAAGATTATGGCTGCTAACTGGCAATCAATCCCTGGAGCTACAGCTCAGAAAAAACCTGCTACTACTTTTTAGTAGTCGGAATTAAAACAAAAAGGATTTAAAAAGAAGACTTTGCAAATGCGAAGTCTTCTTTTGTTGAAAAACTTGACATAATTATAAAAATAATGTGATAATAAAAAAGAAGAAAATTTTGCTGGAGGATTTTTTATGGTTAAGAAGAAAGCTTTTAGAATCGCCCCCCCCCCGAAAAGGCTAATATAATAAGGGATTCCAGTTTACAGTTTTACAAATCCAAAATAACATGCTACCATAGTGATATGCCATATCACTATAATAAAAAATTAGGATTTACTTTAGCAGAAGTACTTATAACTCTCGGGGTGCTTGGAATAGTTGCAGCGTTAACTATGCCTGCATTAATTACAAATTATCAAAAAGAACAAACTGCAACTCATTTGAAAAAAACTTTTTCTACACTTAAACAAGCAACAGCAGCTGCAAAAGTAGATTATGGAGATGTCAAAGACTGGGATTATACATTGAACGAAGCTAGTTTCATGCGAAAATACTATGCTCCTTATATTAAATAAACCAAAATTAGTGACAGAACTAGAATCCAATATAGAAGATTAAACAATACGACATGCAACTTAGATCTTGCTACATTGCACATGGCTGATGGAGTTGTATTTTCAGTATGGTTTAACAGATACATGGCTCAACCATTCCACATCCTTGTTGATTTAAACGGAGACAGAGGACCAAATAAAATGGCAAGAGACGTTTTTGCTTTCAGTATTTACAACAACGAATTAAACACATACAGTCAGTACCAAAATCCATTCACAAGAGCCTATGCACTAGGTGCTGGCACAAGCGGACAATGCAATCGTGAAGCTCGAGGTGGAGTGTTTGGTCCAGGAAGTTATTGTTCAAGGGTTATAGAACTTGATAACTGGACGATAAAAGAAGAATATCCTTGGTAGTTATTTAAAATAATATTCAATTTCGGTATCAAGATCTAACTTCTTAGCATCAGGACGGAATATCCTTGATTTCAAGCCCATTTTTGCTAGCCTGTATTTGATACTGACAGCTAAAACTCCAAGTCCATACTTGCAAGAGCGAACAAAATTAATAGAAGATGCTTCTTTAAAATATTTTGTAGGGCAAGACACTTCACCTATTTTAAAATTATTGTAAAACAATAATGCAATCATTTCATTATCAAAAATAAAGTCATCATCACACTCACCCAAAGGAAGGGTTTCAAGTACTTCCTTAGTAAAACCTCTGAAACCTGTATGATATTCAGTCAAATTTTCACCGGTAAATAAGTTTTCAAACCAAGTCAAAAACTTATTTGCAACAAACTTGTAAAAAGGCATACCACCTCTTAAAGCAGAATTTCCAAGCATCCTTGAAGCCATTACAGCATCATATTGTCCGAAAGCCATCATAGAAACTATTGCAGGGATAAGCTTTGGAGTATATTGATAGTCTGGATGAAGCATCACCACAATATCCGCACCTGCTTTTAAAGCAGCTTTATAACAAGACTTTTGATTACCACCATATCCTTTATTTTCCTTATGCACAATTGTTGTAATATTCAATTCTTTTGATACAAGCTTCGTATTATCTTGAGAATTGTCATCTACTAGAATAACCTCATCAACAAAAGGTTTATAAATTTCATCATAAGTCTGTTTTAAGGTCTTTTCGGCGTTGTAAGCCGGCATTATTATTACTACTTTTTTATTATTTATCATAATCCCTGTTCTACTCTTAAAATAAGAGGTGCTATATAAGCACCTCTTTGCTTTCTGTTATTATTCTTCAACAACTTCAGCAGGTTCTTCTTCACCTGCATCTGTTCTTATTGACGACTTGTCAGATCCTAGACTTTTGTCTTTGAATTTTTTAACTTGTCTGTCTAATTTGTCAGCCAACAAATCAATACTTTCATACATAGAATCAGCAGCTTCTTCGCAACGAACAACTCCTGTATTCATCTTGCAGCTGACTTCTGCAACGTGTTTGCCGGAAGCAGCAGGATTTTTAATCACTGATAGCACAACATCAATACCTTGGATTTGATCGTAATGATTTGCAACTTTGCCAAATTTTTCTTTCACATAAGCTTTGATAGCTTCAGTGATTTCAATGTTTCTTCCGTTAACATAAATGTGCATGATGGACCTCCTATAACATACTGCTTGTACATTATAACATATTTACAGCAATTTTAAAAGTCCCAAAGCTAATCTTCTATGATGAATTGTTGCAATTCTACATTTGGAGTACCGATTACACGAACCAATTCCAAAACGGAAGCTTTCATTTGACATTTTTGAGATGAACCGCTAAAAAAGTCTTTATAAAAACATCCTTCACAGTTACAACCTCTTTTATAACACTCTAGAGCGGTTGGCGTCCATCTTCTTACTGCAACTGCTCTGCCCATATCCCTACTTCTAAACAATTTATATAATCTCCACTTTATTAATATCTTACCCAAGTACGGCAAATCAGGCAGTTAAAAAACCGCCACAATCCCCTTTATTAGAGGCAATTTCAACCTCTCACTAGTCCTTAATT
This sequence comes from Candidatus Gastranaerophilales bacterium, assembly GCA_944327275.1. Taxonomy (GTDB): domain Bacteria; phylum Cyanobacteriota; class Vampirovibrionia; order Gastranaerophilales; family Gastranaerophilaceae; genus Stercorousia. The sequence continues at coordinate 51,907 of CALVHB010000016.1, read as the reverse complement.
CCATTATAAAAAATAAGGGAATTATTTCAAGGGCGCGGCATGAGATTATTAACATTTGTAACAACGCCCGCAATCAGGGCAATACAGCCGTTTTTCAAAAGTCAATCATGCCAGAAATCAGACTGCTACATGGTTTTCAGATTTTAAAACATGCAATCATGCTCATGGCATGGTTTTTCATGATTTTAAATCTTATTAAGAATTGTAAATTATTTAGAATACATGCACATTTTAGGCATGCTTTTTTTACATGAAAACACTTTTCAAGGCCAATAATATAAGAATCAAGCCACCTGAAATTTCAAGATATTTTGAAGGCATGCTTTTGAAGAAATTTCCAAACCAAAACCCTAATATTGACATAATAAAAGAAGCAATACCTATTAACAAAGTAGCGGATAATAAAGGAGTTTTAGTCAAATTTAAACTCACTCCTGCTGCTAAAGCATCAATACTTGTCGCAATACCTAGAGTTAAAAGACATTTTAGACCTATACAACAAACATTTTTTTCTTTTTCTTGGAAAGCTTCATAAATAAATTTAGCTCCAAGTACAAAAAAGATTAAAAATACAAGAATTTTGCTATATGCCTGTACATAGTTACTTATTCCGCTAATACCAAAATATCCTATACAAGGCATAATTCCCTGTGATAAACCCATAGTAAAAGCAAGAGCGAGAGAATTTTTAACTCGATTGTGTGTAAAAATAAGTCCTTGAGAAAAAGACACAACAAGACAATCTATACCTAATGCAATTGCCAAAAACAAAATATCTAATAAATACAAACTTCCACCTCAAACAATCTATCCCAAGGGAAGGAATAATTTATATTAGCCTCTACCCCAAATTTTTCACACACTTTACATTCAAAATTAGTCATCTCTTGTTTTATTAAAGAGACATCAGGTCTATCCAGTTTTTGTCTAACATTAGCCTGATATGCCCAATCATCAAGGAATCTTACCATTTGAAGTTTTTTAAATGCTGATTTATCGTATTTTTTCGCAAGAAATTTAACTTTTGCAGCACATAACAAACTGCCTAAAGAATTTGCAGAAGTATTCCAGGCACTGTAACCATAAAAATTCTCATCAAAATCCATTTCAAAAAGCTGCTTTACAAAAGCATTATCAGAACCATTTGCAAATCTGACATCTGCTACCATATAAGGGATATTTTTATCAAATATTTTTTTCAAATTGCCAGAAAAATTTTCAGTAGAGACTTTCATAACAATCTCCCCTTGATGATCTCGGAAATTATTCACATAGAGGATTATATCTGCCTCATCAAGAGAACATTCCTGACACCCTGCAAGTTCTAACTGACCTTTAACAGATTTTTCAATCGATACATCCTCATAATTTGATATCAAGTCCTTACACTCCGGTTCAATAAAAACCGGAGCAATCTTTATTTTACCCTCTACTGCTCTTGCAAGCAGGCTCAACGGAATTTCATCCGCACCGGTCTTTACAAATCCGCCTAATCTTTCAAGTTCTTTTGCTTCCTGAACATTAAATCCATATTCCGCACAATCATCTTTAGAAAAGACTAGCACATTGAAAAGTCCTTCTTTTTGCCATTCAAGATAAATTTTATTAATTTCAAAATTTCTTTTTCTGGTTGCAATGTAATCTTCTAAAATATTTGCAGGTACTTCATTTTTACATACAGTACCAAACTTATCCATACAAAAAGAATAATTAAATATTTTTTTTCCCCATTTATTCCAGTATTCTTTTTCCTCTTCATTTACATTGTTGTTTGAAATTCTCATGATACTTGAAAACGCGTATATTTTTGCTTTCTTTTGCAAAAGGATACTCTTCAAAGTCAGAACTCTCTGTTTTATTTCTTCAAAAGAATCTTCGCATCTTCTTGATGGAATAAGTCCGCCATAAGCTAAAGTATCTAAAGAAAGTACAATCGCATCAATGTCTTCTAAATTTTTCAACCATTCAAAAATATTTTCTACATCAGCAGTTTTTTTCAAATCACCTAAAAATTTTCTTGGAGGGATAGACAAGTTAATACTACTGTCCAAAGCACATATTTGCTCAGGCAGGGTATAACATACGGGTCTATTATCTATTGGTACAAAAGCTATGTTCATAATCTCATTATATGTTAAGATAGAATTTAAGCAAAAAGGTAACAAATTATGACACCTGATAAATCACCACAAACAATAAAGACAACTTTTAACTTAATTGCTGAAAAATATGACTTTATAAATAACATAATGTCTTTTGGTACTCAAAATTATATCAAACATCAATGTATAAAAAATTTGGGGATAAGACCGCATGACAGAATTATAGACTTATGCTGCGGTACAGGTGATTTAACCGAAATAATTTTGAAAATAGAACCTAAAGCCCAAATTACGGGAATCGATTTTTCTGAAAACATGCTTAATATTGCAAAAAAGAAAAACATAACCCGAAAAATACAATACTTTGAAGGAGATATAACAAATTTGCCATATGAAGACAACTCTTTCGATTTTGCTACAATTAGCTTTGGACTACGAAACATTGCTAACCCTGAAAAAGCTATAGAAGAAATTTATAGAATACTTAAACCAAAAGGGACTTTTATGCATTTGGACTTTGGTGAAAAAAATTTTGTGAGCAAATTTTTTGACATAATAGCACCTAATCTGGCAGGAGTTTTTACTGATAACAAATCAGCATATAATTATCTAATTGAATCAAAAAAAATATTTCCATCTCCAGATGATTTAATAAAAGATTTTTCAAAAAAAGGTTTTGTCTTAAAAAAAAGAGAAGATTACATATTTCACGTAATCTCCTCACAGATTATGACAAAAAACTAGTTTACACGGTAATGATTACCACCCTTTACACAGTCTAAAATCCCTTTGAAAGACGATTCCAAAAGGTAATCAATTGCGTCCTGTGTCTCATATGCAATGTGAGGGGTAATAATAACATTTTGCATTTTTGCTAACTCTTTCACAGCTTTTGCTTCCTGAAGGCAAGTAAAATCTGTATTGAGTTTTTTGGATAATTTGTCACACCTAAAACTAACCTCCTCGCACATGACAACATCCAAAGCTGCTCCTTTTATTTTCTTTTTTTTCAAAGCATTATATAATGCTACTGTATCAAGTATTTCTCCTCGTGAAGTATTAATTATATAAGCAGAATTCTTCATCATATCAAACTGCTCAGTCGAAAACATATGAAAATTTTCACCGGTATAAGGCATATGCAAACTTATAACATCTGATTCCTTGATTAATTTCTCCAAATCAACATATTCAACCTTAGAAGTTTTTACCAATTCCTGCCTTTCTATAAAATCATAAGCAAGAATTTTCATCCCAAATGCCATTGCAAGTCTGCATACTGCAGCCCCAATCGCACCTGTCCCCACTACACCTATAGTCAACTTTGAAATATCACGCCCCAAAAAATCGGTACATAAGTTTTTTCTATCACTTACATATCTTGACGCAGGTATAATTCCTCTTACCAAATCTATCATCAAAGCTATAGTAAACTGAGCTACAGAATATGATCCATAACCCTCTACATTAACAATTGAAATATTCTTTGCCTCAGCAGCTCTGATATTAATATGATCAATACCTGTTGAACGTGTAGAAATTATTCTGAGATTTTTAAAAGAATTGATGACATTTTCAGTAACTTCAGAAGTTATAAAAACACTTACGACAGTAGTATTTTTTAATTCTTCCTCAGGTATTTTTTTTACAGTTTCTTCATTTAAACTTTCACGGTAAAAAGTTATATCAAAATTTTGAAATTTATTATTTTTAAAAAAATTCTTTTCACTTTCTCTATAGTCAAAAACAAGAACTTTTATGGACATAATGTTCCCTCCCTAAGCTATTATTTATTGAACAATCATTTATTCTATTGCACGAAAGTACATAATAAATGGTCAATTAACTAAACTAAAGTAGAATGAAATGCCCGCAAAAAAGAATTATGCTGTTACTGAAAGGAAAAATAAATAATGAAACACGACTTAATAATAAGAGAACCGGAATTATATTTTGATAGTATACACAATGAATTAAATAATTTTTTAAGAGACACTTTGCTAATACATTCAATGGCAAATCCACTCAATGTAAAAAAGAATTCCATCTGGCGTCCTGCAGTTGAAATAAAACAAAATGACAAAAACTATACTGTAAAAGTTCAACTGCCTGGAGTTGACAAAGATGATATAGAAGTTGAAATTGACAACGATTTTATGACAATTACCGCTGAAATTCAAGAAGAAAAGGAAGAGAAAAAAGAAGAAGAAAAAAACGAACGTTACCACACTTCAGAATTCAGATATGGGAAATACAAAAGAACAATATCTTTTGACCAACCTATAAAAACAGACGAAAGTACAGCAGTTTATGACAAAGGTATTTTAACAATAAAAATTCCAAAGCTACAAACAGAAAATAAAACACCTAAAAAAATTGACATAAAAGAACCCTAAAATTCATATCTTAAAGCCGAATCATCCGAGATATTTTCGGGCTCGGGGGATATAGCCGATAATTTCTAAAATCGGAAAAGTGTACACCTATATCTGATTTCGAAGCAGATGACAGTGATAATCTGCATAATTCCCGAGGAATAAGCGGCGGGATATGGACGGTTACACTCAAGGGTAAGCTTCCTAACAATCCGAAAAATTTTAACATTGCGGACAAAGAAAGCCTACAGGCAGTATGTACAGCTACCAAATGAGGGTAATCGATAACAAGACACGGAATGATAGTTTATAAAATCATTCCGTGCCTTTTATTTTTTATTGTTCTGAGACAAATTTAATTAATTTTTTAATATCTTTATTCCATAAACCGTTCCAATTACGAATTATTATATCAGCCGGACATATTCCGTTCATTGAATATTCTTTTATTTTATCAAGATACTTTTCTTCTCCTGTTCCCATACCTATCAAAGATTTTTCTGCAATATACAATATCTCTTTTACAATATCTTTTACACTATGGCCTGAAATTCTTGAACTTAAAGCATTCTTAGGCACGTTATATCGCAATTCTGAAAAATCCCTATAGGTATAATCTTTGAATAATTCTTCAATTTCATCCATTGATATTTCATCGTAAAAAATACCTTTATAAATAGCTAAAATAGACAAATACAAACTTTTGCTAACACAATCATGATTTCTAATTTCCACAAAATTTCTCAATCTAACCTCAGGGAAATATAAATTTGCATGTAACTGAAAATCTTCAATATCAGGACTATATCCCTCATACCCATATTCCATGAATTGATTAAATGAAATTTTACCGTTCAGTGCTATAGCGTCAGAATCCCTGTTTATAAATATCATTGGAGAATCAAGAACATAATCTACATAATCTTCAAATGAACAGTTATCATCAATTTGTCCTACAAAACCACATCGGTCATTATCGGTATTTAACCAGCTTAAAGCTCTAAAGCTCTTGTATCCTGTCTCTACTCCGCCTCTTATAGGAGAATTAGCAAACATTGCAGTCATAAATGGGGTTAATTTATTTGCAATTCTGAACTTCCTCATGGCATCTTCTTCATCTTTAAAATCGATGCAACACTGAATTCCTGCAGTCTCCCTCATCATTACATCAGATAAAATTCCCCAAAGATATTTAGCCATGATTTTGTATCTTTTTTTAGGTATCAAGCTAATTGATTTATGAGTAGATAAAGGTGATACACCATAATTAAGAAGTTGAATACCAAACTTATTTAAAATTGGTTTCATCTTGCTGTCTAAATCTTCAATTTTATTCTTTAATTCATCAATAGTTTTCTTCGGTTCGACACTAAATTCCACCTGACACCCAGGTTCAAGGGTAATTGTATCATGACCTTGTTTTAACCCGATTATATTATAATCATCCATAATATAATCCCAATTTTCTTCTCTTGCAAAATTTCTCAAGAAATTACAAATCCCAAATTCTGATTGGTAATCTACTGCCCTTGAAGTTACCGAAAAAATAGGGAGTCTTTCATATTCAATCCCGATTTTATGCTCCGAAACATCCTTGTAAGCTGAACGAAACATTTTTAAAATTTCTTTTTTTTCTAATTTTTCTTTTGTTTTGATGTTATTCACATTAACCCCCTATTCATTATAACATCCACAAAACTATCAAAAAATTTTTATTAAAACATTTACCTGTGTGTGGTATTATATTAGTTAAGATGGATTACTACAGTAGAGCAAAATATTTTAAAACAAAAAAACGACTTGGTCAAAATTTCTTAATTGACGGCCAAGCAATAGCTGATATCATTGATATTGCAAAGATTTCACCGGATGACGTTGTAGTAGAAATAGGACCTGGAGTAGGTTTTGTAACCGAACAATTGGTAAAGCATGCTAAAAAAGTTATAGCTATTGAACTTGATGAAGATGCCATTAAAGAACTTCAAAAACTTGATGCAACAAATTTAGAAATAATACATAAAGACATTCTCAAAACAGATCTTTCTGAATTGTCTGACAGCAAAATTAAAATTGTTGCAAACATCCCATATTACATAACAAGTCCAATTATAGCTCATTTGCTTGGTGAAATTGATGATTTAAATAACAAAAACAGAAATAAAATTACTGATATTCTTCTCATGGTTCAAGAAGAAGTCGCAAGAAGAATGGTCGCAAATGAAAATTCACCATCAAAACAATACGGACTTTTAACAATATTATCTCAGTTTTGGGCAGATGTAAAAATTGCAAGATTAGTTGGCAGAAAATCTTTTTATCCGGCACCAAAAGTCAACTCTGCATTAGTTAAACTTGATGTAAGAGAAAAACCTCTTTTGGAACTTACAGACTATTCTCATTTCAGAAAAACAATAAAAGCAGCTTTTTCTCAAAGAAGAAAAAATATTAAAAACTGTCTTCTTTCCGGAGGTTTTTCTAAAGAAAAAATCCAAAAAGCTCTTTCTGCTCTAAACCTTGATGAAAACATCAGGGGAGAAAAATTGTCTATTGAAACTCTTGGCAAACTTTCGGAGGCATTAATTGAAAACTAAAATCCAATGTCCCGCAAAAATTAATTTAACGCTAAAAATTTTATCAAAACGAGAAGACGGCTTCCATAATATTGAGAGCATCATGCAAACAATCAATTTGTATGACTACCTTACAATAACATCTGAAAAATCAACTACACTTGAAATTAATCTTGATGGAAACAGCTCTGAAATTCCATATGATGAAAAAAATTTAGTTTATAAAGCCGCTAAACTTTTCTTTGAAAACACAAATTTACCTCCTCATAAAATTCAAATCTATATAGAAAAAAATATTCCTGTAGCAGCAGGGCTTGCAGGCGGGAGTACAGATGCTGCAGGAACATTATACGGATTAAATAAAATTTTCAACGAGCCTTTGAAAAAAGATGAATTACATTCTCTTTGTGCAAGACTTGGTTCAGATCTGAATTTTTGCCTTGAAGGCGGTAAGCAGATGACAAAAGGTAGAGGAGAAATTCTTGAACCTTTAAAATTTGAACACTTCAATATTTCTCTTATAAAGCCAATGAATCTTGGAATTAGTGCAAAAGAAGCGTATACAAAATTTTCAAATAAAAAGGATTCCTCTTTCACATCATCCTATGGAGAGAGAAATACTTTTGCAAATGATCTCGAATGGGCTTTGATAGACGATTATAGAGAATTACAAAAAATAAAAGACTTATTCCCTGAATCAATGATGTCCGGTTCAGGTTCGACTTATTTTAGTGTTAATAGGGAGTTCTACCCCATTGAAAATTACTGGATTGCAAACAACTTACATTCAACAGAAAAAGGAATTTGCACGGTAGAATGAATAAATGACCTTCTTATTAAATAAGAAGGTCATTTATCTTTTTATTTAACTATTATTGCAATCCCGCATTGATTCTTACTTGTTCTGTAGCCATCATAACGTCTCTTTCCATAGAACTGTTATAATAATCACTTTGTCTGTTATTGCAATCAGTCCAATAGTAATATGTATCTTTATTTAATGTTTTAACGTCATTATATTTTCCGCCCCATTTTCCAAGTTTCTTTTTATCATCTTCAAAATCTTCAGTTTTTTCTTTTACTTCGCTATCACAATCCACAACGAATTTTTTACCTTTCAATTCTTTATGCATAGCACCATCAAATTGAGTATATAAACGCATTGTATTAGGTTGAATTATTTTTCCAAAATCTTTTCTTGCGATACCGTGAGCTAATTTTAATTCATGAACTACTTGTAATACTTCTGAGTTTGAAAGAGGAGAACCATCTTCATGACGATACTTAGCTCTTACAATACCAGACCAATATTCACCACGTTGAACTTTATAATCACAGTATTCAACAACATCTTCATGTTCCATTGTTACTTCATCAGGGTTTAGAACACAAGTATTATTTTGAACTTGAATTTCTACAGGAGGAACTTCAATTTCAGGTATATCCGGTTTAACAATTTTTACACCCGGTTCGTAAATATCAGGTTCTTTGTTACCTTTATCTTTTAGCAATGGTGATGATGTGCCTCCAACTACGAGACCTATTAACCCTCCCGGAATTGCTCCTGATATTTCTGCTGTTGCTCCAGCTGTTGCTCCAGCTGCGGCTCCAGAACCTGCTAATGCTGCAGTAGTTTCTGGAACAACTGAGCCGCCTATTGCTGAACTTGATGCGGCTGCTGATGCACCTAAAAATAGTGTTCCTGCAACATAACCAGCTGCACCTGCTCCAACAATAACACCTGCTCTAATTAAAGGGGTATGGTCTTTTTCAAACCCTACATTTGACTTGTTTGCAATATCTGAAATGACATCATCATCAACACCATATTGAGCAGCGACTTCTCGTCTTTCTTTCAAACTCAAATAGTGGTTTTCTGCTTCATCTTTACCTGTATGAGTATTAGCAAAATCTACTGCTGATGCTTTAAATTTATCACTTGAAAAATCACCTTTTTCATCATAGAACATATCTTCATGATTTTCTACAAATGCTCTTGTATCTTTACTTTTGATATATTCGTTTTTACCAAGCATAGCTTCAGCTTTTCTTCTTGCCTGACGGCGTCTCAAGCCTTCTGATCTATATTGTTCAACTAATTCTTTTTTCTTAGCATCACGTTCTTTTTCAGCTGTTTTATAGGCTTCTTTATCCATAAAAACAGTTGTTCTATTAGATTCAAACTCATATGTCTTGTCTTTTACATACTGTTCAGCCATTTTCTGAGCTTGTTTTTCATCAGTAATTTTCTGTCCGTCAACAGTACCATAATCAAGGTAAGCTTGTTTTACTTTAGCCTCTAAAGCTTCACGATTTTCTTTTAGGGCTAAATTTCCATACTGACCTTCATCAAACTTTTGAAGAGTTTCCTTTTGTTCAACAGCTTCATCAGCATGTTCTAACTTGATACCTTTATCATCATCTTTCTTAACAGGTTGACCAATAGGAATAGTTACACCTGCCTGTTGAAGCATTTTATTTCTTTCAACAGCAGCATCATTACACTTTTGTTTAAACTCTGCTGCGTAATCTTTCATACCGTATAATGAATAGTTAGTATTAATATCCATAACTTCCCCTTTCAATTTTCCTCGTATAGAAAATTAAATTTTTCGATATCCCCTATACCTCTATAAAAAATTTTTGGTTCTGAAAATTGCATGTATCCATGAGGGCTTCGACCTAATAAAGTATTATAAAACATTGATATTAGCCATTTTTAAGCCATTTAAATTTTACTTTACATTTGTTAACAAATAACCCCTAACAAGACTATTCACATATTTAAGTTAATAATATATTATATAACTATGGCAATTTTAGAGGTAAAAAAACTTAATTTAGGATTTAATTGTGAATGTGGCTTTAGACAAGCACTTTTTGATATTTCATTTTCTTTGGAAAAAGGTAAAATGCATGCACTTGTAGGAGAGTCAGGCTGCGGCAAAAGTATTAGTGCCATGAGCATACTAAACTTGCTACCAAAAACATCGAAAATCACAAATGGAGAAATTATTTTTAAAAACGAAAACATACTTACACTACCAAAAAAAGAAATTCAACATATTAGAGGCTCAAAAATCGCACTAATTCCGCAAGATCCAATGACATCACTAAATCCTCTTTATACAATAGGAAATCAACTTTTAGAAGTTATTGAAATTCATCAAGGATTAAAAGGGAAAGAAGCTTACCAAAAGGCAATTGAAGCTCTTGAATCTGTTCAAATACCTTGCGCGGCAGAAAGAATGAACTCATATCCACATGAATTTTCTGGTGGGATGAAACAACGTGCAATAATTGCAATGGCATTAGCTTGTAATGCAGAAATACTTATTGCAGATGAACCAACAACTGCCTTGGATGTAACTATACAAGCACAAATTATGAATCTGTTACACAAAATAAAAGAAATACATAACACATCCATTCTACTAATTACTCACGATCTTGCTTTAGTAGGTGAAAATGCAGATTATGTTTCAGTAATGTACGCAGGCAGAATAGTTGAATCAGCTCCTTGCAAAGAATTTTTTGCTAATCCCAAACACCCATATTCAATAGCTCTTTTAAATTCATTGCCTACAAATAAAGGGGCAAGACTTGAGACAATACAGGGACAACCTCCAACAATTCAACAAGAAATATCAGGTTGCAGATTCCATCCAAGATGCTCAAAATGTGTTGAAATCTGTAAAAATAAAGTTCCAAATCTGGATAAAATCACAGAAACACATTATTGTGCCTGTTTTTGCATTTAACCTTTTACAACATTTGAAGCGTGATCATCATATTTTTTACGATTTTTACCAGTCAATACCAATCCTGTAATAAGTAATATACCGGCTAGAGCAAGACCACAAGTCATAATTATATTTTTGTTAGACCAACCTTTCATCTGCTCCTTAGCATTTTCTAAAAACCATCTTTTATTTACAAAAAGTTCTTCTGCATTATCATAAAATATTTTATTTAATGCCAATTCAGCTTCTTTTTCATCACCTTTATAAAAATTCTTTATTGTATTTTCAACAAAATCAGTAAACGCTCCATATTTGTTTTTATCACCCATTTCACTAATAGGAGTATCAGACCCAAAAAGAATTCTATTTGGCCCTATTTTTTCTAAAACTTTGTTTATTATATTTTCATTTTGTTTTGCATTATCACCAAAACCAGTCAACCAAGAAATGTCAACAAATAAATTTGACTTACTGCTATTAACAGAATCTGCAATAAGATCTATTGATTTTTCAACCTGATTAGGGCTAGACATCAAATCAATATGATAAAGAACTATAGGATGTTTCGGATGATTTTCCGCCAATTTTACAATTTCAGCCGGATCAGAAAATCCATCAGTACTTGAGTGAAATACACAAGGGAGCCCTTTGTTTTCTGCTAGTGATATGTATTCTGAATACAAATCAAAATTATCCTTAACAGATTTTTGGGTCATAGTTGGATGAAATTTCATTCCGTAGAACTTATTCTGATTTATTAATTTTTCAACAACACTTATATCCTGAGAAATTCCGGGTTGGCAAGAAATCAAAGGAAGCAATTCCACCTTATCACTTTTAGAGACTTTTAATAATTCTTCTGCTCCATCAGCTTCAGTATGAAAAAACTTTCCTCCCTTAGGATTCAAAGACGATAAAGAACTTACAAGCACCTTTTTTACATTATTCACCTCAACAGTGTCAACTATATTTTTTGGAGAATAACATACATCACTATTTAAAATACCATCATACGTAGATCCTACATGTCCTTGAACATCAAACTTCCGTCTTTCACTTGTAAATGACGGATTGAACATACCAACAGATTGAATTTTCATTAACAACTCCTCACATAAAAAACCATAGAATAATTTTTGCGTATTTCGCTACAAAAACAGCTGCAAAACTGAAAACGAAATCATACAGAATCTTCACACCACTTTGTGCAACAATCCACCCGCTGATAAATGCCCAGCCCTCATGCCTTACACCTGCCATAAACAGCATATACAAAGCCCCGATAATGTGAATTGTCAAAACTCCTACAAGTACAGCATGTAACATATTTCTGTTAGTAAAACCGCTTTTTAAAATAGAACCTGAGAAAAATATAGCAGGAATATAAGCCAAAATATAACCAAAACTATATTCAAAAATATACTTTGGTCCGCCTCCTAAAGCAAAAACAGGAATTACAAAAAGACCAAGTAAAATATACAACAAAACACTTGTTATTCCATATTTTTTGCCTAAAAATGCTCCTATGAACATTACAACAGGAATTTGCGGAATTAACTTATAAGTGTGTATGAAATCGTTAAAAGTTAAATTTTGTCCATGGAATAATCCGCTTGGGATTATAAAATGCGTAACATTAAACTGGATAAAAGTTGCCAATATGAGCAAAAATGTACAACATAACATCAGCAATAGGCTTCCAAATGTGAATCTTATCCCCTCAACTTGTTTTTTTATAACTCTAATTTTTGGTGGTACCGGCTGTGTCATAAGACGTTAATTTTCCCCTTTAAAACGGCAATATTTCTCTCATATCCTGATTTAAATTTATCGTAAAAAATGTTTTCTGTCCACATTATTAAGGCATCTTCATTATTGTCTTGATAATATCCTTTTCTTACCCCAAGAGACTTAAACCCATATTTTTCATAAAGGCCAATAGCAGGGGTATTGCTTACTCTAACTTCCAGAGTAATATACTTAACCATATTCCGATAACACTCATCAATCAACGTTTTTAACAAAGCTTCCCCAATGTGTTTTCGCTTATATTCAGGAGAAACAGCTATTGTGGTAATATGAGCCTCCTCTAAAATCTGCCAACATCCGGCATAAGCAATAAGTTGATTATCTTCATTAAAAACACTGAAATATCTTGCCAAATCATTTGACAATTCACTCATAAAAGAATCTTTTGACCAATGATGCTCACCGTAAGCCATTGCCTCAATGGATATTACTCCATCCAAATCCTCTTTTGCCATAGGTTTTATTTTTACTGACAAAATATCTGTATCCATAAACTAATTTTACCATACAAAAAGCTTTTAGCTAATTTATTAAATTTTATTTACCTCTTGCTAAAAAGTGCCCGATATGGTAGAATTTGTCAAGAGGAAAGAGTATCTCTGTATTTTGGATATATAAATAATTTTCAAAATACCAAAAAATCGACAGTGAGGATAAAAAAATGAAAAATATCGTAGTTTACACAGACAAAAATGAATCAAAATTAGCTGATGTTCTTGCGCAAATTGATGATACAAACGTAAGAATTGAAAGTGCGGAAAACTTGAAAGACTACGAAATGCTAAATCCGGGACTTATTGTAGTAGAAAGTGTCCCAAACATAAAAGATGTCTTAATGACTACAAAATTTAAAGCTCCAACACTTTTTATAGGTGATGTGTTCAAAGGTACAACCGTAAGAGCGGTAATTTTCGATTTTATTAAGACTCCTGTTGACAATTTAGAACTTACAGTAAGAGCAAATGCACTTTTAAAATATAAAGAATTGAGAGACAAATTAAAAATTGTATCAACAACCGATGAATTAACAGGTCTTCATAACAGAAAATATATGCAAGAACGTCTTGATCAAGAAATTTCAAGAGCTAGAAGATACGGAACAAAACTTTCTTGTCTATTATTTGACCTAGACTTTTTCAAAGTTGTAAATGACATATATGGCTATGAATGGGGTGACGTATTGCTTCGTTCTATTGCAGACAAATTAAAACAGTTAATAAGAAAAGAAGATATCTTAACTCGTTATGGTGATGAAGAATTTTTATTAATATTACCTAACACTTCTGAAGAAAATGCATTTTTATTTGCAGAAAGATTCAGAAAAGACATCGAGAAAATGGAATTTATTCCTGCAGGAGAAGAAGAAAGACACCCTATCACAATTTCCGGAGGTATTTCTACATATCCTTGTCTTGAAAATACAGAAGAAGATGCAAATACAATCATTAGATATGCAGAACACGCTTTGTATAATGCAAAAAAACGCGGTAAAAACAAAATAGTTCAATTCTCACAAATTAACTTAGGAGAATAAAAACTAAAGAAACGAAATAACAAAAAACTGCAAATAAATTTTATTTGCAGTTTTTTATTATGTTTTAATTAATTATTTACACCATAGCCAAACATTGCAAAATCATATTTTACAGGATCATTTGAATCAAAATTTTTTAAGTTTTCAGTTATCTCAATCACTGATTTAAAGTCATTTGCCTTTCTTGTGAGTAATCCCATTTCTCTTGATAACCTTGCGACATGAGTATCAAGCGGAATTAAAAGTTTTGAAGTTGGCATAAAATCCCAAATTCCTAAATCTACAGGTCCTTTTCTAACATTCCAACGCAAGTACATACACATACGTTTCATAGCACCACCCTTTTTAGGGTCAGGAATCATAAAATAAGTTCCCTGTCCTGCATTTTCAGAAAATCTTGCATAAAAGTAATCCGAAATATGAATAAACATATTTTCATTAATCGGATTTTTATATCCATATTCAAAAAGCTTTTCAAGTCCACCATCTTTTTCATAAAGTCGGCGTAAAACGACAAAAATTTCTTCAAAATCAGACGTAGTCCCAAAACGATAATTAAACTTTTTTAGATCACCTTTTCGAAAATTAACAATAAAGTTATAAGGTTCATTTTCCGCAATATCTACAAAAAATTCATCGAGTTTTTTTATAAAAACCTTTCTTGTACCATACGCAATCAAAGATGATATAAACCCTGCAATTTCACAATCTTTTTTTGAATTCTTGTACCTGTGAGGGAATTGAATGGGATCATCTTTAATAAAATCTGTATTTTCGTATTTACATACCAGCTTATCAATTTCGGATTTTGTAATCATCTAAGCTCCTTAAAATACTCTTTTAATATTTTATCACACTCTTCTTCCATAATTCCTCCATATACTTTCATTTTGGAATTTGCAAGTTTTCTTACATCAATTGCAGAGCCGAGTGCACCGTAATTTCTATCAAAAGAACCAAAATATACAGTCTTTATTCTGGAAGAAACAATTGCCCAAGCACACATAGGACAAGGCTCGAGTGTAACATACATTTCACAATCATCCAAGCGCCAACGACCTAATTTTTTTTCAGCCTCACGTATTGCAAGAATCTCTGCATGGGCAGTTACATCATTTGTTAATTCTTTTTGGTTAAAAGTCTCTGCAATAATCTCACCATCTTTAACTATAATTGCACCGACAGGAATTTCTTTGCCTGCTCTTTTAGCAAGTTCTATTGCACGCTTCATTCAGTAACCTCATTTGTATTTCTATGTTCTTGGGATAATTTAAGAGTTACTTCAACACAGAAACCGCAATTTTTATCACTACTTAACTTTATTTCTCCATTCATTGCCTCAATGAGACCTTTTACAATGAACAGCCCTAAACCGGTACCTCTTGTAGTTCTTGTTGTGTTATCATCCATTCTTACAAATTTTTCAAATAATTTATTCAATTTTTTAGGAGGAATAACATCACAATCATTTTTTACGAAAATCTTAACATCATTTTCTCCAACGTAACTGTCAACTGTTATTTTTGAATCCTCATAAGCATATTTACAAGCATTTTCAAGCAAATTAACAAAGACTTGCAAAAGTCTGTCCTTATCACCTTCAACAAGAGGGAAAGTGTCATCAATATTAAACACAATCTCTTTTTTGTCTTTATTTTTTATCAATATTTTCGATTCCTCAAGTATCTCAGGAATCCACACCTGTTCTATCTTTGTTCTTAATCTCATTCCTTCAATATCAGGAATAGTAAGCAAATCATCAATAAGACGTTTTAATCTTTCAGACTGCTCTTTTATTATTCTCAAAGATTTTTGTCTTGTTTCCTCGTCAATCTTAATATCCTGACGCATTAATCTTGAAGTATACCCCTGAATACTTGTTAAAGGAGTTCTTAGTTCATGACTTACAGTATCAATAAGATTTGAACGAAATTCGTTTAACTGTTTAAGCTCAACATTATTCTTTTTCAACTGTATATAAGACTTGTGAATCTCTGTAGCCATACGATTAAATTCAAAAGCCAGAAAAACTATTTCATGCGGTGTAAAAGCAGTTGTCAAAAGTCTGATCTGACGTTCATAATTACCTTTTGAAATCGCGATAATACCCTTAAACAACTGTCTTATATTTATATACAAGTAATAAGTATACAAAGCTACAACAAAAATTATTGTAATCGTCGCAAAAAGACAAGATAATATTATTTTCAAACTATTATTTGTGATAGCCTTTTGAGTAACTTTTTCAGTTGTATTAACAATAATAGTAATTTTAGGATTATCCTTTGAAACATACACCAGAGGTTGGTTTTTTACATCTCCAAATATAATAGGTTTATCTTTTTTTAACTTATCAGGTAAAAGCGCAATTGTTTTGTTGTAAGCATCCTCTGTATAATTATGTTCTGCAATTAAATTACCTTCGTTAGTTAATACGTAAATTTGCCTTTTATCATCTTCAATAGACCTGAATAACTCATCTCTTATCGCATCTAATTTGTAAGTTGCTACGAGATATTGATTTTCATTAATTTTTACGGGAATGGTAGCCTTTTTGTTTATTTTATTTCTTTCATGAATTTCGTCTAAGTCAAACTTATTAACTATAACTAATTCTTCACAATCAGGCAATTGACGAAGAACGGCTTTAAGATAATTCTCTTTCTCTGCTTTTGTCTTAAAATGTCCCAGAGAAAAAACTATTTGTTCAAGACTGCTACTTACTGTTTTATTAAAAAAATCAATTTCATCGGATACCATATTTGCAATCAATACTGCAGATTCTCTTAATTGATATCTCATTGACTGCTGATTGATGTTGTTTATAATAAAACCGCTTATTGTCATAGGAACAATAACAGCGAAAACAAATACTATCGCAATTTGTTCTACAATCTTCAAATGTTTACCAAACATATCTATCCCTCACCAAAAGGAGTCAATTTATAACCGACATTAGTCACTGTATGCAAATACTTAGGATGTTTCGTATCAGGTTCAATTTTATTTCGAAGTCCACCAACATGAACTCTCAACATTCTTACATCCTCATTGCTATCATATCCCCAAACTTCGTCCAAAAGTGTTGCCAAAGTCACAGGGTTGTTGAAATGCTGCATAAGGCTATAAAGAATTTCAAACTCAGTAGGAGTAAGTTTTACCTTTTTGTTAACAATAACAGCCTCTAATGTTTCAGGGAAAATCTCTATATCTCCAACATTTAAAACTTCTCCGGAAAGCGCAGATTTATCTTCATCTACAACTTGATTTCTTCTTAAAAGTACTCTAATCCTTAGCAGTACTTCCTGAATATCAAAAGGTTTTACAAGATAATCATCCGCACCGCAGTCAAACCCTTCTGTCTTGTCGTCAATAGTACCTTTTGCCGTAAGCATTAAAATAGGTATTGCAAGTTTTGCTTGTCTGATATTTTTGCATACATCAAACCCATTCATCTTAGGCATCATAACATCTAGTAATATTAAATCATAAGTGTTATTCAAAGCCTTATTCAAGCCTTCCATACCATCTTTTGCAGTGTCAACAAAGTAACCGCTTTCTCTTACGTCAAACTCCAAAAGCTCTCTTATTTCATCGTCATCATCAACAATTAAGATACGTTTTTCACTCATATAGCAATCCTTTTTACTAATTTTATAAAACTTAAATACATTTTGCAATCATATATAAAGAAATGAAACAACAGCAAAAAAGAGATAAATAAAAAATAAGAAATCACCATATTTTCCTATTTATTCGTTATACCTAAAGGGGATTATTTTAAACACAAAAAAGTTTACAATTTCAATATAACATATTGGTGGAGTAATTTAACATGTTAATGGGAAATGATTGCCATGATTGCAGCAAGTACAATCGCTTGGAAATGAAAAACGTAAATAAAGATATTATTGCGTGGCTTGAAGATATTGTAGAAGAAAACAACAGCCGTATAGAAAGAAAAGAATGGAAAAGTAAATATAACAGCTATGTTGTATATGATTACGAACCATTCTGCACAGACGGATTTGAAATAAATTTAATCATAACTTCACATAATCCGGCCTATTTGAATTTCATTAAGTATTTGTACGACGAAAAAATAAGCACAATTGAATATTTAAACAGCTGCATAGGCGTATAAGAAAAACAGACCGTTTTATAAACGGTCTGTTTTCTTTAATATTTAATTTCTAAACACTATTCTGCAGATTCTGTTTCTTTAGCGAAGCAATCTTTGCAAAAGACTTCTTTCCCCGGAATCGGTTTAAAAGGAACCTGTGTCTGTGCACCGCATTTTGAACAAACAGCTTCATACATTCTTCTGTGTCTTCTGTTGTTGTTTCTGCGTTTTTTTCTGCAATCAGCACATCTTTTTGGCTTGTTTACCAAACCTTTTTCTGCATAAAATTCCTGTTCACCTGCTGTAAAGACAAATTCTGCGCCGCAATCTTCACATACAAGTTTTTCATCTTGGTACATTTTTTTTCTCCTGACTTTAATTGGTACTATAAAGAAACCTCTTGCAAAATTCCTTTAATTTTTATAATTATACACTATTTTCGAAATTATGCAAGCAAAAATCCCTACAGAACATATTTATTAACAATAAACCCGTTCAAAAACTAAATACTTGTAGATAAAGAAGGAGCAATAGAAATAAAATGACGAACCAAATCGCTATCCCACTGCTTACCCGCACCATCTTTTAAAATTTCACAAGCACGTTCTACGCTCATACCTTTACGATAAGGTCTATCAGAAATCAATGCATGGAAAGTATCAGCAACTGCAACAATTCTTGCAGCTAAAGGAATTTCATCTCCTTTTAATTTTTCAGGATAACCGCTTCCATCAAGATGTTCATGGTGATATTTAACTATAGGTATCAAATCTCTAAGAGCCTCATTAGGCTGTAATACTTTTTCCGCACCGATTACAGGGTGTTGTTTCATAATTTCCCATTCTTCACCTTCTAATTTACCCGGTTTTTTAAGAACATTTTCAGGAATACCTATTTTACCAACATCGTGCAACAGAGCACCCAATTTTATTCTTTGAACTTCATCTTCCGGTAAATTAACCGCACGTGCAAGAGCTTCTGAATATCTTGATACAGAGGTTGAATGACCTTTTGTATAAGGGTCTTTTGCATCAATAGCACCTGCAAGAGAATTTGCAAGTTCCATAAGGTGATTGTGAGACACAATCTGTTCATTGTTAAACTTGTGTAAAAGTTCTTCGCCAAAATCAATACCAAGTTGAGAGTGACGTTTTGCAACAACTTCTGCAAATGAATTCAATGCGGCATCATCCCAGAAATTGAAATCAGCAGAACTTACTATTGCAGACATCCCCTCTTTGTAACCTTTTGCCTGAGAAATATACATAGCTTGTTCTGCAAGTATCAAAAGCTTTTCCTGATCCTTGCTGCATTCAGGATATGTAGCAATACCAACTGATACCTTAACAGGGCCAACATCATCCACAAAACAACAAGACAGACAATAAGTAATATATTCTGCCAAATACTTTGCATCAGCTGTACTTGTATCTGGTAAAATAATTGCGATTTCATCTCCGCCATATCTACCGGCCCTATCAGTACTGCGGACGTTTTGTTTTACCTTTTCTGCCAAAAGTTTTATTACTTCATCACCTTTAGCATGTCCAAGTTCTCTGTTAATTTTAGAAATATTATTTACATCGAGCATTATGATAGAAAGATTTGATTCATTTTCTTCAGCTCTTTTTAATTCTGTTTTTAAAACTTCTTGAAAACCTCTGTGAGTATACAAGCCTGTAAGTGTATCAGTATTCGCAAACTTGTTAGTCTGTTCCAAAAGTCCGATATTTTGCATAAATAATGCACAATAATCAGCAATAAAAGCAAACAGACCTATGTGATTTTCAAGGTAATCTTTTCCAATCACCATCACACCTTTGCAATCATTTACAGAATTCAAAGGCAAGATTAATGCTGATGAGTTTTGTAAATAAGGTATATTCAAAAACTTATTATCTTCTTTAAGTATAGGTTCCCTATTTTTAAAACATTCGACAACAGGATTTGTATCATCTGAAAGGAACAATTTTGAAGTATAAGTACTACCCATTGAATTAAACAATTTTATATTTATACATTTTGACTGCTCATGAAAAACACCAAAAGCAGTAAATACACTGTTCAACTTCTCAGTAAACAAATCATGTATTGATGAAAAAAGTTCATGTACAGTAGTTTTATCACATAATGAACTGCTTAAATTGTATACTAAATCAGAATAATCTACCACTCTGTGAGCGTTAACCGTATTATTCATATAGCCTGCATACATTTTATTTGCAGTTTTATTAGTATTAAAGTTGTTAATACGCGCTACTATACTTGATGTTTCTGATGATATCGGATTAGAAGCTCTTTTTGAATCTTCTTTTACAGGTGATTGTTTCACAGCAGGCTGAATATTTTCCAAAGCTGGTTTCTTCAAAGAGTTCAACTGCTTTGACATAGGATTAGACACCGGAAGTTTATTTTTTCCGGAAACCTTCGTTTTCGTACTTTCTGTAACCTTTTCCTTTTCTTCGTTCAACACTACACCTGCTTACACGTTTGTATATATAAAACTTATGATAACTTATTTTTGCTTTATATACTTTTCGAGTTTACAATACTTAAAACTATTCTATAATAATTTTAACTTTATTCAATACGCCATTTAGATGGCAAAAATACTGTTTTAATAAACAATATAATGAGAAACACAAATATTTTTAATTATACACTTTATACTACATATGTAGTATAACTCTTATTTGTGATTTTTGCTAGCTTTTGTTAAGGTTTTTTAAAACTTACATTATTGTTTTGTACTAATTATTTGATTTATTCGGCACTTTTACACTGCTTATACTTTTTGTATCACCAGTTTTCACAACATTTATAAATTCCATAATACCTTCATACAATTCATAATTCTCATCTAACAAAGAAATATTTCTTGCATGTTCCAAATCCTCAACAGCCAATTTGTATTCATCTTTCAAAAGATATGACAAACCTCTTAAAAAATACGCATCTGCATCATCTTTATTAAGTGAAATTGTTTTTGTAAAGTCATCTACAGCACCGTTGTAGTCATTCAAATTCCATCTTATGCAGGCCCTATTGTAATAAGCATTTGCATAATTTGAATTTAAAGAAATTACTTTTGAATAATCATTTACAGCAGCATCCAAATCATCCATTTTCCACTCACATCCGGCTTTGTAATAATATGCTTCAATATTTTGGTAATCAAAATAAAGAGTTCGATTAAAATCGTCAATTGCGCTTTGATATAGCTCAAGCTCTTTTTTGCATATACCTCTTATTAAATATGCATCTTTATTTTTTGGATTTATTGAAATCTCCTGAGTCAAATCTTCAACTGCACCTGTGTAATCTTTCATTTCTTTTTTGGACAACCCTCTCATAAAATAAGCATTTTGCATATTGGGATTAATCTCAATAACTTTAGAAAAATCTTCAACAGCACCTGCAAAATCTGCAATTTTCGCTTTTGCTAAACCTCTTGCCCAATAAGATTGAGTGAAATTTTCGTTCAACGAAACAGCTTTAGAAAAATCTGAAATTGCACCAACAAAATCGTTTATTTTTCCTTTTGCAATACCACTTTGAAAATACACCTGAGCATCATCATTATTCACGGAATTCAAATAAGTTGTCCTTGCAAAAGTCGGTGGGGCAGAACAATTTATTTGAACCGCTAACGTCATCAAAATTATAATTGGGGTAAAAATTTTACGCATTAAATCTCCTCTCATCGTAAAATAAGGGACAAAAATCCAATCCATATTTCTATGGATCTACAATGCTTCTCTATATCTAAAATATATACAAAGGATAAATGTCGTATAACGATAATAACATCAAAAAAAAATAATGCAAGACAAAAAATAAAAAATAGCCATTGGGCTAAATTTTTTAAAACCATTTAATCAAAGGTCTAATTTCCCCACATTCAAGTTCATATTTTTGGGCCATCTCCGACCTTAATACACCATCAATTGTTAAGCGTTTTTTAATTGGATTTTGCAAATATACTTCACCTGTTTCTCTATCAAAAACTTTACTGTAATTTAGGCCAAGATTTACACAATATGGAAGTTTTATTTTGTTTTCATTCTCGTCAAACCAGCCTAGACCATGAACTCTGCAAACAATGCCTCTGTATTTATAAAGTGAACATTTTTTATCAATCAAAAATGGACACATGTAATATTTTTGATTTTCCTGTTTAATTTTTTTTATATTATTTCTTATTATTCGTCTTAAATCATTTGGCAATTTTGCAAAACCTGACATAAGATATTCTACTTCTAAACGAGAAAAAGGATATTCTCCCACCTCACAGCAAGCAGAACATCCTATTTTACATTTTATAAATTCGCATTGTTCGTCAAAGTATTTATCTAATTTTTTGTCAAATTTTCTTAAAAATTCTTCATACCTTAAAAGCATTATCTTACCTTGATTAATGAATATTTTCTACCATCCAATATTATATCAAAGTCAAAAGCAGCATCCACTTTAGGCATTCTTCTTTCTCTAATAATTGCAACAACATCAGGATCATCAAGCATTGCACCAAATTTTGCCATTTCCTCTTTATCATCTTGAGAAATAAAATAAACCTTACCACCACCATAGTAATAGAAAGCTGAATATTTTCTTTCATCATTAAGAACAACTAATTTTTTATTATTTTCCTTAGCATATTTTGCAAACTGCATTAAATCATTCTGTCCGAATTCATAATCCATTTTATAAAACAGCTTTGTACCAAAAGCGGAGGTAATTGCAATTAAAAGAACATAACAAGCAAAAACACCAATTTTATTATTTTTCCATGCACATAAAATACTTGATATTCCAAATGCAAGCACCAAACCTACACAAAACCATTGAATTATTGCAACATCAGCATACATTTGAGCAGGCAAATAATATTTCATAAAACATGCGACAATTCCTGATAATACGCATACTCCTCCCAAAATATATACTGAAATATCAATAGGCTTCTTGTACTTATTATTAAACATATAATCTTCCCATATAAAGGCGATAATACAAGCTGTAAAGAAATAAACAGGAAGAATATAAGTAATCAACTTTGTACTTGAAGAAGAGAAAAATAACATTGTAACAAAGAAAGCAATCGTATTAAATAACAAAAACTTCTTAGAATCACTTAAATCTCTCACACAAAACTTTTTAAACGCAGTCAGCTTAGTAACACCAACAGCAATTACAGAAAATATCCAAGGAACTAATCCCCACAATATTGTTATTATATAGAAATAAAAAGGCTGTTCTCTCAATATCTGACTAGAACTAAAAAATCTGTTTATATGATGTTTCATGATGTATTCATTAAAAAATAACGGATCATGAATTTTAAACATAATCAAATGCCAAGGTAAAACAATCAAAAAGAATAGAGCAAATCCAGGCAAAATATATTGTGGCCTAAATACTTGTTTAAAAGTTTTATTTGCAAGAGTTACAAAGAACATAATTGCAAAAGGAACAATAAATCCAGGTAACCCCTTAGCCATAACAGCTAAACCAGAAAAGATATAAAATAACCACCAAAAATATTTTTTATGCTTTTCCTGTACAAACTGAGTCAAAAATCCAAACATCACAGAAAAACCAACACAAGTTGTAACAACAATATCTAATATTGCAAATTTTGCAAGCATTACAAATTCTAGAGTAGTTGCTAATATTATCGCAGCAATAATTCCGTAACGTCTTGATACACACCTTTTTCCGACAAAATATAATAAAAATACAGACAATGTACCATACAAAGAAACCGGAAATCTTGCAGTAAACTCGTTTACTTTACCAAAAATAGCAAACGATAAACATTCTCCCCAAAAATACAGCGGAGGTTTTTCAAAAAAATAATCCCCGTTTAAATACAATGTTAAAAAATCTTTTGTATGAAACATATCCCTGGCCATAGCAACGTAACGTGTTTCATCAACATCCATAAGAGCATAATTGCCTATGTTAAAAAAGAAAATAACATAACATAGAATAAATAGCCCT
Organism: Candidatus Gastranaerophilales bacterium; assembly: GCA_944327275.1. Classification (GTDB taxonomy): domain Bacteria; phylum Cyanobacteriota; class Vampirovibrionia; order Gastranaerophilales; family Gastranaerophilaceae; genus Stercorousia. Next base: position 27,648 of record CALVHB010000016.1, on the reverse strand, counting down.
AATAAAATAAATAATTCATCGTATTTTTTTATAAAATTTATAATTTTATCCATAAATTCTCCCTAATCATCACGGCTAAAATTCTACCACAAAGACTTGAAAAAACAAAAAAAAGAATATACAATATCACTTATGAAAGAAAAAGCTAAAAATGAATTAACCAAACTTTTACAAGGTAATAAAAATTTTGTTAACGGGACACCGACAACAAAAAATATGACCTTGGAAACATTACAAAAATATGCATTCCATCAGGAACCTTATGCTTGTGTATTGACATGTTCAGACTCAAGAGTAGTACCTGAAATAATTTTTGATTGCGGCATTGGAGAACTTTTTGTTATTAGAGTTGCAGGTATGACTACAGGACCTAATATCGTAGAAAGCATTGAATACGCAGTTAAAAAATTACAAGTACCTCTTGTAATACTTCTTGGTCATGACGATTGCGGAGTAATGAAATATGCAAAAGAACATTACCCTGAACCAATGAAAGATTTTTCTTCAATTTTAAAATGTGTATATCCTGTACTGGACAAAAAAGAAGATATAACATGTCACAATTTCTTTGCTATGGAACATACAAAATGGGTTGAAGACTATCTTATGAAACATTCTGTAATCGTAAACGAAGCTGTTAAAAATAACAAATTGACAATTGCAAAATGTCACTTTGACCACTCTACAGGAATCGTAAGCGTTATTGAATAGTTTCTATAATCTACAGACCACCTAACATTTTTGAAAGCGGTTCCTTTTTGTCAGGAGGTAACATTAACATTCCACTGTAAGGATACATTGGATCAGGTGCCATGCCGATTTTATCGATATAAAAACACTGACGCACTTCAGGCATTGAATTTAACTTTATGTTACCTATACATTGAGCTTCATCACTTCTTCTTTGAGCTATTTGTAGAGCTCTTATGCCTAGTCCTTTGTAATAATCCAAACCTTGTTTATAAAATGGCGTATTAGGATTCGAATAATTAAACAAATCATCTAAATATACGTGACTGGGATCTTCTTTATACATAATTTTGTCGTAGTTAAAGGCTTTTTTAATCTTTACGGAAAATTCACCGATAACCCTGTCCAAATCGTCTTTAAAATAATATCTTTCAAGATTACAATCAAAATCTTTGAACACTTTTACAAAAACATTTTCACCTTTTGTAGCATTTTTAAGTTCTACATGCCCTATAAAACCTGCAGGCTGCATACCAATATTCATGTGAGTTAACCGTTGAACAAAATTACCACTAAAAGACGGTGCCTGTTTTTTAGCAATATTTGGGGATGCATATTTGTTGAATGAATAGTTATTATAAGTTTGTATTATCATAGTAAATTCTTAAATTCCTATGAACATTCAAAATTGTTTTTTATAAAAAAAATATTTACAAAAGTTTATGTTATAAAATTTTAGTGCTAACATAATAATCAAGAAAGGGGAAAATTATGATAAACGAAAAACTTGAAAAAGCTTTTAATGATCAGATTAATAAAGAACTTTATTCTGAATACTTGTATCTTTCAATGCAAGCATACTTTGAAAGATTAAACCTAAAAGGTTTTGTAAATTGGATGTCTGTACAAGTACAAGAAGAACACGCACATGCTCTAGGTATGTTTAACTACCTTAACCAAAGAGGCGGTAATGTTGTTTTAGAAGCTATAGACAAACCTGAAACTGATTGGGAATCTCCTTTAGCAGTATTCGAACAAGTACTTGAACACGAAGAATATGTTACATCAAGAATTAATGCTCTTATGGATGTTGCAGAAGAAGTTAAAGACAGAGCTGCAATGTCATTCTTGAATTGGTACTTAAAAGAACAAGTTGAAGAAGAAGATAATGTAGGAAATGTACTTGCAACTTTGAAACTTATAGGCGATGACAAAAAAGCTTTGTTAATGCTTGATAAAGATCTTGCTGCAAGAACATTTGTTGCTCCGGTTATTGAATAGGTAAAAATGGATATTAACTTTAAAAAAGTTGAATACATTGATATAAAAGAACTTGCAAGTCTGGCTTGTGCTATCTGGCATGAATACTGGACTTGCATTCTTTCTCCTGAACAAATTGATTATATGGTAGAAAATTTTCAATCTGAAAAAGCAATGAAAAATCAGGTTGAAAATGAAAATTACACCTACTACTTCATAACTGCAAATAACAAAAATATCGGCTACTTCGGTATTTCCGATAAAAATGAATATCTGTTCCTTTCCAAACTATACATAAAAAAAGAGTACAGACACAAAGGTATAGGACAAATTGCCTTTGAAAAAATTAAAGAAATTGCAAATGGTCAAAGAATAATACTCACTGTAAATAAACGTAATACAAATACAATAAATGCATATAAAAAGTGGGGATTTAAAACAATTGATTCAGTAGTAACCGATATTGGAAACGGTTTTGTAATGGATGATTATATAATGGAGTATTCATAAAATATCAATAACGATAAGCCTCTATAAATTTCATAGAGGCTATTTTGTATAAGAAGGTGTGTAGAAAATGCATAACAAAATTTAACTAACTATTTCCGTTTCTATAACCGATTCCTGCCCTATACCCTGATATAAAATACATAAACGGTAAAGCCGGTTCTATCCACTTAAATCCTGATAATATACCCGCTGTTGCAATATCATCTGCATGTAGCGCAATATCTATTGCTTCAGGTCTGCGTTCATCATATACATTGTGATTAATTCTTTTCTCACCGAATAAAGGATTAATTACTTTTTTGCTAATATAGTTTGCAATATAACTTCCACCAATAATTCCTGTTGCTGTTATCCCTGCGAGTATAACTCCTAATTTTTTCATAGGGGTCAAGGGCTTTATTATTTTTGCTTTTTCTAACTTTTCTGAAAGAAAAAGAGCTGCACCAGCGCCCACATTGCACAGGAAGATGTTTGCAAGATACTGGTACAAGCCCTCTTTGACCTTATTTGCGGTCCCTTTTCTATTATTTGTATGCGTAATTCTATCCGCGAGAATTCCTCCTGTAACACCACCTATTACAGGGATTAACCCCAATAATGATAATCGTTTAATTTCAGAAAAAATCTCCTTTGAATGTAAATTTCTCTTTTCAGGCAAAATTACCTTCAAAAGTTCTTCTTTCGCAGGAGATGTAGGAAGTTTACTAAGCAATAAATCTATTTGCTTGATGGATAATTCTTTTATTTTTGCTCTGTTTAAAGCTTCAAGAATATTTTTATCTTTGATATCTGTTTTCGACAAAAACTCATTAACAGCTTGTGTATGAGTTCTCTGGAGCTCTGAATAATGCACCCTTTCCATCAAACCACTAAATATCTTTTTTCCACCGACTTTCAATCCGCGCGTACCTAAAAGGGATGCCCCAATTGTCGATGATATAACTATCATGTTTTTATAGAACTTTTGTTCTTTATTCTTTTGACGATCAGAAAATTTTAACGAATCAATAATCCCAAATGCACCACCTGCACCTATAAGCATAGCAGGCATCTTTCTATCTAATTTGTTAAGTACCATGGGCTGATCAATATATTTTCCAAGTGTTGAAATTTTCATGTCGTTCCTTATTTGTTAGGTTAACCTAACTTTATATGAAAAAGATATTTTTGTCAACATGCAATAAAAATTTATTTGTAAATTTCTAAAAATTTTTCACTTGAATTTTTTGCATATTTTGTTAATTTAACCATATTTTCAAAAATTTTATCAGAAACAATATGTTCCATTTTACAAGCAATTTCTGCAGCTTCTTTTTTATCTGCTCCTAAAACACACATAAAAAATTCCGACAAATTTTGATGTTTTTCAAGAATTTTCTTTGCGATATTTTCTCCTTGAGCAGTAAGAGTTATAGGAGAATATGGTGCATAATTGATAAGTTTTTTGTCTGCTAAAACATTCAAAGCTCCTGTCACAGAAGCTTTTTTAACTCCTAATGATTCTGCAATAGCAGTAACTTTAGCATTCCCATTATGCAAAACTTGTGTATAAATTTCTTCAATATAATCTTCTAAACTAAAAGAAAGTTTATCCATTACAAACTCCTGATTATTTTCAAAATTTCTCTTGGGTTATCAACAATAAAATCAGCACCTTTCAGGAATTCTTTTGAACGAAATCCCCAAGTAACACCAATACATTTTAACTTTGCATTTTCTGCTGTTTGGACATCCACATCAGAATCTCCAACATATATTGAAGAATCTGCAACGGCACCTAAATATTTCATAGCCTTAAAAACCCCGTCGGGTGCGGGCTTTTTAGGGACATCATCAGCTTGACCTATAGCAATATCGACTAAATTTTTAAAATAAATTTCACACAATTCTTTTACAGCAGCATCGAATTTATTAGATACAACAGCTATTTTCAGGTTATCATTATGCATTTCCTTTAGTATCTCAATGATACTATCGTAGGGTTTTGTGTGATTATACATATTTTTTGAATAATTTTCCTTAAAAATTTGCAAACATTCATCAACATTTTCGCACCCCTGAGGAACAGCACGTTCAATCAATTTTCTAACACCGTTCCCAACAAAAGTTCTCACCTCATCTACAGTTCTTGGTGGATAATTGAATTTTGCCAGAGCAAAATTTGTCGCTTCCGCCAAATCCTGTAATGTATTTAACAAAGTCCCATCCAAATCGAAAATAACTGTCTTAATCATAAGTCAATTTTATCATAGAAAAAATCATAAAAATGATAGAACTGAAGCGGATATTTTTTTGTCAAATTTTCAAGAAATTCAACATATTCATTTTTTAGTATCTCCAATTTTTCTTTTCGTTTTGCGTCAGACTCAAATTTTTTCAGGTAAATGCAATACTTACCGTTTTTTTCAGCAGTACAAGCAATAAAATATATCGGGACATCAAGAACCAAAGCAAATTTAAAAGCACCAACGGGGAAAAGTACTTTATGCCCCAAAAAATCTTTAACAAAAACCGCACTTTTATTATGAGCAGAAACCCTATCACCTGCAATAAAAAGAATTTCACCCTTATCTAATTTTTGCTTCAATTCAATCGAAGTAGTAACATCTACATTTTCAACGGGATATACAGTAATCGGATTATCCAAAGAAATTCGATTCATAAAATCTTTAAAAATCTTGCATTGATTTTCTTCTAAAAAAAGGTTAACTTTGGTGTCATCAACGGTTTCACCTGAGCGAAAAAATGTCCTCATAGCATCAACATTTCCAAGATGTGAACATAAAAAATAAATCCCTTTTTTTTCAAGCAAATCGTTATAAAAAACTTTTCTTACATTTTCATCTTCAAAATATATATTTTTAAACCCAAAATTATCCGTAAACATTTCAATTTTATCTACAAGACTGTATGAGTAATTCAAAAAATGTCTAAAAGCATTAATAATGCTGCCATTTTTAACTGCTATTTTCAAATATTTTTGGGAACATCTTCTAATATTAGGCGCACCCAAAAAAGCAAAAAGAGTCACAAAAAACACGATAAATTTTACCGGTTTTTTACCAGCTATTTTATATATATACCACAGTAACATTAGCCTTTTTGCGCCTGCAGCTTGTTCTTTAACCTCATACCATTTCATCTCAATTAAACCCCGCACTCAAGCAAAGTATAATCATGAACCCCTATATTTTCGTGCCTTTTGTAAAGTTTTAACCCGGCTTTTTCAACTAATTCAAGCATTCTTTTTTCGCTATACATCTTGCTTACACCGTTTGCCATACAAGTAAAATATAAAGATATATGCACAAGAGAATACACAGCTCCATCAAAAAGTTGCCTATCCGTAAAAGGTTCAAGAATAAAAATTTTAGTATCCGATGTCATAGAATTTTTAATATTAGACAAAATTGATACAATTTGTTCCTCTGAAAAACAATCCAAAAACTGACTCATAAAAACAGCCCCTGAAATTTCCGGCATCTGATTTTTCAACACATTAACCCCAAAGAATTTCAACCTGTCATAATTCAAATGTTTTTTGGCTTCCTCAATATTTTCAGGCAAATCTATCATATTCAACGTACAATTTTTGTTATACTCAAGGCAAGCTCGTTCAAATTTTCCTGTATTACCTCCGATATCGAAAATTTGAGACGGCGAACTTTCAAATATAATATTCAAAACCTCATCAAAACATCTATCCGAATAAAAATGATCAAATTCAAACCAGCTTTTTTTCATATCTTTAGGCAAACTATGCAAAGCATTGTAAATAGTTTCATAATCCCCTACAAAATTTTTGCATCCCAAAGGTTCTTTATTCTCAAAAGAATCAGACAATTCAGAAGCTCCAAGATAACATACATCTTTAACAAAATTAAAATTAACCCTTGTCATCTCATTATGTAAAAAAGCAGATGCTACGAGTGAATTTGAATATACATCCCCGATTTTGAGAACAAGTCCTGCAGCATAAGCAACCTCAAGCAAAGTCTCTGCTGTATATTTAGAGACTCCGCAATTTTCAATAACTTGCTCTACAGTTGAAGGATTTTCATCCAAAAATTCCAAAATTCCAAACTTTAACATCGCCCCCACAGCCTGAAATGTCAACGGTGCAAAAGCTATTTTTTGGGCTTCTGCAAGAGCTCTTACCTGAGGAGATACATGTCTTTTTATCCTTCTATATTTCATTACTGATTCCCTTTACACATCAAAATCAGATTCCGCATCAGAAATCAAATGTTTCTTCATATCTGACTTTTTTATTTCACTATCTTTTATTAATATTAAACTAAAAATATAAGAACTTAAAAGTCCTAATGCTAAAACTATACCCAATGAACTAATAAGTTTAAATCCTGCAAATGCAAGAAGAGCAAAAGAAAATACACTTGTCAAACAAGATAATAATACGGCATCACAAGCTTTTTGAGCATTATTATATCTAAAAACAGAATAATCAAGTCCAAAGCCTATTATCAAAAATACAGCCAGCAAATGGAATAAATTTACTCCACAATTAAAAATTCCAAGAATTCCAAAAACAAAAGCAACAGCAGTTATTGACGGTAAAATTATTGTAACCCCAGCCCTATAATTGTATATTTTTGCAAGAATCAAATACAAAAATGCGAAAATCGGCACCAACAATCCAAGACAAATTCTACGGCATTTTTTTAGTTGCGCAGAAATATCTCGTTGAAAATTGATAACCTCGACATCATCAAAACTTTCACCATCATAATTGTATACAAGCATTATTGATGTATTTTCATCGATTAAGAAGTTTCTCTTAAATACGTCAAAATTATTATTAGGATACATAAACTGATTATTTTGCTCCTTAAGAAGTCTTATTCTACTTTCATTAGGTAAAAATGATGCAAAATCATTCAACTTTTCTTCATACAAACGCTTTCTCAAATTCCAATTTGATTTTTGACGCTCAATAGATGGAACATACTTACTCAGCGCTTGATATTCGATATTTTTATCAACAAGTTTTTCAGAAATTATTTCTTCTTTTCGCAACAAATCCTGAATATTTTTACCTCTGACAACGAAAATAGAAATATCACCACTTACCCCGGTAAGTTCTGCAAATAACTTTTCTGCTTTCATAAGATTTTTTGGAGGTACGTACATATTTTTTATATTATCGTCAAAACTTATTCTAAAAAAGCCAAAAACAACTATTAAACATATAACTCCGATAATTGGCTTAAAATATTTTTCAGGAATATTCACTGCAGGTATATTTCTATTTTCAAAGATAAATTTTTTACAAAACATCGGATAAAACAGAACTACACATAAATAAACAACAACAAGTCCTGTAATTGTAAAAACAGAAATTTGTCTTAATAAAATAAAATCAGCAAACAAAAGAACAACAAATGCACTAACAGTAGTTAAAAGCCCAACAGTTAAACTCTTTCGTATAGCATCAATATTACATTTAGACACGAAATAATGAAGAGAATAGTCAACACAAATTCCTATTAACGTGGTAGAGAAAACAAAAGTAAGAATATGTATATCCCTAAAAACTAATGCAGTAACACAATATCCTGAAAAAACTCCCATACCAATACTCAAAAGAATTGGCAATAATGGTTTTAACGACCTGAAATACCAAAATACCAAACTAACAACAAAAATGATTGATAATATACTAATTAAATTAATCTCAAAAATAGAATGACTACTTGCAAAATAAGAATGTATAGGAGTTCCTGTCAAATATATTTTTACACCATCATAAGATAAGCTTTTTTGCAGCCCGACAAGTTTTTCTACCTCATCATTCAAAATAGTCGGAGAAAGTGCAATATCACTATCAACATTTAACATAACAAAACTATAATACTTCCCGTTAATTTCAGTCGGTACAAAATCAACGATTTGTTTGCTGCTGCTTAAATTAATAACATAGTCAGTCAAAAGCAAAAAAGGGTCATTCTCAACAGAACCAATCGGAGGCATAATCGGATTATAAAGTCTTTCCAAAGCACCTTGTGCTACATCAGAATACATTTTCTTCTCTAACAAAATTCTTGTATTGTCAGATAAAAGGTTTGAATGAAATTTTTCATAATCACTTATCACACCATTTACATTTACATCTGATGTATAAATTTTTGTTCTGTCAATCTTGTTATATAAAATCTTTGCGGTCTCTTCGGCTTTTTGAGGATTATCACTTTCAACAATCACATTAATTTTTGATGAAAATCTACCGCTTAAATCAATCAAAACATTATTTTCAGAAGAGGAAAATACTGCACTCAAAATATTTGTCTCAGTACTTGCAGGCCTAAAAAATACTGCTACCCCTAAAAGCAGAATAACAAATACAAAAAGTATTCTAAAAATATAAATTAATTTGCCTCACATTTAAAAAAAATATCCGTAATTCCGTTTTTTACAGTACCGATTTTTATATTACTAATATCAGTTTCACCCTTGACTATTATGTAATTTAACTGAGATGAAACAGCTGAACCATGCTTAGGTTTAAGACCAACAGTCCAATAATTGTTTTCGCGAACATAATACAAGTCAAAATTTCTATCTAAATATGAATAATTCTTATTAGAAATTGCAACTATAACATCGTTCATCTGTTTATTTTGTGACGAATTATAAGACACAGTAGATTTTATAGGATACAAAGTCTCAAATATTGCACCTTTACCTCTAACAAACTTAAAATTTCCACCTGACTTCAATATAGCAGAACCGATATGTTTTTCTTGAGTAAATTTACAAGAAACATCTCTAAGCTTAGGCATTTTTGAAGATATTTCCTTAGCATTAGAAGGATAATTAAAAATACCCTCAGCACCAAAAACCACACCAAATGTAAAACTTATAAACAAAACCGTTAATAAAAACTTACGCATAAGCCTCCAATTTCTCAGCGAATCTGCTTGGAGCGGTATATAGGCTTTCTCTGGTTTTAATATCAACACAAATTTGCATACTTTTTGCTTTAAAAATTTTTTCACCTGTATTTGCATCAAAAATTTCATACTTCATATTTAAAGCCGGTTCGTAATCTGTAATAGTAGAGACCACTCTCAACTTTTGAGCAAAACAAGCTGATTTTATAAATTTCAACTCCATAGTAGCAACAGGATAAGCAAACCCGTCAGATTTCATATCGTCATAAGTATAACCAATTTTCGATAACAAATCACATCTTGCAACCTCAAGATATTTGACATAATTGCCATGCCAGACAACATTCATCGGATCTAAATCGTAAAAAGGTACTTCTATAAAAGTTTCTGTAGAAATATTTTTCATACCAACAATTATAAAACAAAAGTTCCTGAAGAAAAAATAGTATCATCTTTTGTAAACTTATATTCAACTGTTGTATCATTTTTTTTCAAATCCAACCTAACTTTCATATCCGGTTTTATCACAGAAGAAAACTTTACTTTTTTAACTTTTTCAGGAATAAAATCAACTCCAAAAACATCTTTTATAAATTCTTTCACAAAAAACAACTGCACAACCCCGGGCAAAATAGGCATTATGTTAAAATGTCCCTTAAAAAAATTACTGTTTTTAGGGAAAATTAAATCAAATTTAGCTTCTTCAGGAGCTATAACAGAAGCAATTACATTTGGATATGTAATATTTGTACTAAAAATTTCTCTGACTCTATTTGCATTCGTCTTGCCTCTTTCATTAGTCGGCAAATCGAAAAGAAAACGCCATTTTTTCGGGCACACCCCATTTTCATCATTTTTTTTATTTGAATAAAATGCTTTCAACAACTTGACGATTTCAAACTTTCCTTTTTCTTCAAGCAACTTTCTTCCAATACTGTTTAAAACAACTGCAGCACAAAGCTTATCATCATATTTAATACAACAAGATTTTTCTATTAATTCACTTGAATTCAAGATATTTTCTACTTCGTTTAAAGATATTCTTTTTTCCTGTATTTTCACAATCCTGTCATTTCTTCCCTTAATTTTAAAGCCATCTTGCAAAAATTCAAGTTCATCATTAAGTTCAATTTCATCTTCATCAAAATATGGAGAATATATTTTCCCATCTTTATAAGTTACATTTTCAAAGAATTTGAGATTACTTTCTGCAGATTGTCTATAAGCAATAATCCCAGCCTCAGTACTGCCATAAATTTCAGTTACACCTTCTGATATACCCTCAAGATATTCAAATAATTTATCGTCGAGCTTTGCACCTGCAGAAAAAATCATCTTTGGCTTATGTTTGAATGTAAAATTATACTTTGCAAGTTTTTCCAAAAAAGATGGAGTAGACACAAAGACATAATTTTCATAATTTTTTATATCTTCCGAATACAAAACTCTATCAGGATCAACAAAACAACCTAGTACATGAGGCAACATAACCGCAAACGTAGTACCATACATATAGTCAGAATTTACGGTAGAGACAAATACCGTATCTTTAGAAAAATTAAAAAGTTTCGCTAAATCCTGCCCTTCTTTAAGTACACATTCATAACTTTTTTTTATAACTTTAGGTTCCCCTGTAGAACCTGATGTATTAAAAATAAACGGTTTTTTATCTCTTATCATATTTTGCTCTCAAAATAATTCTTACGATATATTCTACTCCGAACATAAGCCCGAGAGCAATATATGAAATGCACGCATTATACAATTCCCAAATTTGAGGAGACATGAACACTGTTGCTATAGAAATTGACAAATTAATAAATAAAAACACACACCAAACATATGTAAGTTTTCTTGTGTAATTTTTAGAAAATTCTGTCAGCTCTCCATCCATTTTTTTTGCAATTTTTTGTATAACAGTTTCCTTGCAAAAAAGTGAAGAGAAAAATACACAAAAAATAAAAGTATTAACTATTACAGGATAAAATTTAAGTACATAAATTTTACTAAAATGAAACAGACATACAATAAATACTGTCCCTATAAAAGGTAATACAGGCTTCAATTTTTTCATTACAACAACTCTTCAACAGCAGAGACAACATCACCAATTGTCTTAATCTGCTTAAAATTTTCAGGAGAAATTTTTTTCTCTGTAAATTCTTGCAATTTCACAGCCAAATCAACCGCGTCAATGCTATCGAGCTCCAAATCTTCAAATAAATTTGCATCTAATACAAGTTTTTCAGGCTCAATTTCAAAATCATCAGCCAAAATTTCCTTTAATCTATCAAAAATCTGTTCTCTAGAGTATTTTTTAGACATTTAATTAACCTTACTTCTTATATAATCTGCAATTGTTTTAACCGAATAAAAATATTTTTTATTTTCTTCTTTATTTTCACTCAAATCAACATTATACTTTTTCTTCAATGCCATTCCAAGTTCCAAAGCATCAATACTATCAAGACCAAGCCCAGTAATAAATAACGGCTCATCATCTTTTATATCATCGACAGTTATATCCTCTAATTCAAGAGATTCAATGATTAGAGTTTTAATTTCTTTTTCTAAACACATCTTTCTTAATCCACCTATATAAATACTTATAACTTAATTAGCGATTAAAGTCAAATTAAAAAAGAATACAGCTTAAATAGCAGGACCACCATACTCATTGTATAATTTCATAACATCATCAGGAATATTTTCTTTTCCGCCTAATGCTTTATTAATCAATCTTCTATAAACTTCTGCCACAAATTCTAAAGGTGATTCAGGTGCATAATTAGAAACTCTATTAGCAGTTTGTTGTTTTTCTTTACTGTTTATAAAATCATTTGTAATATCTGATACTTTACCAAAACGTTCAATGCATTCTTCTGGTTTTCTCATAGATAAAAATTTGTCTTCACCTATTTTAATTCGATGTTCCAAATGTCCGTTTTCATGATAAATAGTTCTAAATTTATCTCCTGGAGGATAACTTAAACATATATCATCACCTGAATAAAGACAAGTATTTACAACATCCACAAGTACATTCCTTTGTTGTTTTGTTGATAGTTTTTCTATTTGTTTTAAATCAGGCAATTTTGAGTGTGCTAATAAAGTTTCTTGTATTCTTTCATTTTTCAGCAAATTTTCTAATTTTGAATAAGGAGCATCATAGAAACTATTTACAGCATTACCCACAGATGTAAACTCTTCATACAATTTAACTTTATCCATCAACGAAAAACTTTCCGGATTTTCATTAAATTTATTTAAATTTTTCAATAAATTATCAGAAACTTCTCCACAATGATAAAATCTATATAAGGCAAGCTTTCCTTCACTATCTTTATATAAAATTTTCTTATCTAAACCACTTTTAATACTACGTTCTATAGAATCACCAATATTTTCAAAAATTTTTTTATTTACATTAAGGTGCATTCCAAGTTTATAATCATCTAAGTTAGCACAAGAAGCTAAAACACGCTCTTCAGACAAATCCATATATGTTATTGTATCAAATAATTTAGCTTTGCCTTTTCGTACGTTATTAATATTTGTAAGCCCCTCATTTACCCAGTTCATTACATCCAAAGGCATACTATCATCATAATTTTTTACACCCAATTTTGTTTTTGCAAATTCTATTGCTTCCTTAGTTGTTTTAGCAGGAGTAAAATCAATATGTTCAGCCAGTTTTACAACTTCTTCTTTAGCTGCACCGACTTTTCCGCGAAGCAACAATGCCGTAGCCGTCAAAGCAGCAGCTATACCAAGACCAATCCCCCATTTTTGTCCGTTTGAAAGAGTTTTTTTCTTACCTTCTATTTCTACAGTATCAGGAGTTTGTTGCGTTAGACTTTGCTTAAAAGATACTGGGGTTGAATTACCTAAATTTATATTATTAAGACTATTTACGTTTGAACAATTTACCGGTTGTATTGACACAAAAATACCTTTCTACCTTGTATATTTATAAAAACAAAAAAATAAAAAAAATTGCTAACAACTAATGGGTAAAATAGAATTTGATTTTTTCAGAAATTGCTTTTCTTAGTTTTATTTCAGAATCTTCGTCAAAATCAGACAATTTTATCGGATTTAGTTGACTTATTGTATACGTAATTAATCTGTCAGAAGCATCGTATATCGGCTGCCCTTTTTGTAAAAAAGGATAATCACATTTAATCGTCAAAGGAACAATATCAGCTCCAGAAGCTATTTGCAATGCTGCAGCTCCTTTATGAATTTTTAAATCCTCACCCTCTATTGTCCTTGTACCTGTTGGAAAAATAATAATATTATACCCATCATTTAGAGCTTCCGTAGATATTTTTTTAAACTCTTCCAAATCAACATTATTCGGAATATATACATTTTTTATTATGTTTTTTAAAAATATATTATCCAACAACTCTTTTTTAGCTAAGCATAAAGAATTGTCATAAAGTCCGATTAATATCATAATATCAATAAATGTCGGATGTGTGGAAACTATAATTTTACCGCTAACTTGCTCAAAATTATTCAACTTGATTTTTATTAAACCTAATAAAACAAAAAGATTAGTATAGAAATGCCAGAGTTTATGTATTAAGCGTGAAAAGGATTCTCGTTTATTCTTATGTTTAATAAAAATTTTCCCAATAGGTAAAAACACAAAACCCAAAATAAGCGAACATACTCCAAATATGGAAAACAGCAATACAACTAAAAATCCTCTCACAAATCTAATCATATACTCTCTCCATTACGTATAAAGGACAGATATACTTTCCACCTGCTAAAAATTCAGAAAAATTGTTAGATTCAATATTTTCACTGTTACTAACAATTCTTACTTTCTCTCCATCCTTAACATCCAAAAGAATAGATGTACTTTCATATCTATCAACAGATTCCGCGTAACAAAAAAGCGTTTTTGATTTGTTCATAACTGCATCCAAAAGTCCTAAAGAAAAACTTTCTTCACCTGCAGCAACAGAATTATAACCACTATGAATTTTATTTATAAGTGAAAATAAACCAATATTTGAATTATGAACAGAAAAACTAAATCCTGTCGGGGAAATTTCATTTTCTTCATTTTTTTGTTTTATAAGTTTTACAACTCTTTCTAACTCCCCATATCTTGAAGCAAAAACTAATTTTACATCATCTCCATCATAACAATTCAACATAGTACTGAGGGCAATTTTGCCAACAGGAGAAAGCTTCCTTCTCATAAGCATAGGAATTTGATTTAAATCAATACAATCACCATTTGAGTGTGAAATCTTTTTTATAAAAAATTCCAGTTCAATTCCATTCATGTTAACATATTATCATGAACGATATTTTTATCACAGATGCGCAAGCTATTTTTGCAGAACACTTATCTTTTGATAATGAAATTGTTAAAGGCTCAAGTTTTTACTTTGGTAAAATTGAAAAAGAGTTTCCACAAATTAACAATCCAAATTTTAACTTGCGATGCAACAGAATTTTAAAATTTCTTGTTGATAAGTTTGATTTAAGTCGTTTTGAAAAAAATGATATTGGTATAGTTATAGGTACTACAAATTCAGGAATCGAAGAATTCGAAACATCCGAAAATAAACACCACGCAGAACTTGGAAATCCTGTAGAGTTTTTAAAGAATTATTTAGGCACCACAAATTACGCAGCTTGTGTCTCAACAGCCTGCACTTCGGGTATAAAAGCTTTTTCTACAGCAATCAAACTACTTGAAAATAATGTTTGTAAAGTGGTCATTGCAGGCGGTATAGATACGCTTGCAAGCATGCCGACGTACGGATTCAACGCATTAGAAGTATTATCTAGTGAAAAAACAATTCCGTTTTCAAAAAATCGTAAAGGAATAAACCTCGGAGAGGGCGGAGCATTATTTATTTTAGAAAAAGGCGAAAACCTTAAAGGGGTAAAAATTCTTGGGATAGGAGAAACTTCCGACGCATATCATTCAGCAACCCCTGATCCGGAAGGAGAACAAGCTGTTGCGGCCATAAAACAAGCTTTAGCAAATGCATCATTAAAACCTGAAAATATAGATTACATAAACTTACACGGTACCGGAACAATTTCAAATGACTTAATGGAAGCAAACGCTATCTATAAAGTTTTTAAAGATACCACACCATCAAGCTCAACAAAACCTATTACAGGGCACTGCCTTGGAGCTGCAGCTAGTGTGGAAACTTTTATTTGTTGGGAAATTTTAAAAGGATTGAGAGATTTACCAATCCACATATACGATGGAGAATATGATCCCGCATTACCTAAAATTAATCTTGTAAATGAAAAAATATCCTCAAATAGGATTAAAACCTGTATGTGTACCTCATTTGGTTTTGGTGGTACCAACGCAGTAATAATAGTAGGAGTATAACTAATGGATTTAGCTAAAATTCTTCCACATGATGAACCTATGATTCTAATCGATGACATTCTAAAAATCGATATGGAAAATAAAATTGTTAAAACTTCCGTAAAAATACACGAAAACAAGGTATTTTACAATAAAGAAATCAATGGAATATCTCCTCTCGCAGGTATTGAATTTATGGCACAAACTATCGGATGCTACGCTTATTACAAAGCTGGAGAAACAATCCCTAAAATAGGTTTTTTGCTGGGTACAAGATTATACGAAAATTCTTTAGAGAAATTTGAAAATGGTAAAACTTATACTATTACCGCACAAGAACTTTATGGAGATGATGAACTTGTCTCATTTGAGTGTTTAATTTATAATGGTGAAAAAGAGGACTACGTTGCAAAAGCTACTATAAATGCATTTCAACCAAAAGATGCAGAAAAATACATAAAGGAATTAAATTAGTGGATAAAAAGAAAGTTTTAGTAACAGGCTCAAGCAGAGGTATTGGAAAAGAGATTGCTTTATATCTTGCAAAAAATGGCTACGATATTGATGTACATTACGTCAATAACAAAGAAAAAGCTCAAAATACTGCAGATGAAATAAAAGCACTTGGATGCAATGCAAATATTCTTAAATTTGACATCAAAGATAGAAAAGAATGTTCATCAGTATTGGAAGAAAAATTATATTACGGAGTGGTCCTTAATGCAGGTATTGCAAAAGACAATGTATTTCCTGTCCTTGAAGGAGAAGAATGGGATGAGGTTATTAACACAAACCTAACAGGTTTTTATAATGTTTTAAAACCTCTCGTTATGCCGATGATTTCAAACAGAATAAAAGGCAGAATTATAACTCTTTCATCAATCTCCGGTCTTTGTGGTAATCGCGGACAAGTAAATTATTCAGCGTCAAAAGCCGGAATAATAGGAGCAACAAAAGCACTCTCACTTGAACTTGCCAAACGAGGAATTACAGTAAATTGTGTCGCTCCGGGAGTAATTGATACTGATATGATAAAAGATGTTCCAATAGATGAAGTTAAAAAATTAATCCCAATGAAAAGACTTGGAAATGCAAAAGAAGTAGCAAGTCTTGTAAATTATCTTATGAGTGAAGATGCTGGATATATTACCGGTCAAGTAATTTCCGTAAACGGAGGTATGTATCTGTGAGACGTGTTGTAGTAACAGGAATGTCATTAACAAGCCCATTAGGCAGTGATATTAAAACAGCTTACGAAAGTCTGCAAAAACTGGAAAATTGTGTTGAATATAACCAAGATCTTGATCAATACAAAAGGCTCAACACACGTCTTTCTGCAAGAGTCAAAGGGTTTCAAATCCCTGATACATATAATCGCAAAGTATTGAGGACAATGGGGCCTTTGTCTGTAATGGCTGTAAGAACTGCTGAATTAGCCCTAGAAGATGCAGGACTTTTGGGCAATGAAATTATTACGAATGGTCAAACAGGCGTAAGCTACGGTTCTTCATCAGGTTCACTGGATGCTATAATTGACTTTTACGGAATGCAAGTAGATAAAGAAGTAAAAGGACTTAATTCAGGTTCATACGTGAAAATGATGCCTCAAACAAGTGCAGTAAACATTTCACTGTATTTTAAAACAATAGGTCGTTTAGTCCCTTGTTCAACAGCCTGCACATCAGGTTCTATGGGAATAGGCTACGCTTATGAAACCATAAAAAACGGTTATGAAACAGTAATGATAGCTGGTGGTGGAGAAGAATTGCACGCAACTGAAATAGCAATATTTGATACTCTTTATGCAACAAGTCAAAAGAACTCAACTCCAAAGCTAACTCCATCTCCTTTTGACAAAAACAGGGACGGTTTAGTAATTGGAGAAGGTGCCGGAACTTTAATATTGGAAGAATATGAGCATGCAAAACGTCGCGGAGCAAAAATTTATGCAGAAATAGTCGGATTTGGCACAAGTACTGACGGTACACATATTACAAATCCAAACAGAAAAACAATGGGGATAGCATTAGAACTTGCATTAAAATATGCAAATCTGTCAAGTGACAAAATCGGTTACGTAAATGCACATGGAACCGCAACTTTGCAAGGAGATATCGCTGAAACTTATGCAACAGAACAGGTATTCAACAGAAAAGTGCCTATAAGCTCTACAAAAAGTTATACAGGACATACACTTGGTGCCTGCGGTGCTATCGAAGCAATTTTAAGCATAGAAATGATGAACAAAGGATGGTTTCATCCTACTTTAAATCTTACAGAAATAGATCCTGAATGCGGTAATCTTGACTATATTACAGGCGCAGGAAAAGAAATCAAGACCGATTATATTATGTCAAACAATTTTGCATTCGGCGGTATTAACACTTCATTAATTTTCAAAAAAATATAATCATACAATTTATTTCTTTTCAGATTTATTTGTTTCTACAGTTTCATCCAAGTTAGAAATAGTTTTTAACTCTTTACCTGTTTTAGAATCATATTGGACTATATGTAATGGAGTTTTTCCATCAGATTTGTAATAAGTAACTTTTACAAGGTTATCAGTAGATTTATCATATTCTTTAATACAACTTATTGTCTCACCATCATACTTATAACTTGTATACTTAACCCTTGATAAAGTAACAGGATCATACTCCATTACCGAATCTTTTTTATTTGTTCCGAGTTTAAATTCTGTAGACTTAAATAAATTTCCGCTTTGGACATCATATTCTTCTAAAGTTTTAATATTTTTACCTGAATCATCAAATAATTTAATTTTCAAAGGATTTCCGGTTGGAACATCATATAGAATTTCATAATCAGGAGTTTTTCCATCTGCTTTATAAAACATTTCAACTTTTCTTGTTAATACTGAATTTACATTTCCTTCAATGCTGGAATTTTTTGCAACTTTCCACCAATTATTTTTATGGCCAACTACTCCAAGAATAATTACCCCAGCAAGCGCAGTAGCTCCAATCATGTATTTTGCAGCATTACTTTTTTCTTTGTCAGGACTTGTAGAATTTTTCGAGAAATCCTTAGGTTCTTGAGTTTTTATATTGCTTTTAGTCCTCATCCCATGAAAAGAAATTTTATTTACGTTCATACCTCTACCTTATTTACAATCCCTTGAATATTATTAAAACTGAAAAAATTTTTTTTTGACCTCGTAAAATAAAAATTTTATAAAAATTAATAACTATCCATTTATAAATTTTCAATCAGATTTTCTATTAAAGAATCTCGAAACTCTGAGAGCAATCTCACAAGTCAAAAACGGGATAGACAATATCCCTGCAGTAATAATATTATCATGTAAAGCAGAATGTTCTTTTTCTACATTAGAATTTTTTATATTTTTAGGTAATTTCTTAACATTTGAGGTAGATATATTTCTTATAGGCATTATTTTCATATTTGTATTTTTTATTAATAGTAAAAATTTTTTCATTAGACACCAGGGCAGCATTTTTTCCATTTTTATATTAAACTTAGAAATAGCTGAAATATAAAATAGGAATTAAATTATGATAACAACAAATAAACTTACGGTAAGATTCGGTTCACAAACTTTGTTTGAAAATGTCAGTATAAAATTCACCCCAGGAAACTGCTACGGTGTTATTGGTGCTAATGGTGCAGGGAAAAGTACCCTTCTAAAAGTTATATCAGGAGATATAGAACCAACATCAGGAGAAGTACATATTTCAAAAGGTCAAAGAATAGCAGTATTAAGACAGGATCATTTTGCCTTTGATGAATACAAAGTAATAGATACCGTAATAATGGGACATAAAAAGTTATATGACATCATGCAAGAACGAGATGCTTTATATGCAAAACCGGATTTCAATGATGAGGATGGAATAAAAGTAGCTCACCTTGAAGAGGAATTTGCTGAACTTGACGGCTGGCAAGCTGAAGCTATGGCAGCATCTTTGTTATCTGATTTAGGAATTCCTGATGAATTGCATTATGAAAAAATGTCAGAACTAGCAGGCAGTGAAAAAGTTCGTGTCTTACTAGCTCAAGCATTATTTGGCAATCCTGATATTTTGCTGCTTGATGAACCTACTAACCACCTGGATTTGAATACTATTGCTTGGCTTGAAGAATTTTTAATAAATTTTCAAAACCTTGTAATTGTGGTATCGCACGACAGAAAATTCTTAGATAACGTGTGTACTCACATGGCAGATATCGATTATAAAAATATTCAACTTTACACAGGTAATTATTCTTTCTGGTCACAAGCAAGTCAGCTAATCCAAAAACAAAAAGAAGAACAAAACAAAAAAACTGAAGAAAAAATGGAAGAATTAAAAGCTTTCATAGCACGATTCAGTGCAAATGCTTCAAAAGCAAAACAAGCAACATCAAGAAAAAATATGTTAGATAAATTGTCACTAGAAGAAATCAAACCATCTTCAAGACAATATCCAAGAATAAGATTTACCTATAACAAAATTCCCGGAAAAGATGTTCTTCATGTCAAGAATTTATACAAAACCGTCGACGGAGAATTGTTAATAAAAAATTTAAGCTTTGAAATTAACCAAGGAGAAAAAGTTGCCTTTATAGCAAGAGATCCTTTTATTATCACAAATTTATTTGACATATTGGAAGACAGAGTAAAACCTGACAGTGGGGAAGTAAATTGGGGCGTAACTGCTACTCACTCATATTTTCCAAAAGACAATAATTTTTATTTTGAAAATGATTTGACAATAATGCAATGGCTTGCTCAATATTCCCCTGATCAACATATTAATTTTTTAAGAGGCTACCTTGGTCGTATGTTATTTTCAGGGGATGATGCCGACAAAAAAGTTAATGTATTATCAGGTGGTGAAAAAGTTAGATGCTTATTTGCAAAAATGATGATCGCAGAAGCAAATGTAATGATTTTTGATGAGCCTACAAACCATTTAGATTTGGAATCAATTACAGCACTTAACAACGCTTTAATAGATTTCCCTGGAACAATACTTTTTACATCACAAGATTATCAGTTAATTCAAACTGTTGCAGACAGGATTATAGAAATTTCACCAAAAGGTTACATAAATATGCGTAACAAGTATGATGAATACTTGAAAAACCCTGTAGTTATCAAAAAACGAGAAGAAATCTACAAATAGCTATTTTTGAAAGATTTTATCAACTCTTTTAATAACAGCAAAATGCACAAATGTGGATATAGCCGCCATCCAAGCAGATATTTTGTGTACTTTCATTTTCCCTGGAAATTTTACGGATTTAAACCCACTTACTCCGGTAATAGTACCAAATCCCATAGCTGCATAACCTGAATATGATACAAGTTTATGGCGATAATTAGATTTTTTTTGAAAATTGTTTTGATTAAGAGAGCTAACTGAATTTATCATACATGTAGATAGATAACATGAAAAAAACGGAGCCGCAAGGCTCTGACGAGAATTAGAAAAGTCCATTGAATATTGTGTAACTGGGTATAAAAACGGAGCCGCAAGGCTCTGACGGAAATTAGAAAAATCTATTGAATATTGTGTAACTGGGTAAAAAAAAGGAGCCGCAAGGCTCTGACAGAAATTAGAAAAGTCCATTAAATATTGTGTAACTGGGTATAAAAACGGAGCCGCAAGGCTCTGACGGGAATTAGAAAAATTTATTGAATATTGTGTAACTGGGTAAAAAACGGAGCCGCAAGGCTCTGACGGAAATTAGAAAAGTCTATTGAATATTGTATAACTTGGTAAAAAAAAGGAGCCGCAAGGCTCCGTTGGAATTAAGAATAGCTGGAAGTATGAAAAAGATTTAATTATATTTAATATCTTTTTACTTATAATGGCAATTACCCGATTGATTAGTTTTTATGACACCTTTGTTTTCAATTCACACAGGCATTTAGCCAACTGATCAGGGCAACTCGTAGATTTATCTCCACATTTTATCCCTGAAAATTGTGATATTACCTCATCTATTTTCATACCTTTAACAAGAGTTTTTATACCTAAAAGATTTCCCGGGCATCCGCCTAAAAAATCAACATCAACAATTGTCTCATTTTCATCAATTTTTACTTGCATAAGTTTGCAGCAAGTCCCAGACGTTCTGTATTGTACAACCTTTTCCATTTTACTACCTCCTTTTACCTTTTGGGTTTAACATTATATTATAAAAATTGACAAAAGTATAAAAAATTATTAATAATAAAAATATGTTAAAAAAATTCATTTTAATTATTTTTCTGTTTATATTTTTACTACCGGCACAATCTCAAACTATTTTGACAGGAGAAGTGACTTATAATGTGGATTCTGCACGACAAGAACTTTTGCAAAATCCCATAAAAAAACTTGGTTCAAAATTAGTATCACAAAATTTATATGACAAACAACACAGGGAAAATTTAAAATATTTTTTACAAGGCAATGTCGAACTGAAAGACAGAACTTTGGCATTTTTTTCTGATGGAAGTTATGCAGTAATGTATCATAATGACAAATATCACGTATGGTATTACTCAAATGATGGAATACTAACCAATACAGAAGAAAAAAATCAACTTGAATATCCTTATAAATCTTATAAATACAGTATTGACGGAAAACTTATTAACATGGGTTTAAGAGTCTCTGAGCAAGAGACCTTCATTTACACTCCAAGCGGAAAATTAATTGCACATTGGCTAGGAGAAAATGCTTATGATTCAAATGGAAATATAATTATGAAACGTAAATATGCAAAATAAAAAGACTTGAGATATACTTCAAGTCTTTTCATTTTCATTACAAATATTTTTATCTTAAATTCCAAAAATATCTTTTTGCCTTTTCCCAAAAACCTAATTTTCTAAATTTGCCTTTTTTAACAGAAACAAATTCAAAAGGTTCAGGTTGAACTGTTCTTGCATATTTGATATCAGGTTCACCAAAAAGCATAACATATGATGGTTTGTATCCATCTGGAATTTCAAGGTATTCAGCAAGTTCAGGCATTACAAGTAAACAAAATTCAGCCAAACCGCACCAACAAGTCCCAACATTCATACTATGAGCATATAGTTCAAAATAACTAAGAGCAATCATAGGGTCAACATCATGACAGGGTGCATTTGGAGGAGTTGATACAACAACCATGTGAGGTGCCCCTCTAAAAATAACATCATCACCATTCAAAAATGATTGAAGTCTTTTTGCAAATTTATTAACTATAACTTTTACTGATTTTTTGGTTAAAGCATCAACAACTATGTCATTAACATATTTTCTGAATTCATCCATAACTTCAACATCATCGATAAACGCAAAATGAAGTTTATGAAAATTACATCCCGTAGGCACCCAGTTTAACATATTTTTAAGTTTATCCATTTTTTCACTATCAAGATTTTCTTTTTTGTAGTGCCTTACACTTCTTCTTGATTTTATCAAATTCAAAATCATATCAGGATCTT
Organism: Candidatus Gastranaerophilales bacterium; assembly: GCA_944327275.1. Classification (GTDB taxonomy): domain Bacteria; phylum Cyanobacteriota; class Vampirovibrionia; order Gastranaerophilales; family Gastranaerophilaceae; genus Stercorousia. The sequence continues at coordinate 4,460 of CALVHB010000016.1, read as the reverse complement.
GAGAATATATTTTATCCGAATTTTCAGGTTTTTTGCCGCAAACTGATAGCGCACCTGTAGGACAAACAGCAAGACAATGTTGACATTTAAAACATTTATTTTCATCCATCACTGGTATTTTATTTTCATCAAATTCTATAGCATTAGCAGAACAATCTTTAATACAAAGCCCACAATGAATACATTTTTCTTTATCTATTTCAAACATAATTCTACCACCTTCCTAAATAATATTTTTTTAGTTTATTTAATATTATACATAAAAAAAGCAAATCCTTTCTCGTCATGGTATAATTTCAATTACAAAATGGAATTTAAAATATGAAAAAATTAATCCTTGTTATATTAGCACTAATCATTTGTCCCGCAAGCTTTGCTCAAGAGATAAAAAAAATCTCCCTACAAGAAGCACTGGATATTGCTGTAAAAAATAATATCGATTTTAAAGCATCACAAATGAATATTGATATTGCAAAAAATAAAGTTAAAGAATCCAATAGACTTCAAAACCCTGAAATCAATACTTTTTTCAATATGGGTGATATTGGCATTGGCAATCCTCAAATGACAGGAGTAAGCGAAAAAATTGAAATAGCCAAAAGAGATGCCCGAAAAAAACTTGCACAATCAAATTTGGAACTCACAAAACACAATTTGGAATACACCGAATTTGATTTAAAAATGGACGTAAGAGAAGCCTATGTAAATCTTGTTGCTGCAAAAGAAATTTTAATAGTTTTAGAACAAAGACGCAAACTTCTAAATGATTTGCTTGCAATTGCAAAAAAACGTGTAGCAGCAGGAGAAGTTGAAGAAATAGACGTAATTCAAACAGAAATAGCCTTAAATCAACTTGTAATACAAGTAAATACTCAAAAAACAAATGTAAAAAGTGCTATGTTTGAATTTAACAAAGTAATTAATGCTGATAATCAAAACTTGGTAAAATATGATGCAGAGGATGAAAATTTTTCAGATAAAGAGGATTTTATAGCTCTTTTAAGTCCCAAACCTCTTTCAAAACTACCACCTTTTGAATCGATTGCACAAAATTCTCTCAAAAACAGATACGACATAAAAATTGCACAACAAGAAATAGATGTTGCAAAAAAGAATTTAATCTACGTAAGTCGTCAAAGAATTCCTGACATTGAATTCCAAGGCGGGTACGGTTTTATGACACAAGGAATGAGTGAAAAAGGAGCTTATACAAGCGGAGCATATGCAGGAGCAAATATTGTAAATATTCCTCTTTTTTATTCATACAGACCTGAAATAGAAAATGCAAAAATGCAGGTAAATCAAGCTGAATTAAAATATATATCAACAGAAAATAAAGCTATTAACGATTTACATAGCGCTTATGAAAAATTTGTAACCGCAAAATTAAATTTAAATTACTACAATGATTATTTACTAAAAAATTCACTAGAACTTATAAAGGTTGCAAAAAAGAACTATGCAGAGGGCAAATCAAGCTTAACTACATTAATAGTTATGGAGCAATCTTACAGATCAATAGCTGCAGGATACACCTATGCATTAGCAGATTATTACAAATGCTGGATCGAGTTTTTAAGAGAGGTAAATGCAGAAAACTTTGATCTTAACGAAGAAAGTTTATAATAACAAAGGAAAGATAATTAAAACTATGGCAAGACAAGAAAAATTAATACAGGTAGCACGAGGACTTGAAAAAGCTGATTTGGTAATAAAAAATGCCAATATTATCAACGTCCTGTCAGAAGAAATTCATAAAGCAGATATTGCAATTTCAGATGGAATAATTGCCGGTATCGGAGATAATTACGAAGGGAAACAGGAGATTGATGTAAACGGAGGATATGTAAGCCCTGCATTTATTGACGGGCACGTACATATAGAAAGTACTATGATGCTTCCTTTAGAATTTGCAAAAGCAGTAGTCCCTTGTGGTACAACAACAGTAATAATTGACCCGCACGAAATATCTAATGTTTTGGGATTGCATGGCATTAGTTACATGCATGAAGCTGTAAAAAACCTTCCATTAAACGTATACACAATGCTTCCATCCTGCGTACCTGCAACACCTTATGAAACTTCCGGATTTGATTTGAACAGTTATGATTTAGCTCTTCTTATAGATAGTCCTTGGGTACTTGGTATTGCAGAAATGATGAATTATTCAGGTCTTTTAAACCTTGATAAAAATGTTCTTGCAAAATTAGACCTTGCAAAGTCAAAAGATAAAAGAATAGATGGGCATGCACCATTTTTAAGCGGCAAAGATTTATGTGCCTACGTTGCAAGCGGAGTTAAATCAGACCATGAATGTACAAATCCTAAAGAAGCAATAGAAAAAATTCGACTGGGAATGTACATAATGATTAGAGAAGGAACCGCTGCAAAAGACCTTGATGCCTTAATTCCCGTACTGAAAGAACATAACACCAGAAAATGTATGTTTGTAACCGATGACAGACATCCAAAAGATTTGAAAGTACACATAAATGATATGGTAAGACGTGCAGTTGAAAGCGGAGTTGATGTAATAAAAGCAGTACAAATAGGTAGTCTAAATACAGCAGAATATTTCGGACTTAAAAATCAGGGAGCAATCGCACCGGGATATAAAGCTGATTTGCTTATATTACCTGACTTAAAAACATTCAAACCTGATATTGTAATAAAAGATGGTAAAATCGCAGCAGAAAACGGAAAACTTCTTAAAAAATATTCCAATTTTGAAAGTCCTTCAGTAAGAAGCTCAATTAATGTTCGTTGGATTGAACAGAAAGATTTTCAAATTAAAGGGAAATCAAAATTTGTTAATACTATTGAAGTTATTCCTCATCAACTTGTTACAAAATCATCTGTTTGTGAAGCAAAATTTGAAAACGGTCTTCTTGACAGTAACACTGAAACGGATACATTAAAAATAATTGTTATGGAAAGACATCGCGCTACAGGAAATATAGGTAAAGGATTTGTTAAAGGTTTCAATCTTAAATCCGGAGCTATTGCCTCTACAGTGGCTCATGATTCTCATAATATGATTGTTATAGGTACAAACGATTTCGATATGTATACCGCTGCTGTAGAACTTGTAAAAATGCAAGGGGGCAAAATCGTTGTTAACAATGGTAAAGTTATTTCTAAACTTCCTTTACCTATTGCAGGATTAATTTCTGATAAAGATTTTGATTACATAATCAAACATTGTGAAGAGTTAAATGAAGCAACAAGGACTTTGGGATGTAAACTGGATGATCCTTTTATGACAATGAGTTTTCTCTCACTTCCTGTAATCCCGGAACTAAAAATTACTGATAAAGGTCTTTTTAGTACAAAAAAATGGGGATTTGTAGATATTAATGAAGATGAAAAAATTTTCAAATAAAAAAAATAGAGGTTGAATAATTCAACCTCTATTTCTATATATTAATCATCTACTGATGTTGTTGATAAATTTTGTATTGTCTGCGCAATAGGTTCATCTTTTATCAATAAGCTTAAGTACAATAGTTTGTTAGCTGTAGCCTGATCTAGGTCGATGAATTTACCTCCGGCTTTTACGTCACTTGCTGAGACAATTTTTACATTTGCATTGATTTCTAAATCACCATATTTCAAATGTACAGGTACAACATCTCCAACTTTTAATTTTTTATTGTGAGTAAGAGATACGCCACCTCTTGAAATATCTGTAATTGATACAACTGATTCAGAAGATTCAAAAGTAATTGGGTTTTGATTATCTTCAGCGTCAAACCTCATATATTGACGTTTATCTATAGAATCAACTTTGTCACTGACAACACGTTGTTTGTATACTTCTTTTCCATAATCTATCTGAGGTCTGTCATCATCAGTATCTGAGTCGCTATCACTATCACTGTCAGTATCTGAATCTGTATCATTATCAGTATCTGAATCTGAGTCTGAGTCTACATCAGTATCAGAATCGGAGTCGCTATCATTATCAGAGTCAGAATCTGTATCACTGTCAGAGTCCGTATCCGAATCTGAATCCGAATCAGCATCGGTATCTGTGTCAGTGTCAGTATCAGCATCTGTATCTGTGTCGCTATCAGAATCTGAGTCTGAGTCTGAATCAGTATCAGTATCTGAATCAGCATCTGTATCAGTATCTGTATCAGTGTCAGTGTCTGTATCGGTGTCGGTATCAGTATCACTATCTGTATCAGCGTCTGTATCTGTATCAGTGTCGGTATCAGCATCGGTATCTGTATCACTGTCTGAATCAGAGTCTGAATCTGAATCAGTGTCTGTATCAGTATCAGTATCTGTATCTGTATCGGTATCAGTGTCAGTGTCAGTGTCGGTATCAGTATCGGTGTCGGTATCAGCATCGGTATCACTGTCGGTATCTACGATAGTATCATCATCTTTTGGTACTACCAAGTTATCGTCATCTTCTTCGCCGCCTTGTTTATCTTCATCATTGCCGCCATTTA
>CALVHB010000015.1 GCA_944327275.1 Candidatus Gastranaerophilales bacterium | reverse complement strand
AAAATACAGCAAATTGCATAAATTTTTGAAAGATAAGGCGCAAATCTACCTATGTATTTGTTGTTTTTTAGCGCCCCTTCTATGTAATACATTGGTCCGCCGGCTATTGTCCCATCAGGATTTACTTTTCTAAATTTTATACCTAAAAGAACTTCTGCAAACTTCAAAGCCATGGAGAAAAATCCCGCCATAATCATCCAGAATATTACTCCAGGCCCTCCGATAGAGACTGCAGCAGCTGAACCTGCTACATTGCCGATTCCTGCAGAGGCGGATATAGTAGCTGTTAGAGCCTGAAAAGATGATACTTCTCCTTTTTTCTTTTTAACTCTAACTTCTTTATGTTCATAATTTTTTGTAATTAATTTTACAGCATGTTTGAATCCCCAAATGCCAATAAATCTTGTTCTTATTGTGAAATAGAATGCAGCAGTCATTAACAGAGCAACCAAAAACTCTATTTTCACACCGTGAATGGTAATAGAACTAAAGATTATTCCTGAAATTTTATCGGCTATTGGAGATAAATATGTATCTATCGCTGTGTCTAAATTCATCAATTCTTATTATACAACAAACATATTTTAAGCAACTGTTGTTTCTATTTTTGAATTATTTACAAAATCTACAAGTGCTTTGAATACGAAAGGATGTAGTTTCCCTTCTTTTACATCTTGGTATATAATGGTCAGAGCTTGTTTTGTGTTAAGTTTATTTTTATATGGTCTTACTTCTACAAGAGCAGAATATTTATCTGCAACTGAAAGTATTTGTAAGTCTAAGTCTGCATTAAAGTTTTGTTCAACCCAAGGATATCCTGTTTTTTTAGCATTTTGATGATGATTTCTTATTAATTTTAATGTTTTTTCATTCAGTCCACTGTTTTTTAGCAGTTCATAGCTTAGTTCAGAATGTTTGTGCATTATTTTTGTTTCTGCTTCATCCAGTTTTGCAGGTTTATTAAGAATATTTTCAGGTATTAGTACTTTCCCAAGATCGTGAAGATAAGCTGCATCGTTTAAAGCTTTTATATCTACTTTGTTTTTCAAAGAGAATGGCAGGTTTTCTGCAATTCCATTTGCAATATTTTTTGTTTCAGTAGAGTGTCCTTTTAATAATTTGTCTAAATCTTTCATATTTAATTGCATATCAGGATTGAAAGTTTTTGTTATTTTTTTTATGTTTGGATTTGCATTAATCATTCTTTGAATAGCAGCTTCTGTTGTGTATTTGTCAACAGTGCTTCTTTCAAATGTATCAGCATTCAAGCCTTGCCCGAATTTTATGTTATTTCGGTAAGGATTTAGATAAATATTCTGATTAATTCCGCCCACACAAAGCGGTTTGTTGATTTCCAGTCCCATTAACTACTTTTTTCACTACTGATTTTACACTACTACACATATTAATAAAGTTTTTTTTTGTTTAAAAATTGTCTTGAAAGCCTTTTATGTGTATAATTCTTTACAGAATAATTGTTTTTTTATGAGGTTTTTTAATAAATGAGTGAAATAAAAAAAGTTTTAATATGTGGTCTTGGGGCTATTGGTTCAATTTACGCTGATAAAATTCAATCATATGATCCTGACTCATTAAGAATTTTAGTTGATGCTGAAAGATTTGAGAGATATTCTCAATCCCCTACAATTTTTAACGGTAGAGAACTTAATTTTAATTATGTACTGCCTTCAGAAACAAATTTTAAGGCTGATTTGATTATAATTGCAACTAAATTTGAAGGTTTTTTGGATGCTGTAAATAATATTAGGAATTTCATATCTGATAATACTGTAATTTTGTCGCTATTAAATGGTGTTACCAGTGAAAGTATTTTAGCATCAAAATATGGCAAGGATAAAATTTTATATTCTTATTTCATAGGGCATAGCGCTGTAAGAGAAGGACGTAAAATTACTCATGATGATGTGAATACAATTGTTTATGGCTCAGAAAATTCTTTAGATAATGATAATATAGAAAGAGTAAGAAAATATTTTGAAAAAGTTGGAATAAATTATAAAATCCCAGATGATATAATTCATGCTCTATGGTTGAAGTATATGTTGAATGTTGCAGGTAACCAAATTACTGCAATTTTGCGTTTTACATTTGGAGAGCTTACAGGTAATACAAAAGCAATGTATCTTGTAAGAGAGTCACTTAAAGAAGTCGAAAATATTGCTAGAGCTGAAGGAGTAAGGAATTCTGAAAATTTAATTGAAGAGACAATAGAGCACTTGTATACTATGATTCCTGAAGGGAAAACATCTATGCTTCAAGATGTTGAAGCAGGAAGAAAAACTGAAGTTGATATTTTTGCTTCAACAGTTATTGAATTAGGAAAAAAACATGGAATACAGACTCCTTATAACAAAGTGTTTAAGGAAATGTTAGATGCTATATATGAAAAAGGTGTAAAGTCATAAAATTATATTAGTAATTTTCAAGATTTTCTTGATTATATTTAATACTTTCTTGGCGCATTTTTTCTATTTCATTAACGGTTTTATCAACATGTTCTTGTACACTTTCAGAATCTACCGGAGAGTCGTTAAGCTTTAAGGATGATATTCCTTTTAATGAATTTATACCAATTAAGAGTATAACCGCTGTAATTATTAGTGTTACTAATAAATCAATTGCGCCAAAAGCTTTGTATTTCATTGCAAAATCCTAACTTAATTTATTTTTATGGATAAAAAATTTTATTGCATCTTCTGTATTTTTTGGAGTTTTTAATATATTAAAATCATTAGATGCAACCTTATAAGTTTTTACAAAAAATTTGTTGTATATTGTCAGTCCAAGAAAAATAATTACTGAAGATACTACAACTCCAGCCATTGCTAGACCAAATTTTACAATAGCAGATTGAATAACAGCATTGTGGGTTTGTTCTGCACACAAGCCCACATTTGCTGTTAATAATGTTGTAAATATTGTATAGAAAAGTTTATTCTTCAACTTTTTCCTCTGTATTTTCTTTTACTTTTTTGGTTCTAGGTTTTCTTGTTTTAGAAGCTCCTCTGTTTGGTCTGCGAGTTTTTTTAGGTTTTTCTTCTCCTTCAGGAGTTTCATTCTTAGTCTCAGCAGGTTCTTCAGAGACTTTCTCTTCTTTTTTTACTTCTTCTAACTCAATTACAGGTTTAATTTCTTCATTTGGTTTTAAAACTGTTTGAGCTGTTTCCGGAGTTTGTTCTAAAGCAATTTCCGGAGTTTCTTGTTTTTTATCAAATTTATTTTTTCTGCTGTTACGTTTTCTTTTATTTTCACGTTTTTCGGTTTCTTGGACAGCAACATTTGAAGGGTTTTCTGTTTCTATTTCAACTTTTACTGGTTCTTCTACAACTACCTGTTGAACTTCTTGAACTTGTTGTTGATTTTTATTTTGATTATTTTTGTTGTTTTTCTTGAAGTTATTTACAGGAAGTTTCATTTTTGCTGCTTTCGCTCTGTATTCACCTTCAGCTGTTGGTGTTGCAAAGTTGAATTCGTTCATGAAATAACCTGTACCTTGGCAGTGAGGACATTTTTTTGTAAATATTTCTGATAATGACTGTCCTTGTCTATGTCTGGTAAGTTCTACAAGTCCCAAATCAGAAAGTTGACCAACTTGAGGTTTTGCTTTGTCAGGTTCAAGTGCTATTTCCAATTCTTCCATAATAGCTAATTTATCGGCGCGTGAAAGCATATCAATGAAGTCAATAATTATCATTCCACCGATATTACGTAATCTCAATTGTCTGGCTATTTCATGGACTGCCTCAATGTTTGTTTTTAATATTGTTTCATCCTGTGTTGAGGAACTTGTAAATTTTCCGCTGTTAACGTCTATTACAGTAAGTGCCTCTGTTGTCTGGATAAACAAGTATCCGCCTGATGGCATATTAACTTTTACGTTCAATGCAGCTTTTATTTCTTTATGTACATCTGTTGCGACTAAAAGAGGTTCTGTTCCTTTGTACAAAGTTACCTGCACATTTTTATTCATATGCCAGTTTTGTAGGATGTTTTGTACTCTTTGAAGAGCGAATGCAGTATCGACTACAATTTCTTTAACATCTTCTGTGCAAGCTTCTCTAATAGTACGATAAAGCAGATCTTGATCTCTATATATAAGATTTGGAGGAGTCATAGTTTCTGCAGATGTTATAATGTTGTTCCATTTTTCCAACAAGATTTCTAAATCTTCTTGGATATCTGCTTCTGATTGTCCTTCAGCTTCAGTACGTATAATTACACCAACTCCAACAGGTTTAATTAGACTTACTATTGCTTTCAATCTTGCTCTTTCTTTAGAGTTTTCAATTTTTTTACTTATGCTGATTCCGGGTTCGTTAGGCATTAAAACTAAAAATCTTCCCGGTAAGCTTATTTCTGTTGTCACTCTTGGGCCTTTATGACCTGTAGGTTCTTTTACTACTTGAACAATTAATTTTTGTTTAGGTGATAGTTTGTCTTTCAAAGAACCTTTGCCCATTACGTCTTGAGCGTGTAGAAATCCCATTTTATCGACCCCGACATCTACAAAAGCGGCATCTATACTTGGTAGGATATTATCAACAGTTGCTAGATAAACGTCCCCAAGAATCACATCTCCTCTGGAGATAAAAAAGTCTGAAACTTTACCGTTTTCCATCACAGCTGCAATATTGTCTCTTTCTGCAATAATGATTTTTTTCTCAACTTGTCCATTTTGTTGAGCATTTTTGTTGTGTCTGTCGTTTCCCATAAAAAATCCTTTACTATAATTATAATTCTTTTAAATCTTTGTCAAAAAACCGTGTTCTTTCTATATCAAAAATAACATCCGGTGCAATTAAACTCATTAGCACATCAGCTCTCAGTGCAGGAATTCCTGCTTCTACAGTGCCATCTTCTTTATTAATTGCTGATTGACCTGTTTTTAGTACTATGAACAAACTTTCATCTTCAAATCTGTATGACTTTATAGATGGTCTGATGTCTGTTTTTTTGATTAAACCTTTTTTGTTTTTCTTCTCAATATAAATTTCATTGGAAGATAAAAACCTATCGGTATTATATCGTAAAGTTTCAAAATCGTAAAGTGATTTATTAAATATTTCTATTTTATATTCTGCCCATTGAGCAGTTATATCAATTGCTTTGGAACTTTTATCTATTTTTACAATATTTATAATTTTTGACTGAGTAGGAAGAACTTTTTCCAACTTAAGTTTGAGATTTTCAGTAGAAATATCATCAAATAGGTCAATATCAACAAGTTCACATTCACTTTCTTCAAAAAGAGGAAGTGCAATTCCCATTGATATCCTCATCAAAGGGTTATAACCGAGCGAATATACTACGTTTAAATCAGTTCTTGCGATTGCTTTCATAAATGTGTTTTGCCAATCAAGGTGTGAGAAATACTTCAAAATTCCAGTTTTAGAAATTTTAATTCTGTATTTGTATATTTCTTTGTCGTATCCTTGACAAGTTTTGGGATCTTTAACTTCTATTTTTAAGTTTTGTGCGGGCTCGCTTGCTCGGTAAGGTTTGGCGAGCTTTTTATGAGTTTTTAGTTTTTTGCATACGCCACAATTAACACAACCGTTTTCACAAGTAGGCTTCGTATTAGAAGCTTTAAATTCATTTATTAACCATTCTTTATCAACACCTATATTAATGAAATCCCAAGGGAGTTCTTCAAGAGTGTTATATTCTTTTTGAGCAAGTTTTTCTAGGTCTATCCCTAAATCTTTTGCTGTTTGATGCCATATATCTTTTTGGAAATATTCTCCCCAAGCATCAAGATAGCATCCTTTTTTGTAGAGAGCTTCAATGTATTTGCACATATCTGCATCAGCTCGTGTCAAAACTGCTTCAATTTGAGAAATTGTATCTTCGTGGTAGTTTATTTTTAATCCTTTTATATGCGCAGTTTTCTCTTTTAAGTATTTTATATGTTCGTTAACTTTTTCAAGAGGCATCTGACCATACCATTGAAACGGTGTAAAAGGTTTTGGAACAAAAATTGATAAAGTACAAGTTATATCAAGACCATGAGAAAGTTGTTTTTCTCTTTTTATTTGTTTACAACGATATTTTATTTTGCTTAACAGTTCAGCCATCTCGTCCATATCTGAAAGAGTTTCTGTTGGTAGACCGCAAATGAAATAAAATTTTATTTTAGACCAACCGTTTTCGTATAATGTTAGAACTGCATTTAAAATTTGTTCTTCGGAAATGTTCTTTTTTATTTTATCTCTGAGTCTTTGACTGCCTGCTTCAGGTGCAAGTGTCATTGTCGATTTTCTAACGCTTTGTACAAGATTAGCAAGTTCTAAATTGAACCCATCTATTCTTTGACTTGGAAGAGATACTGACACTTTCTTTTCATTAAAATCAACAGCAAGTTCTTTTATTACTTCATTTATATTTTTGTAGTCATTTGAAGATAATGATAATAGTGAATACTCGTCATATCCTGTATTTTTTACAAGTTCTTTTGCAATTTTTATAATATCTTCAGCTTCTCTTTCTCTTATTGGCAAAGTTACATGTCCAGGTTGGCAAAAACGACACATTCTACCGCATCCACGTCTAATTTCTACAACTGCTCTATCTTGAACTGACGTAGAAAAAGGTATTGGATAAGATTTTAGAGCTGTATCATATTCCAGTTGTGCAATTCTTTTAGTGACAGTTCCACCTGTTATAGCAGACCAACGGCCGGAATTTTCTCCGCAACATAGAGCTTTTATTCTTTCTTGTCTAGGCAAGTTTTTGGTTCTTTCAAGAATTTCACAAACTTCAATTATGCTATCTTCTCCGTCTCCAATCATAAAAACGTCTATAAAGTCAGAAACGGGCAATGGATTAAATGCGCAAGGGCCTCCTGCAATTATTATAGGATCATTATCTTTTCTATCAGAATTTTTGTATGGGATATCGGCCATTTCTAACATTTTCAAAACAGTCGGATAAGCCATCTCATACTGTAAAGAGAAACCTACTGCATCAAAATCTTTTATGTTTCGTTTACTTTCAAGTCCGTATAAAATTTTTGGACAAAAATCAGGTTCTGGAGCATAGACACGGTCAGCCATATAGTCGGCTTTTTTGTTCACTAGGTCATATAATACTCGAACTCCAAGATTACTTATGCCTATTTCATATTTATCAGGGAAAGCAAAAGCAAATCGGACTTTTGCACTGTCAAAATCTTTATTGTATGAAAGAAACTCTCCTCCTACGTATTGATATGGTTTGTTGCATTTATAAAGGGCTTCGTGATTTTCTCTAAAAAAACATTTCATTATGCTAAATCCTCAGGGAAATACTTGTCTATTTCTATAATTGTTCCGTCAAGAGTGTTTTCTTCGAAAGATTTTATGAATTTAAAAAGTTCAGAATTTGGGACATCATAATTGTATAGAACAGTTTCTCCTTTGTACTCTCTCATGACCCTTACAATGTAATGGCATCCTTGAGCGTATTTTTTTAAGTGTTCTGGATTAAATTTGTTCCCATTGTGGTCTTTATCAATTCTTACATAGCTAAATCCCGCATAATATTTAATTTTTTCTTTAACACTTGGTGCAAGTTCACTATTATGCCTGGAAAATATGTCTATAACCTTTTTATTTATTTCGTCACTCATAACTTAAATTAAACAACATTAGGTACGGGCATGTCTAAAATATTAAGAAAAAATATTACAAATTCTTTATAAAAATTTTTGCATATAAGTTTTTGAGATAGAATTTTAATTAGTTGGTTTTAAGAAAGGTGTGAAAATGTTTTATTTAAGGAAAACTAAGTCTACAGGTAGATATGAATTGAATATTTTTGGTTTCAAAATGAAATTTCGTATTGGGAATGGAAGTATAAAAGCTTACAAATTCGAAAATCTTCTTTATGAGTTGGCAGATCCAAGGACACTTGCAAGTGTTAGGCTCCCTAAAGTCATGAATGCTTGGGATTCCTTGTATGCAATAGCATCATCTGAAAAATCTGTTGCAAGATGTGGTGACGGTGAATTTAAGCTTATTATGGGCGAAAATATTAGTTTTCAAAAGTATGATGAAAAATTAGCACAAAGACTTGCAAATATTTTGAGATATCAAAATGAGAATATTCTGGTTGGTATAACTGATGCATTTGGTTATTGCCCTACGGATTTTATGTGTAAGATTATCGTCCAATGTAGAGATACTTTGTACAAATATTTTGATTTTTCTAAGTCATATATTGATACAAATGTTACTCGACAATTAATTTTTACATCTGAAGAACAAGGTAGAGATTATTATGAAAAAATGAAATCGATATGGACAAATAAAAATATCGTTCTTGTTGAAGGTGCTGGCAGTAGGTTGGGAATTGGAAATGACTTATTTGATAATGCTGCTTCAATAAAAAGAATTGTATGTCCTATAAAAGATGCTTTTTCTAAATATGATCAGATTTTGGAAGAATGCTTAAAAATGCCAAAAGATTGTTTGTTTATTATGGCTTTGGGGCCGACTGCGACTGTTTTGGCTGAAGATTTGACAAATTCCGGATACAGGGCGCTTGATATAGGGCACCTTGATACTGCATATGAAGCTTTTTTACGAAAAGCAACAAAATTTGTGCCTGTAGAAGGGAAAATAGTTTTTAATGAGGAAAGAAAGGAAAAAAATCTAAAACCTTGCCCGGATAAAAGGTATTACGAACAAATAGTTGCCAAGATTCAATAATACTAAAAAAATAACCACGTGGTTAATTGTTTGATCCTGAATTTTGATTCACAATTCAGGAATGATGTTTATAGCTCCTGGAAGTAAACCTTATTCATATATTATAAATTGTTTTGGATTAAGAATAAGATTCCGAAATATTTTTGCATTTAAAAACAATAAAATAATTTATATTGATAAAAACGGAAAAGAAAGAAAGTTTCGTAAAAAAGGATTAAAAGTTATTTTTAAAGGGGCAAATTCAACTGTAAGGATATTCTATCCTTGTCCAAGGTTTGTAAATACAACTTTAGTTTGTGGAAACAATTCTAATGTTACTATTGGTGGTTCAATATTTCACATAAAAAATTTATTTGTTAGCATGGAATGTGATGATGCTGAATTAGTGATAGGTGAAAATTGCTTTTTAAGAGGCGGTTCTATTATTTTTGCAAATAAATCGGGATTAAAAGTAAGTATAGGTAACAATTGCCTTTTTGCATCAGATGTAAAAATAAGAACTTCTGATTTTCATTCAATTATTGATAATACAACTAATTTGCCAATAAATATTCCACAGAATGTCTCAATTGGGAATGATTGTTGGTTATGTGAGGAGGTTTTTATATCAAAAGGAGCCGTTATCCCAGATAATACCGTTGTTGCATCAAAAGCATTTGTAAATAAAAAATTTACTAAAACCAATACTGTGATCGGTGGTGTCCCTGCAAAGGTTATAAAAACAAACATAAACTGGGATACAAAAGGTTACGAAGATTACAAAAAATCTCTAATTTAGATTCTTTTCATAATCCTTGTATTCTTTTATAAAGTCTATAATTTCAAGAGCAAGCTCTTTTCTAACATCAATAGGGGCATTTTTTAAATATTCCATGGCGTGTGATACTTTAATGTTCTTATCGTACCATCTGCGCATAATATAATTATATTGATCATCCAATGACATTTCAATGTTAAAATTAATATCCTTTAGTCTGTCAATAATATAGTCAGCACAACGAACTTGAATGTATTCTTCCGCTTTTTCTAACTCCGCAACTGCTCTGCTAACAGTTGGGTCGATATCATACCAACGTTTTTTCATACACTCATAATAATGATTTTTTTCATTTCTGTCAATATGTTTTACGCTATGGCTTCTTTTTGATTTTTTAGTGCAAGTACTCCAAGTGATACTTCTTTTTGTATGCTTTTCGATGTTTCTTTTAAATAAGAAAATGCTCTTGATAAGGTTTCATTTCGATCATACCATCTGTTGTATTTGTTACTAAGATTACTTGTAGTAAAATTTTTGATGTAGTTCATATCTACATCTTTTTCTTTGATTTCTTTAATAATGTATTCAGCATACTCTTCTTGGGCGCTTGGTCCAGCACACTCAATCATACTAATAGCCATGCATACGTCAGGCTCAATATCATACCAACGCATTCAGCATCCTCCCTTTCATTTCTGGTGGTATTATGCCCATGTTTTAATAAAATAAAACATAAAGTCAAAAATTTTTATACTTTTTGTATTTATTATTCTTGTATTGTATAATTTTGGTATGAAGAGATTTGTTGCTTTTATATTAATGATTTTATTTATAACAAGTGGACTTTCTTCTTATGCAGAGGTGTTGGAAGGGCATGCTGAAAAGACTCAACAGTTTGAGCAGCAGTTACAAAAAGAACTATTCACCGGAGAAGTTGAACATCTTGAGAGAAAAGATGTTATTAATATGACTGTTTCTCAGGTATTAGATAGTAATATTAATATAGAAGGTGATGAATTTTTTGCGGAAGTAACTGATGAGGTAAAAGGGGACAAGGGGGTTATTATCCCCAAAGGAACAATTGCTCATGGTCGAATAACGCAAACCGGAGATCCAAAAAGACTTGGTCGTGAAGGTTGGTTGTCTCTTGATTTTGATTATTTGATTACCCCTGATGGTCGAGAAATTCCGATAGAAGGAAAAATGTCTACAAAACTTCATCCTGTAGCAGAAGCTTCAAAAATTGTTGCCCAAGATGTGGGATATACTCTTGCGGGAGGTGCTGTTGGCGGTTTTATGGCTTTGAATTGGCTTGGCCTTGAGGCTGCAATTGCATCTCAGGGATATACTTTAGCTGGTGGAGCAGCAGTAGGTGGTGCTATTGGGCTTGGTATGGCGCTTATAAGAAAAGGGCATGATGTTTTGATTGCACCGGGTGATCAAATAAGGGTAAAAATTAATACAACCGTGCCGTTACCTGTATATAAAGAATCTGCGCTTATGCAACATGAAATGTTTTATCCTGGTTTAGATATTCAAATTAATGATATAAAACATGAAAAGGATCCTTTCGGAGAAGCTAACACAATAACTCTTACACTATTGATTTCAAATATGTCTGATAAAACTTTTTCGGGACTTGATATGGCTCTCGTAAATGATTATAATGCGGTCTTTAGACCTTCTATTTTTGGCGATACAAAGCTTATGTTCAAACAAATCAGGCCTGGTGATAAATTTGTAGGCAGGGTTTCGTTTGCGGTTGATAATATTGATAGAAAATTTTGGTTAACATTTTATGACCGAAGAAATGGTACAGCATTAACTAAAATTTCTGTAGATAATGCATATAGGAATGTTTCAGAAAAAACAAAAAAGAAAAATAGAAAATTAAGAAAAAAGAAAACAAACTTTAAAAAAGAGGAAGATTTGTTGAATATTCAGTGATTGTAACGTTTTTGTGATTATTCTCTTGTAATAAAAAACTTTTATGTTACAATGTTAGTAATTAGTAGTAAAGAAAGTAGAGGAACCTATGGCTTGCGGAAAACTTGAAATAGATATTTTAAATTCATTTTGGACCTTAACAGAAGAAAATGAAGATAGAGATATATCTATTCAAGATGTTGTTGATTATTTATCCCAAAATGGCGTTGAAAGAGCTTATACAACTATAAAAACCGTTATGGACAGACTAACAGCAAAGTCTATTCTTGTTCGTTACAAAGTTGGTAAAAAATTCTATTATAGAGTTACTATGAATAAGAAAGAAATGGCTTTAGATGCTGTCAATACTCTTGTTGATCAATTCTTTGACGGGAATTGTGCTAGTTTAATGAAATTTTTAGAAAAAGAATATCAAGATATTTTAGTTTAGTGTTATGACTGATGTTAATGACAGATTAAGTGTTGCAGCTTTAATTAGACAGGTGTTAATTCATCGTATTTGTGTAAGAGAAGCTATATTGAGTTTCCCTCCGGATACAGAGGATAAAAGCGTACACGCTGCTTATCATGCTTTGGTTCATTATGAGGCTGATGAGGATCTGAGAAATCGTGATGATTTATACAGAGAAGAACAGGATGATTATTTGGAGTTTATTTCAAACATTCTTGAACGAGGAGAGGATTTGCCGGATAATATAATAAAAAATTATGAAAAATATTATTCTTGTGTAAATTTGCCTCATGAAAAAAATACCAGAGGTTTTATTAAAAGTTTTTTTAAGGTATTAAATATAAAAGACAAAAGTAATTGATTTTTTACTAGAAGGAGAGGATATGAAAAAATTATTAACATTACTGGCCTTATTAATTATTTCTTGTAGTTCTGTTTATGCCAAAACTGAACAAACTTTAGAAGTTTTGCCGTTGATGTCTTCAAAGTCAGTTGAACAAAACAGGCTTTGGGTAGGTACATTCCAACTTGTATGGAACGATTTAATGGATGGGATTGTTAAAGGTCCGGTAAAGTTTGAAGACTACAAATCACCTTTAGCAAAAGAATTAAATAAACAAAAATTTACAGCAGATATGCTTTCAGAAGACTCTTATTATAAAACTTACGGTGAAACATCTCCTGAGCTAAAAGTTCAAATAGAGGAAGCAATAAAAGAGAAATTTAATGAGACAAGTGATATTTTAGATTCTATTGATTGGACTCCGGGGCCAGGCAAATACTTGGTATATGCAATGTTGAAAAAGGATTTTAAATTTTTAACTGCATTTGACAAGTTAAAACCTGCAAGATTTGGGAGATCTTTTGCTAAGGTAGATTATTTTGGAATAGATAAGAAAAGTAGTAATCTTTTAGATAAAACCGTTAATGTTTTGTTCTATAATTCATCAAAAGATTTTGCTGTATCTATTAATACTCAAAATTCTGATGTTCTTTATTTGTACAGAACTGATGATAATAAAACATTTGATAAATTATATTCTGATATGTTTATGAAAAAATCTCAATATGAAGGTGTTTCAGAATTTATGGATAAAGATGAATTAAAAATACCTAACATAAGTTTGTATCGTCAAAAATCATTTGATGAACTTTGTAATCATCCAATAAAAGATACTGACCTTATTATAGGACAGGCTTTGGAAACTGTTGATTTTAGAATGGATAATGAAGGTGTAAAACTAAAATCAGAAGCATCTATTGCGACTAAAATGTCAATGCCAATTATGCCGGAAAATTTAAAACCAAGAAAATTCTATTTCGATAATACATTTGTTCTATTCTTGCAAGAAGTAGATAAGGAACAACCTTATTTCGCATTAAGAGTAAATGATGTATCTCTTATAAATAAAACAGGTAAAAAATAAAAAAAAAGGCGGTATTGACCGCCTTTTTTGCAATATTGTTTTAAAAACCTTATGTGTTATGCTATACTTCTATATAGCCGACTTGTTTTACTGGAGGTTCAATGGCAAAATTAAAATCAAAATGGATATGTCAGCAATGTGGTTACGAAACAGCGGGATATTTAGGTAAATGTCCCGAATGTGGTGCTTGGGGAAGTTTAGTAGAAGAAGTTCAATTTAGTGCAAAACCTCAACAACAATCTGTTCAGGATGAATTTATTAACAAGGAAAAGCCTGAACTTTTGAAGGATATTCATATTGGTGAAGAAGTAAGAGTGTCTACTAATATTTCTGAATTTGACAGAATCCTTGGTGGTGGACTTGTGCAAGGTTCACTTGTGTTAATCGCAGGGGATCCCGGTATTGGTAAGTCTACAATTTTGCTTCAAACAAGTGGGCAATTATGTAAAAATAATAAAAAAGTTCTTTATGTATCAGCAGAAGAAAGTGCAAGTCAACTAAAATTGAGGGCTCAAAGATTATCTATAAATTCTGATAATCTTTATGTATACCCACAGACATCTATGGAAAACATAAAAGCTCAAATAGAAGAAATATCTCCTGATATAGTTGTGATAGATAGTATTCAGGCAATTTATTCTCAAAATATTGCAAGTTCTGCAGGTAGTGTTTCGCAAATAAGGGAATGTACAAATCTGTTGATGCATATTGCGAAGTCAAAAAATATTACGATAGTTGTCATCGGTCATGTTACAAAAGACGGTAATATTGCGGGACCAAAGGTCCTTGAACATATGGTTGATACTGTGATTTATTTTGAAGGCGACAAGTATAAGTCATATAGAATGCTTCGTTCTATGAAAAATAGGTTTGGAAATACTTCTGAGGTTGGAATTTTTGAAATGCATTCAGATGGGTTAAGAGAAATAAAAAATCCAAATGAACTATTTTTGAATGAACGTTCGCAAGTGGCTGCGCCGGGTAGTGCCATAATTGTTACTAATGAGGGTACAAGACCTCTTCTTGTAGAAATTCAGGCACTTGTTGGCACAACTCCTTACCCAACACCAAGACGTGTTACAAATGGAGTGGATTCGAGTAGGGTATTACAAATTCTTGCGGTTTTAGAAAAAAGAGTCGGTTTAAACCTGTCAAAACAAGATGTATATGTTAATGTAATGGGTGGTCTTGATGTGTTTGAACCTTCTGCAGATTTGGGAATTGCTCTTGCGGTTGCGACTTGTGCTCGTGATGTCGTGGTAGATTCTCAAACTGTCATCATTGGAGAAATAGGCCTTTCTGGGGAAATTCATCCAGTGAATAATATCGAAAAGCGTCTTAATGAGGCTGTAATGTCTGGTTTTAAAAAGGCAATTATTCCGTTCGCAAACAAAGTTTCAAATGATAAAATAGAAATTGTACCTGTCAAAAGGCTTATAGATGCAATAGGTGCTTGTATTTCTCCTGCGACAAAGTAGTTATTTACCGGTATCTACGCCTTTTGCATCTTTAATAATAAAAGGTCGTACAAAAGCCCAAGTTCCATATAAAGATGTTAAAAGTCCTGCAGCCATTGTACCTTTGAATAATTTAGGATTTTTGGTCTTGTTGACGAGTCCTCCAAGTGTGACCAGAGTTGTTCCGGTCATTATTCCAAGGTAACCTTTGAAAATAGTTCTTGGTACAATTATTGTATCTGTCATATCAGCAGAATTTTTTACCCCAGAATGAAACTTGTCAAGAAATGATTCTGATTTTGTGTCCTTTGAATTGCTGAATGAAAGAGTTCTATTATTTGATACACATATTTTACTTACTAGCATATAAAAATAGTACGATAACTATTTTTTATTTTCAATAATAATTTAACTATTTCTTAATATTTAAAACGGTTATAACTACTTGATTAGTTTTTTTTTTAATGATATAAGTTACATGTTAAAGTTTTACAAAAGAAAGGGAGTAAAAACTTATGGTAAACGTAGCAATTAACGGTTTTGGTAGAATCGGCCGTAACACTTTGAGAGCCGCTATCAGAGAAGGTATTTTTGACAAAATTAATTATGTAGCTATCAATGACCCTGGTCTTAAACCAGCTGATGCTGCTAGAATTTTCAAATATGACTCTGTAATGGGTAAATTTGATGGTACTGTAGAAGCTTATGAAGAAGGTATCATCGTTAATGGTAAAAAAATTAAATTCTTCGCTGAAAAAGATCCAGCTCAATTACCTTGGAAAGATTTGGGTGTAGAAGTTGTTGTTGAATCAACAGGTTTCTTCACTGATGCTGAAAAAGCTAAAGCTCACATCACTGCAGGTGCTAAAAAAGTTATCATTTCTGCTCCTGCTACAAACGAAGA
>CALVHB010000014.1 GCA_944327275.1 Candidatus Gastranaerophilales bacterium | reverse complement strand
TCAACAATATTTGTATCGGAAACTATGTTTAAAAACTTTAAAGATTTAATTAATTGTTTAATAATTTGTTACAATATTCTTTTAAATCATTACATCTATATTTCGGGATGTATTCAACTTTGTACTTATCGGCTATTTGTTTTAGATTCCCGCTGGCAGAAACAGCTATAATTTTTGAATTTTTGTATTCATTAAAAAATTGAATTTGTTCAATTAGCCATTCTCCGGCAAATAATGGTAAAAAATCAGATTCCATCTGCATATCCGTGAATATAAAATCGTATGGAGAATCTATTGATGCAGTAATTTTTTCAAAGCCCTCTTTAGCAGAAGTTGCAGTATCTATTTCTATATTATTTTTAAATATTTCATTTATTGCACTTTTATGACAAAGTATCCACTTATAAGAATCATCAACTATTAAAAATTTTTTAACCATTCCTAGATTTTAGCACAAAAAAGCCACAGGGTTTCTGTGACTTTTTATACTTTTTAAATTATGGCAGGAAAATATTTTAATCAAATGGAATTGTTATGATATATTTGTCACCTTCGCGAACTTTAGTAATATTTGCTTTATCTATAGTTTCTCCAAAAGCAAATGCTTGACTGTATTTTACAATTTCTTGTCTGTGACGAGAAGTGTTTTCACCTGCAGCAGTTATTATTACGGTATTTCCATCTGTTTTCACTTCTACATTTTTTTCATTATTATCAAAAGGTTTTAGGTCAATCATAATTTTATAAGCATCATCTACTTTTTCTACATGAATAAATTGAGCAGCGTGTTGCATCATTTTATGTTGCATTTGATATGCTTTTTTATCTATCCATTCTTGTTGTTCCAAGGCTCTTCTTTCAAATCTTTCAATGCCTCTTTCTTTTTTCATGATTGCTCTGTCTATTCCTCTCATATAGATTGCAGGATCCATCATCCTTTTGAAATGCCAATCAGATACAATATAAAATGCCATAAATGCACCTAAGAATACTAATAGTCCTATCAATGTATATCTAAGTGCAGGATGTTTACATAAAAAACAATTATCAAATTCTTCATGTTTGTAGTTTTGTTCTTCCATATAAAAGCTCCTTTCATTACAATACAGATACTAGTATAAGGAAATTATTCAAAAAGTAAATTACTCTATAGGGTTAGTACACTTGAAAAAAAGTGACGCATATGATATCATAATATTATTAAAGTGTGAATTGTTAGTGGGGTAAATATATGGCTAAAATTTTAGTAACTATGCCAGACGCGTTTTTGCATAAAATTGATGGTATCGCAGTCAACGAACAAAGAACAAGAAGTGAGTTGATTCGTGAAGCTTTGAGAACTTATATGAAACGTTCAAATATTAATACTAAAAAAGCTGAAAGAGATGCTGAAGTTTTAGAAGATCTTATTCGCTAATTTTTTAACATTTTATCTATCCATTTTACAAGGTTGATTATATCGTAAGGTTTTGGAATATAAAGGTCTGCGCCTGAATTTAATACAAGTTCCTTATCATGGAATGTTGAAGTTACAACGATTTTTGTGTTATCGTAGGCTGAATTTTTTCTGATTTTTTTACAAATTTCCAAACCTTTAAAAGTTTCTGTATCGCCTGCATCAATTACGATTAGTGCAGGGATTGTTTTAGAGCTCTTATAATCATTTAATACTTTAACATCATATCCTTGAAGATCCAGAATAGTTGTTAATAGTATTTTTGTAGCTTCGTCATTTTCTATAATAAAAATAGTTTGATTTACATCTTTATTAATGGCATTTTCTGCACAAATTCTTGGTCTTTCTATTAAATAGCTCGACTGTGCAGGTTTTTCTGCCATTTTATGAATTTGTATAAGAGCGTTTAGTAATTGGTTTGAATTTTTATATTGAATAAATTCATTTGTTACTATTCCAATTGTTGTGTGTACAAATTCAGACCTTTTTTCGGCAAATTTGTCCCCTTGAGTAATTAGAAAACCTCTTTTATTGTCTTGTGAGGAATAAAATTTAGAAGCAACAGAATCAAAAGCAAAAGTTAAGAAACTTGCTATTTTTTCTGCTTTTATGCCATCTGTAATTATTAAGAATTCATTTTCTGATATTGTTCCGAAAAAGTCATTTTCAGAAAGGGTTGAATTTATAATTGCACAATAAGTCTGAGCTAGTTTATCGGAAGCAAGTTCTGTATATGTTTCCTTATAACTGTCAAAATTTTCTATACTTATCAACATAGCTGCCCAGAATGAATCTTCCGAAACAATTCTTTTGATAGCTCTTAAAGAATAATTTTTACCGGGTAAAAGCCTTTTTGAATCCATATTAGATTCAATTTCACGTCTGAGATGAGCTTTTATTCTCATAACGAATTCTTCTGAATTTACCGGTTCTGATATAAAATCGTCTGCTCCGTTTTCCAACACTGCCAATTTGTCTTGAAGTTCAGCTGATTTAGATGTTGCAATTATAATTGGTCGCATATTATATGTTAACGCACGAATTTTTTTGCAATAGTCAGCGAGGTTGCTGTCAATACTGTCAGAAATAATTATCAAATCAGGTTCTTTATCTTGTATCAATTTGATTGCAGCGATAAGATTTTTTGTAATAACTACTGAATTAGTTTTACTTTCAAGAAGTTTTTTATATTTTACGGACAGTTCCCGTCTTTTATCAATGATTAGAGTTACTGACTGCATTTTTCCCTCGCTTGAAGTTCTATATTTGATACAGGCATGTCTAATTCAAAGGTTGTTGTGTGATTTTTTGACCAAACCTTTATAGAGCCACCCATTTTTTCAACAAGATTTTTGGTGATAAATAGCCCAAGTCCGCTGCCTTGAACTTTTCTTGTAAGGGGGTTATCAATTCTGGAAAATTTAGTAAAAATCTTTTCATACTCATTTTCAGGGATTTCAATTCCGTTGTTTATAACTTTAATTGAAACCATATCGTTTATATAATTTGCAGTTACCTTAATTGTGGAATTTTCATCTCCGTATTTTGCGGCATTTTCCATCAAGTTTGTCATTATTTGTTGAAGTTTATCTTTGTCAGCAAGTATTGATGGAACTTTTTTATCTATTTCTATTTCAAAATTTTTGTCTTTGTATTGATTTTTTACTATTGATGCAATCATTTCTACAATAGGTTTTATACTCACTTCTTTGTATATGAAAGAATCTTTTTCATTATGGAGTTTTGTTACGGATAGCATGTTTTCAACAAGATTTATCAATCTATTTGATTGTTCTATGATAATTTTTAGGAACTTTTTTTTATTTTCATCATCAAGCTTTTCCCAAGAATTAAGCATTGTCTGAGAAAACCCTCTGATAGAAGTCAAAGGTGTCCTCAATTCATGGCTTACTGTCGAAATAAAATCTTCATAATCTTTATCGTTCATGCAATCATTATAACAAATTTTTTTGTAAATGCAGAAAAAATTAATCTTTTTTAAATTATTGAAATGTTAAACAGTTGAAAACTGTTATAAAAAGCGTTATAATAATAAAAACAATCTGAATAAAATCGAGGAAAATTTTGAGGAGTGAAAGAATGAATATACGGAAGCAATTCTCTATTGTAAAGGAATTAAAATTTTTATCGGCCTTTACCCTAGCAGAAATGATGGTAGTCATGCTAATAATGAGTATAATTTTAGCAGCGATGGCTCCAGTAATGACAACTCGTAATAAGCTGGATCAATCAAGTCCTTGGCAATGGGCAACCAATGGTTCAGACGCATATTTCGGATTAGGGTCAGCCCAAATTGCCATGATCGGCCAAACAGAAGCTACCGTAGCCGATCAAAGTGCTCGTTTAATCTTAAATAACAGTAATGATAAGAAAAGCATCCTTTTTAAAAATGGTAATATAGTAAATGGTTATCTTCAATTAGGCTCTGATTCAGTAATTTTGGGAACGACAGCTGCAGGAAATTCAATTCAAACTTCAGGTATTGCACTAGGACATAATGTAACTTCATATTTTGGTGGCATAAATATAGGTAAGGATTCTTCAAATTCTTTGGCATTTGGGACTGCAATTGGGCATGGAGCGTCAACAAACGGTGAAGAAAGTATTGCTGTTGGACGTAATTCGTCAGCTGTTAGTCCTTATTCTGTAGCTTTAGGGTCACAAGCCGGAGCAGACAAAGGTTCTTTAGCTTTTGGTTATGATTCAAAAGGTTTAGGGAGTCACAATGTTGCTATCGGTTACCAAAGTAAAGTATCAGGGGATAATGCAATCAACATAGGTTCTGCATCTGAAGTATCTGGTGATAATTCCATTGCAATTGGTCCTGTTAATTCAGCTACTGAAGCTAGCAATTCTATTTTAATTGGGACAGATTGTGCTAATAGAAATGCTGATAATTCAATATTAATGGGGAATACTATTGGAATAACAGGTACTATTGATTCTCATAGATTAACAATGATAGGTGATAACATCAGATTAAATGGAGCTGATACAATTGCTATTGGATATGATATTGCTCTCGGAGGCGCAAGTTCTGCTGTAATGATAGGGAAATCAAGTAAGGCCGGTGGAGAGAGTTCGGTAGCTATTGGTGATGAAGCTGAAACTTCAAATTGGTATTCAGTTGCTCTTGGTAAACTCTCTGAAGCATCTGGTTCATCCTCCATTGCAATTGGTGGGACTGCTTCTATTCATGAAGATATGAAAACTCTTGCCTCTGGTACAGATTCGATAGCTATAGGTAGAGGTGCAAGAGCCGTTGGAGATCACAATGTAGCAATTGGTGATTTCGCATGTAGATATGTAACTGGTTCTAATAAGATTTGTATCGGGAGTGATTCCGGTCCAAGTTCATCAAGTGAATGGGCATCTGATGATGAAGAACGAATATTTATAGGAAGCCGTTCGAATTTTAATAATGGCCCGGCTGTGTTAGAAGTCCATAATACTATTGATAGAGTAAATTATTCTGGGGTAGGAACTTTTTCATGGCAGGATACTGGAGTTGTTATCAATGGGAACTTGGTTGTAAAAGGTGCTATTCTAACTTCATTAGCTGATGAAGTTGACTTAAAAGTAAGGGGCTATGGTTCTGCTGCTGTAATAGGTTCTAATGATCATAATAAGGAACTTAAAAGAGTTAAGGCAGATGGTGTAAGGGCTTATTATGAAAAAAATGGTAATTTTAGAAGCTATAATGGGATTAATGTATCCCATGATGATAATTGGTCAGACCGTCGTTTGAAATATGTTGGGAAAGAAAGTACTGCCGGTTTGGATAAAATTCGTCAACTAAAAGTATTTAACTATACATTCAAAAAAGATAAGACAAAAACTCCTCATGTAGGCGTTATGGCTCAGGATTTACAAAAGATCTTTCCTGATGCTGTAAAAAAAGGAGTAGACGGATTTTTGACAATCCGTATGGAAGATATGTTCTATGCAGTTATTAATGCAGTGAAAGAACTTGATGCTAGGGTTACAGCTCTTGAAAAAGAAAACAAAATTCTTAAAGAACAAAACAAAGCTCTTGATGCGCGTTTAAAAGTTATTGAAGCAAAACTAAAATAGGAAACTAATATAATAAAAACAAAAACTCTCCTTTATATATCAAAGGAGAGTTTTTCTACATCATTTGTATGAGATTTATTTAAAATAAAAAAGTTTTTATTTTAATATTCCGTTAGTAAAATTATTAGATATGAAAAACTTATGTTTTTCATACCTCCTCCCCAAGACTGGTAGCCGTTCTTCAAAGAAAGAATGGCTTTTTTTTGCATAGTAAACTTTAATTTACTGAACTTGCATTTCTTTTTCAAAACCAAACAAGGAACTTACAGATTCATCATCATGAATTCTTGCTATAGCTGCTCCAAGCAATGGTGCTACAGACAATTGTTTTATGTTTGGAGGCATCTTACTCATATCTAAAGGAATTGTATTTGTTACGATACATTCTTTAATAGGAGCATTTGCTAATCTTTCTATAGCTGGGCCTGAGAATACAGGGTGAACTGCGCAAACATAAACATCTTTTGCACCTTCTCTTTTTAGAAGCTTAGAAGCTTCACAAATTGTACCGGCAGTATCAATCATGTCATCAAACATAACACAAATTTTATCTTTAACTTCACCTATTACGTGTGATGCTATTGCTTCATTATGTTTGTCACGTCTCTTATCAATAATTGCCAAAGGACATCCTATTGATTTTGCAAAATGTCTTGTTCTTTGAACTCCACCTGTATCAGGACTTACTGCAACCATATCATCAGAATCTATGCCCAAGCTTTTTATATAATTTGTTAAAATTGATGTCGCAAAGATATGATCGACTAAAATGTTAAAGAAACCTTGAATTTGTCCTGTATGCAAATCCATTGCAAGGACTCTGTCTGCTCCTGCTGTTGTTAGCAAATCAGCAACAAGTTTTGCAGTAATTGCTTCACGACCGGAAGTCTTTCTGTCTTGTCTTGCATATCCGTAATATGGAATTACAGCTGTGATAGTTTTAGCACTTGCTCTTTTAAAAGCATCAATGATAATTAATAATTCCATAAGGTTTTCGTTTACAGGGTTACATAGAGGTTGAATAATAAATACATCATCTCCTCTGACACTTTCTTTTACTTGTACGTAAATCTCACCATCTGCAAAGTTTTTTACAACCATAGGACCAATTGTTGTACCTAAATAATCGGCAATTTCTTGTGCAAGTTTTGTGTTAGAACGTCCCGCAAACAGTTTTATATCATGAGTCGGATTTATTGTTCGTTCTAACTGTGAAAATGTCATTTCTGCAACCATTATAATTCCTTTCAAGACTTTTTAGTGCTCTATTATTATATTCTTATTGAGTATTAACCTCAATATTATTTTAAGTAATATTACCAAAACATGAACAAAAAAATTTTTGTCATTCTTTTTCCCATAGAATTTCCACAAGACACAATTCTTCATCTGTTTTAGAATTTTTTATCACATGTACTGTGGTATTTTCATTTATAAACTCTATCTGAGATATAATTTTAGTCCCATATTTTACTTCTTTTTTGAACTGTATATCAAGATTTTTTATTTTATGAGAACTTCTGAAATTAAAATCTAAAGGTTCAAGGGCCCAAATAATGTAGTTGCAGTTATTTACATGGCAGTTAACATCTATATCATCGTACCTAATATCAAAAAACTTTTCTATATCAATTTTTTTAATAGGAACAATTTTTTTGAACGCCAAATCATCTTCTCTTTTTTCAAAACCTGCCATATTTGGGTTATTGAGAGCATCTTGAGCGGGAACAAGTGATTTTGTCTTCATATCAACTAATGACCATACACTAAATATTTTTCCAAGGAGTATTTCTTTGTCATAAATCCAAAAGTCACGATATGCAAATAATTTATTACATCCCCTCGGTTCAGTCTTTAATGTTAGTTCCTTAACAGATTTTGGATAATTTGTGAATTCCATTCTATATTTTAAAAGATACCAACCTAAGTTTTTTGAAGAAGTGTAGGAATATCCAAATCCGAGATTTTCTGCGTTTTTACTTGCTAAATCTTGAAGAAAGTTTAAAAGGCAAGATGGTTTTAAAGCTTGTTTAAAATCTACTTCAGAGTATTTAACTTCAATATTTTCTTGATAGATCATGATGAAATTTTAACACTATTTTATTCAAAATCAAAAATTGTTAAATTTTGGTTAAAAAAAACTGATTTTAAGTAAAACGGATAAATAATATAGGTGTGGTTTAAAAGAGTAATTCGAAAGGAAGTGTTAATTATGAAATTTTTAGTTAGAAAAGCTCCGGAAAATTTTATAAGAACTGTAAACGATGAAATCAGCTCTTTGTTAAACAGACATTTTGACAGTTATTTCCCAGAAGCAGCTTATTGGGAAGAAATGGACAAATTTTCAATGCCTGTAGAAATATCAGATAAAGGCCGTGACTACGAGGTCAAAGCGGAATTGCCAGGCGTTAAAAAAGAAGACATGGACATTGATATAGACAAAAATTACATAGTAATAAATGCTAAAAAAGAAGAAGAAAAAAACGAAGATGAAAAAGCTTATAAAAAATCTGAATTTAGATACGGGGAATTTTCAAGAACAGTATATTTCCCTGAAGAAATAGATGTTGAAAAAACAGAAGCTAAGTTAGAACATGGTGTATTGAAGATACATGCACCAAAAAGATATGCAGAAAAAGATGTTAAAAAGAAACTTACAATCAAATAATTTGTTTAAGTAATTTAAAATAAATGATGGGGAAGCTGTTTTCAAAACAGTTTTCCCTTTCTTTATGGAGCGTAGGGGATTCGAACCCCTGACCCCGACACTGCCAGTGTCGTGCGCTACCAACTGCGCTAACGCCCCTTGATATAATTAATTATATCAAACAAAATTAATTTTTGAAAAGATTATATTAATTAAACATTAAATATTATGAGTGTGTTTCGGGCGTAAAAGCAACATTTTTGTATCATTTATAGCTTTTAGGCCATGCAAAATATGGGCAGGCATAATTATCATTTCACCTGATTTTAATCTATATGTTTTGTCCCCTATAGTTATATCAGCCATTCCCTCAATTATTTGAGCGACTTCATCTTTTTCGTCGCAATGTAAATCTCTTTGTGATCCGGCTTTGAATGAGAGCAGAGTTAAAGAACTCTGCTCGTTATCAAAAACAAGTTTTTTATTTATTTTGTCGAGATATTTAATATCTTTTAGGTTAATTATTTCTGTCATCTGTTTAAAATTTCCTTAATATCTTTCTCAGCTGTTGTTATTGGTTTTATTTTAAATTTATCAACCAATATTTTTAATACATTAGGAGAAACAAAAGCAGGAAGTGTAGGTCCTAGTCTTATATTTTCAATACCCAGATATAAAAGAGTAAGTAAAATGCAAACAGCTTTTTGTTCATACCATGATAATACCAAAGATAATGGTAATTCGTTTACCGAACAATTAAAAGCTTTTGAAAGTTCTACTGCTACTTTTATTGCAGAATATGCATCATTGCATTGTCCCATATCGAGTAATCTTGGAATACCGTTTATTTCACCTAAATCAAGATCATTAAATCTGTACTTTCCACAGGCTAATGTGAGAACAAGCGTATTTTTTGGAGTTAGTTTTACAAAATCCGTGTAATAATTTCTTCCGGTCTTGGCACCATCGCAACCTCCGACAAGAAAAATATGTTTTATTTCTCCTGATTTAACCGAATCAATTACTTTGTCAGCAACAGATAGCACTGTATTATGACCAAATCCGACGGTTAGAATATCTCCACCATTTATTCCTGTCATTTTTTGGTCTTCTTTATATCCTCCAAGTGCTAGAGCTTTTTCTATAACAGGTGTGAAATCCTTATTTTCTCCAATGTGTGTTATTTCAGGATATTCAACAACTGATGTGGTAAATACTCTATCTTTGTAGCTGTCTTTTACGGGCATTATGCAATTTGTTGTAAATAAAATTGCTCCCGGGACATTTTCAAATTCTTTTTGCTGATTTTGCCAAGCTGTACCAAAATTCCCTTTAAGATGAGGGTATTTATTTAATTCAGGGTAGGCATGGCATGGTAGCATTTCTCCATGAGTGTAAATGTTTATTCCCTTATCTTTTGTTTGTTCCAGTAGTAGCGCTAAGTCCTTTAAATCGTGACCTGTAACTATTATAAAAGGTCCTTTTTCGATATTAGTAGTAACTTTTTTCGGTGAAGGATTACCATAGGTTTCTGTATTCGCTTTGTCTAAAAGTTCCATACATTTTAAATTTATTTCACCTGTTTTTAATACTAATTGTAATAACTCATCTGCAGAAAGATTTTTTGAAATACTTTGCAGAGCTTCATAAAAGAAATCGTCAACTTCGCTGTTTTTATAACCCAAAACTTTAGCGTGATGAGCATATGCAGCTATTCCTTTTAAGCCAAATAGTATTAATGATTTCAAACTTCTTATGTCTTCATCACAATCCCAAACTGTTTTAATATCAAATTGTGAGGTACAGTTGATATTTTTTTGGACATTGTCAATAAATTTTTGAATAGACTCATTGTCAAAATTTACATTGGTGATAGTTGTAAACAAGCCATCAATTAAAAGTTTTGTGTTTGTATCATTTTTTTCTCCACAATTTGCAAGTTCAATTAATTTGCTTGTAAGTGCATCTTGTAGGTTTGAGGTGTCAGCTTTTTTCCCACACACACCTTGCATTGTGCAGCCTTTTCCTTGGGCTGTTTGTTCACATTGAAAACAAAACATATTCATGATTTTCTCCTATAATTTCAGATCACATATAGCGTTATTTTTCATAAATTCTTCAAAGGTATTATTAATTGAAGAAATTAATGGTCTCATAATACAGCAGCAGGAGTTCATGTGTCTTGATGAGAACAGGCAATCTTTTCGGGTATACTTTCCTTCAATAGCTTCGTAAATATCCATAAGGCTTGATTTATCTTTTCCTTCAACGATACAAAAACCGCCTTTAGGCCCTTTGATAGAAATTAAAAAACCGCTTTTTACAAGTCTTTGTAAAACTTTAGACAGATGGTTTTCGGATATTGAAAAAGTTTTGGCTATTTCTTTAAGAGGTATAATTTTATCTTTCCGATTTGCAATATAAATCATAACATGTAACGCTATTGCAGTTGCTTCTGAGATGTCAAACATAAAGTATCCTTTCTATATATTGGTATACTAATACCAATATACCAATTTGTCAATCTCAAAATTCTATCTTTATTATGCCTATTCAAAATAGGCTGGGTTTATATAAGTTGTATTAAGGTCTTTTTACATTAAAATTTGAACGATATTCTGTTTCTTGCCAGAAAATATTTTCAGCAACTAAACATTCTGGGTTCAATTTTACTCCGTCTAATATTATTTCTTTAAATTTTTTATACCCTGCTCTGTCTATTAAATGGCCGCCGTGAAGATATTCAGGTTTGTTATCCATAACATAAGCTGAAAATTTTTGCCAATTTTTCAATGTATTTAAAATAACATCTTCTGTAGCCCAATTCAAAAACATTTTACCTGCCCTAGGTGTTTGGCGTCCTGTTCTGCCTCCGATTATTACTCTGTAAAAAGGAGTTTCTTTCCTTGTCCAAGCACTTGTAGGACAAGCTCTTACGCATTCTCCACATCCTACACAACAGCATTCATCCTTTTCTATTCTGCCTAAATTTTCGTTTAAACTGAGCACTCTCGTAGCACCTTTTTCGCAAGCTTTAGCACATGCTCCGCAGGCAATACATCTTTCAGGATGGTATTCCATTTTAGCAACACCTATTATCCCAAAATCGCACATATGAGCTTTATTGCAGTCATTTGGACAGCCCGAGATGTTGATTTTTATGTGATAATGACTTGGAAAAATTATTGATTCAATTTTTCTTGCAAGTTCAAAAGTGTTGATATTGCCGCATATACAATGGTAATTACCTATGCAGGCAGTAATATTTCTTGCTCCGATTGTAGGATAACCGCTTTGTGGTTCCCAATATACTTCTTCTCCTGCGATAGTATTCATATTAACATCACAAATGCAAGTCTCCACTTCTTTGATGTATTTTTCTATGTATTTATTTACTTCAGAAATATTTTCATAGGGAATTCCTGTTATATCAAATGTTTGTCTTGTCCCAAAATGAAAATTTCCATCACCGTAAGTTTGAGCAATATGTTGAACTATGCTCAAGTATTTTGCATCAATAAATCCTCCGGGAACTCTCATTTGTAGCATAAATTTGCCTGCTTCTTTTGATTGTCTGAAGCAGTTTAATCTTAATTTTTTTATATCGATATCTTTATTCATAAAAATAAAATTCCTTGTATGTTTTAGTCAACTAAATTTTTTGCCTTTGTATAAGGGAAAATAGGTCCATCTAAGCAGACATAAGTTTCATCAATTCTGCAATGACCACATTTTCCTATTGCGCAGGACATTTTTCTTTCAAAACTCATCCAAATATTTTCATCGGGCACGTTGTACTTTTTAAGTTCCAGACCTGTAAATTTCATCATAACAGGAGGACCGACTACAACGACTGCATAATTATTATCAAATGAATTAAAGTCAATTTCTTTTACAAAATTGGTTACCAATCCGCAATTCCAACCTTCAATACTATCATTATCTAAAGTGTAGAAAGTTTTGAATTTATCTTTCCATTTTTTTAATTCTTCTTTAAACAGAATACTTTCTTTATTTTTAAATCCTGAAATAAGAGTAATAGATTTTACGCGGTCTATATTGTCATAAAATTCGTTCAATAATGAACGAACAGGAGCAAGGCCGGTTCCGCCTGTAATGAACACAAGATGTTTACCTTTTAACTCCTCAGAAGGCCAGCCATTGCCGTAGGGGCCTCTAAGAAATAAATAGTCTCCAACTTGTTTTTCAAAAATATCATTAGTAACTTTTCCAACAGCTCTCAATGTAAAATCCATATAGTTATCTCCGATTTCAGAAATGGAAATAGGAGCTTCTCCTATTTTAGGGACAGAAAGCTGCATAAATTGACCATGTTTTGCCTTAAAATTACTCTCTACTCGAAAAGTCCATTCAATGTCAGTTTCTTTTATAATTGATATAATTTTGCATG
The DNA here is from genome assembly GCA_944327275.1 of Candidatus Gastranaerophilales bacterium. Taxonomy (GTDB): domain Bacteria; phylum Cyanobacteriota; class Vampirovibrionia; order Gastranaerophilales; family Gastranaerophilaceae; genus Stercorousia. The sequence goes on along the minus strand of CALVHB010000014.1, from coordinate 12,126 downwards.
CTGTTGGAATCATGTGATTTTTATTTTGTTCTGTCATAAGTTACTCCTGAATATTTTTGTTAATAATTTCATCTATTGCGTCATTCATTTTGTCTATAGTTGAAATAATTGAAATAGCTTCAGGACACCTATGAATACACCTTCCACAGCCAACACACATATGTTTGGTTTTAAATCTTTCTTTGTAATCATGGAATTTATGTAGAATTTTATAACGCATTCTTTCCGAAGCTTTATTTCTAATTTCTTTTTGTCCTGCCATTGTGTCAAAGCCTTCTATTTGGCATGATGCAAAAATTCGTTTTCTTTCTCCGACTTTTTGATTTTCGCTATATATAATGTCTTTTGTTGTAAAGCACGTACAAGTCGGACAGCAAATTGTACAGGCTCCGCATGAAATGCATCTTTTATCATATTCAGACCAAAAATGATGATGTTTAAGTTCATTTAGAACTTCCTTATTAGGAATCTCTTTAATTGTCAAAGATACTTTGTTTTGTTCAACAAAATTTGGTAGAAAATCAACCTTTTCACAATTTTGAAAATATGGTTCAAATTCAGGATCTTTAATTGACAATAAGTAGTCATTTTCAAGCTGTTTAATTGCTATTGACCAATTGTCTGTAACATTAGATCCCATACTTGTGCAAAAACAAGTATCATCTCCTCCGTTACAGTCCATTAATACAAACTTTAAGTTGTTTTTAATTCTTGAATAATAAATGTCAGAAAATTCTCCGTTTTCTTCATAGATTTTGCTTTGAATTTCAATCGCATTTATATCACAAGGTCTTGCAAATAATAAAATAGGTTTTTTAGGAGCAGAACTTTCTTTGAATTCGTTTTCAGTAAAGTAAAACAGGGTTTCATTTACCGGAGTTAAAACTTCTTTGGCAGAGTAGTCTGTTTTTTGGTTAAATTCTATTTCATTAATGGATTTTATTTGTGAATATCTGGTAATGTCGGTATCAGAGTATCTCCCTTGTTTAGGGAATCTTTTAGGAGCGTAAACATCATATTTTTCAAGTATATTACAGAACAGACTATCAGTCTCAGCAAAATTAAATTTATAACCCATGCTAAATTCTAAACTCCATAACAAAAAGTAAAATTATCATATAAGTCTACCCTTTAATTATATATTTGTCAAAATATTTTTCTTGATATTCAGCCCATTATAAATCTTTAGAAATATTTAATACAAAAGTTGTTGTTTTAAGGTAGAATATAGTAAAAAATAACGGAGAAGAAAATTATGACAATAGCTGTAGGAAGTTTAAAAGAAACAAGTATTAGATCTGAAATTCAGGATTTTGCAAAAGTCTGTGAAAGTTATTATAACGGGGAACTTTCAATTCCTGAGTATAAGTCCGTTTCAGGCGGGTTTGGCACTTACTCTGAACGCGGTCACAAGACAGGTATGGTTAGGTTGAGAATTCCTGCAGGTATTTTGGAATTAGATAAATTTAAGTTTGTGATTGACAGTATTGATAAATATGGAATTGAAAAAGTGCATCTCACTACAAATCAGTCAATTCAGTTACATAATTTGAAACCTGAAATTATACCGTCTTTAATGTTGGAAACATATGATGCCGGTATAGTATCTCGCGGTGGTGGCGGAGATTATCCGAGAAACGTTTTATGTTCTCCATTGTCAGGGGTTGAAAAGGGCGAATATTTTGATGTTTGTCCTTATGCAAAAATTGTTTCTGATTTCCTTATAGATTTGATTGGAAAAATAAAGTTGCCAAGAAAATTAAAAGTTGGATTTTCAAATTCTCCTGAAAATATCGTTCATGCAACATATAGAGATATGGGATTTATTGCAAAAGCTAATGGAAAATTTGATTTATATACAGCAGGCGGTCTTGGAGTAAATCCTGAATTTGGGATTAAAACTGCTGAAGATATTGAGCCTGAAGATATTTTGTATTACGTGATGGCAATGGTTCAAATATTCATGAAATACGGCAATTATGAAAACAGAGCAAAAGCCAGAACAAGATACATACCTAGAACTATAGGAGTAGAAAAATATTTATCAGAATTCAACAGAATTTTAGATGATATAAAAACTTCTGAGGATTTGTCTTTTGATATTGAAAATGTTGCTGTAACTAAAGAAGGAGATGGCTCAACTCCAAAGGTATCAAGAAATATTATTGAACAAAAACAGGAAGGTCTATACGCAGTAAAATATCATCCGCCTTTAGGCAATCCTTCTGTTAATTTGTTAAAAGATTTGTATAATTTGGTTTCATCTTTTGAAGAAGTTGGAATCAGAATTTCAACAAAAGAAGAATTGTTTGTCATAAACCTGACAGGTAATGAAGCTGATAAAGTTGTGGATTTATTAAGTTCAAATAATGCTTGCAATGAACTACAAGAGTCTGTAAGTTGTGTTGGTGCTACAATTTGTCAACAAGGGATTTCTGATTCAAGCGGGCTTTTGAAAAGAATTATACAAATGGACAAAGAAGAGAATTTCACAGACGGAGTTTTACCAAAACTATGTATTTCTGGCTGTCAATCTTCTTGTGCCGCTCACCAGACAGGAAGAATCGGTTTTAAGGGTGGGAAGAAAAAAGTAGATGGTATGCTTGTTGATGTTTTTGATATTTTTTACGGCGGAAATGAAATTCAGGGGAATGAAGCTTTTGGCGAAGTTCTTGGAACAATTACCGCTGATAACATAGTTGAAATGCTAAGAAAGTTAGGAAAAGAGATTCAAAACGCAAATTCAACTTTTAACAGCTGGATTATAAGCAATAAAAACAGCTTTGAAGAAATTGTCAAGGAGTATTCAATTTGAAATGTATAAGTATAAGTTTCAAAACTGCTCCGGGAAATATCAGGAATAGATTTGCATTTACAAATCCAGAAAAAGAGGATTTTTTATCCCGATTGAATGAATTCATAACTGATGCAAAGTGCATTATTCTGACTACTTGTAATCGTACTGAAATTTACGTTGAGTCAGAAAATAATGTGTTTCCTATCCTCGAAAATTTATTGTCAGAAAAAACTAAATTTTCTATCAGTGAAATAAGAAAGTATGCAAGATATTACGAAAGTCAAAGTGCAATAGCTCATATTTTTAAGGTTGCTTGCGGTTTGGATTCTATGATTGTCGGTGAAAATGAAATTTTATCTCAAGTAAGGCAAACTTACCTTGACTCTTTAAAGGAAAAAAGAACCGGATATGAATTAAATACAGCTTTTTCAGGAGCTTTATCTTGTGCAAAAAAAATAAAAACTCAAACTGATATCTCAAAATCTGCTATATCCTACGCAACTCTTGCTTGTCACGAAATAAAAGATTTTATATTGAAGAATAATATTTTGTCTCCTTCAATAATGGTAATTGGAGGAAGTGGAAAAATCGGATCAACCATAATTAAAAATCTTTTGAATAAAGATTTAAAAGCTAAAGTCTATGCAACAAAAAGAATTCATGGGAGTTCAATAGATTTTACCGATAAAGTTGAAGTGTTAGATTATACAAAAAGATATGAATTTCTAAAAGATATGGATGTTATCGTATCTGCCACGAAAAGTCCTCACTACACAATAAATTATGATGATACGGTCTCGAATTTATCTGCAAAAAAGATGTTATTTATCGATTTAGCATCCCCTTACGATATTGACAGAGAAATTTCGAAGATTGAGAATTGTGAGCTTGTAACTATAGATTATTTTACAGAAATTGTCCAAAATAATAACGTAAAAAAAGAAAAAGCGGTTGATGATGCTCATGATATCCTGAATCAAGAGCTCCAAAAAATATACAAAAATATAATTTATCATAATGCTCTTGAAAAAATTCACATGCAAAATGAAAAGCATAAAGATTTTTCACTAGAAAAATTTTTGTATTACCTAAAAGATAGGTTAGATGCAGAATCTTTTGCAAATGTTATAGATACTGTTCAAAATAATGAAGGGAGCTTGATTTTCTGATGGCTTATTTCCCTTTGTTTGTTGATTTGAAAAATAAAAATATTCTGATTGTAGGTGGTGGAAAAGTTGCATTTAGAAAGATTATGAAACTTATTCCATTTGAAGGGAAAATTACAATTGTTGCTCCTGAAATTTGTTTTGAATTAGGGAATTTTTTAGAAGAAAATAAAAATATTATTTTCAAAAAAAAGACAGTTGATATTGATGATATAAAAGAGGCTTTTATGGTAATTTCTGCTACAAATGATAAAAAGGTAAATAACTTTGTAGCGAATACTTGCAAAAGTCTAAGTATTCCTGTGAATTCTGTTGATGATATTGAAAATTGTTCTTTTATATTTCCTGCAATAGTAAAAAGAGGTAATTTTGTTGCAGGTTTGTCAACCGAGGGGAAAGCTCCTGAGATTGCAGCTTATTTAAAAGAGGCAATAGGGTGCGCAGTACCGGAAAATATAGAACAGGTAATTGAAAATATTGGATTATTAAGACAAGAATTGAAATTGACAGTTCCTGAACAAACAGTGAGAGCTCAAATTATTCATTCAGTTTTAGACTATTACAAAAGAAATAGTTTTACAGCTAATTATCAGAGCTTAAAAAAAGAAATGGATAATATTTTAGAGAGTATAAGTACAAAAATTTGAGGTTAGAATGGGTGTTTAATGGATAAAATAAAAATTGGAACACGAGGAAGTAAATTAGCTATTGCTCAAACTAAAATAGTTGAAAAGGCGCTAAAAAAACAATTCCCAAATTTAGATACAGAAATTGTTATTATAAAAACTCAAGGTGATAAAATATTGAATAAGCCTCTTAGCGAAATAGGAGATAAAGGTCTTTTTATTAATGAGTTTGAGAATGCTCTTTTAAACAATGAAATTGACATAGCTATCCATAGTGCAAAAGATTTGCCTTCAGAATTAAAAGAGGGGTTAGAAGTAATCTGTACACCTAAAAGAGCTGATGCGAGAGATGTTTTGATAACAAAGAAAAATGCAAAAAATATTTCAATAATTGGAACAAGCAGCCCAAGGAGAGAATTTTATATGAAAAAATATTTTCCCGATGCTGAAGTAAAAACGATTAGAGGAAATATTGATACAAGATTAAAAAAAATGGAAAACGGAGATTATGATGCTATAGTTTTGGCAAAAGCAGGACTCGACAGATTAAATATTTCAGAAACCATGAAAGAAAAATTCGAATTCAAAATATTTAAAACAGATGAGGTTATACCTGCAGCTTGTCAAGGTATTATTGCCGTTGAAGCAAAAAAAGATTTTAAGTTTAAAAATGAAATTTTAAAAATAAATGATAACAAAACTTTTAGACAATATTTGTTAGAAAGGGAATCACTTAAATATTTACAAGTAGGTTGTAGTGAGATTAACGGAATATATAGTAGTTTTACGGATGACAATAATATAGAACTTATATTAATGTATAATGGCAGACAAATTAGATCTGTAGGGGAATATTCAATGGTATTTGGAGAAATCCCAAAACTGGTATCTCAAATAAAAGCATAGGGAATTTAAATTATGACAGGCAAAGTATATTTAATCGGAGCAGGCTGCGGCGAGGCTGATTTAATTACTCTAAGGGGTTTAAAAAAACTTTTGGAGGCAGATGTTGTCTTGTACGATTCTTTAGTTGATGAGGCTTTAATTGGAGAGCTTTGTGAGAACGTTGAAAAAATTTATGTCGGGAAAAGATACCACCAAAAATCAATGCCGCAAGATGATATAAATGAACTGCTTATAAAGTATGCAAAACAAGGCAAAATTGTTGCTCGATTAAAAGGTGGTGATCCTTATGTATTTGGCAGAGGTTCAGAAGAAGCGCAAATTTTAGAAGAAAACAATATTTCTTATGAAGTTGTTCCTGGAATATCTTCTGCTATTGCAGTGCCGGAATTGGCTGGGATACCGCTAACTCACAGACAATTGAGTCGCAATTTTACGGTCTTAACAGGTTCATCAGTTGGTGTTGATGACAAAGAAAGTGTTACTCCAATAGATTATCAAGCACTAACAAAACTTGGCGGAACTATCGTGTTTTTAATGGGTTATCATCATATCCCGGAAATTATGGATAATTTTTTGAATGCCGGCATGGATGAAAATACTCCTTGTGCAATAATTTCTAAAGGTTGTACTAAAGGTCAAAAAATTGTTAAAGGAAATATAAAAAATATTGTATCAAAATCAGGGCAAGAAAATTTAAAAGCTCCGATAATAATTGTAATAGGTGAATGTGTAAATTTAGATTTGCAGGCAAATTCTAATGGTATTGAACAAGGCAGTTTGCAAAATAAAAATTTTAGTGATTTAAAAATTGCAGTTACAGGAACTAAAAATTTTGTGCAAAAATTGAGCGGGAAATTGTCTTCCAGAAAAGTAAAAGTCATAGATTGGGGCTTTTTAGATATTGTCAGTACAAATGAGATTTTGCCTGATTTCAAAATCTTTGATTGGATTGTTTTTACAAGTCAAAATGGAATAGAGCAGTTTTTTACTAAATTGAAAAAAGAGCACAAAGATATCAGGTTATTATCTAATTCTAAAATTGCTGTGATAGGTTCAGGTACGGCTGAAAAACTTTTGGAATATGGAATTTATGCAGATTTGGTGCCAAATCATTTTGATTCCGAAACTTTGACAAAAGAACTTTTATCAAAACTTGAAAGGGATAATAAAATACTAATTTGCCGAGCAAAAGAAGGTAGTGATTTTTTGGTAGATGAACTGAATTCTAAAGGGTATGAATATACTGATTTTCATATTTATGAATTAAAAGAAAATCTCGAGAAAAAAACAATTCTTTCAACTTTAAACTTAGATTCTTTTGATGTAGATTATTTAGTATTTGGAAGTGCAAAAGGTGTGACAACATTTTTTGACAGCTTTGAAAATAATCTTAGCAAAGGTGTTAAGATAGTATGTATCGGAGAAAAATGCGCTCAGGCTATAAAAAAATATAATATCGAACAAGTCCTGATTGCGGATAGATACAACATTGATGGCATAATAGAATGTATAGAAAAAGATTTTAATAAAGGTTAGAAATGAAACGATTAAGAAGACTAAGACAAAATGAAGTAATGAGAGAGTTGGTAAAAGAAACAAGACTTTGCGTGAAAGATTTTATATATCCGATTTTTGTAATCGACGGAGAAAATATAAAAACTCCGGTCAATTCAATGCCAAATATTTATCAATATTCTATTGACAGATTGTCTGAAATTCTTGATGAAGTTAAAAAAAGTAAAATATCAGGCGTAATGTTATTTGGAATTCCAAAACCTGAAGATAAAGATGAATATGGAACTCAAGCTTATGCAGAAAATGGAATAACTCAAAGAGCTGTTAAATATATAAAAGAAAATTATCCAGAAATTCTGTGTATAGTTGATGTTTGTCTTTGTGAATACACATCACACGGACATTGCGGAGTTGTAAAAAATGGTGAAATTCTAAATGACGAAACTTTACCTTTGTTATCTAAAATGGCTGTAAGTTTAGTAGAAGCAGGTGCTGATATGGTAGCTCCATCAGATATGATGGACGGCAGAGTTTCTGCTATCAGGGATGCTCTAGATAATGCAGGGTATAAAAATACTCCGATAATGGCATATAGTGCAAAATTTGCATCGGCATATTATGGTCCATTTAGAGATGCTGCACAATCAGCACCTTGTTTTGGGGATAGAAGAAGTTATCAAATGGATTTTACAAACGGCAAAGAAGCATTAACTGAAATTCAAACCGATATTGAAGAAGGTGCAGATATTGTTATGGTAAAACCTGCATTAGCATATCTTGATGTTTTAAAAGAAGCGTCTACACTCTACAATGTGCCTTTTGCAGTGTATAACGTAAGCGGAGAATACTCTATGGTAAAAGCTGCAGCTAGAGAAGGTTGGATTGATGAAAAAAGAATTGTTACAGAAAATCTAATTGCAATGAAACGAGCAGGGGCAAATATTATAATCACATACCACGCTTTGGATATGGCAAAATGGTTAAATGAATAAGTTTGAATGTAAGGATTAGAATGACAAAATCAGAAGAATTATTTAAACAAGCTCAAAATATAATGCCAGGTGGCGTAAATAGTCCGGTAAGAGCATTTAATGCCGTAAAAAAGACTCCATTTTTTGTAGAAAAAGCACAAGGTGCTTATCTTTATGATGTTGATGGAAATAAATATATTGATTACGTATGTTCCTGGGGTCCTGGAATCTTAGGTCATGCTCATCCAAGAGTCATCGAAGCTGTCAAAAACGTTTGTGATAACGGATTAACCTTTGGTGCTCCAACAGAAAAAGAATTAATTTTAGCCGAACTTATACAAAAATGCGTTCCTTCTATGGAAATGATTCGTCTAGTAAGTTCTGGAACAGAAGCTGTAATGAGTGCTGTAAGAGTTGCACGAGGATTTACGGGTAGAGATAAAATAATAAAATTTATCGGATGCTATCACGGTCATTCTGACGGTTTGTTGATGAAAGCAGGGTCAGGAGTTTTAACAGAAGCGATTCCTGACAGTGCAGGTGTCCCAAAGGATTATGCAAAATATACACTTCTGGCAGATTATAATGACGAAGATTCAGTAAGAAAATTAATGGAACAATATGGAGATGACATAGCTTGTATTGTTGTTGAACCTGTTGCTGCAAATATGGGAGTAGTTCCGCCAAAATCAGGATTTTTGAAATTTCTGCGTGAAATTACAAAACAATATGGGGCGTTGTTAATTTTTGATGAAGTTATAACAGGGTTTAGATTGGCTCTTGGTGGAGCTCAAGAATATTATGGAATTGAACCTGACCTGTCGACTTTTGGCAAAATCGTAGGAGGCGGAATGCCACTAGCTGTATATGGCGGTCGAAAAGATGTAATGTCCTCTGTCGCACCTGTGGGAGCTGTATATCAGGCCGGAACACTTTCAGGAAATCCGGTTGCGGTTGCAGCGGGGATCGAAACTCTAAAAATTCTTATTGAAAATAAAGAAATTTATTCTGAAATTGATCGTAAAGCTTCGATTTTAGAAAATGCATATAAAACGCTAGGTTTGCAAACTAAAAGAGTGGGTTCACTTCTTTCTGTATTTTTTACGGATACTGAAATTGCTAATTACAAAGATGTTTCAACTTGTGATGTAAACAAATTTGCAGATTATTTCAATCATATGTTGAATAACGGAATTTATGTCGCACCATCGCAATTTGAATCGATGTTTGTCTCATCAGCTCATACTGATGGAATTATAGAAAAAACAGCTGATGTAATACTAAAATATAAAAAGTAATAAAAGCTTTTGAAAGTATATTTGTAAAAATTTTATGAATAGAATGAACTGGAGTAGATATTATTTCCAATAAACTTTAAAGTTTTGAATCTCTTCAAGAGTTTTATTATAGTCACCTTTGAAACAAATCGTCCTATCGTCAATATAAAGATAAGACGGCAATTTTACATTAGTCACATCTTTAAAAAACTTATCTAAATTATTATTAATTAGCCATTTAGTTGCAAGCATCAAATTTCTTGATGTAAAAAGATACAATTCAGCACTTTTAGATAATGTTTCTAAAAACTCATAAGCCCCGACTTTAATTTCAGGAATGTAATTTTCATTGAATTTCTCCTTTCCGTATTCATTTAGTACACCGTCTAAATCTATAAGTATCTTTTTAGTGAACATGAATAATATCCTATTATTGCTAGTGTTACTAGTTGTATATAATGCTAGTATAGCTAACAATTTAGAAATGGACAAGCCTTTTTTAGAAAAATTAGCAAAAAGATTAAAAAATTTAAGAGAAGAAAGAAAATTAACACAAGATGATTTAGGCGTGAATGGTGTTTCCAGATCAATGATTAGTCTGCTTGAACTGGCAAAAACAGACGTTACCGTCACTAAGTTAAAAATTATAGCTGACAATTTAGGGCTTGAAGTTAAGGATTTGTTTGATTTTAAAGATTAATGATTAGCTTGTTTGAATTTGTAAAACTTATTAATACTAAAATGTTTCGGATTATTTTTGTCTAAGTGATAAAGCAGTATTTATAATTTTTATTATTAACTTGATATACAGTAGCAAAACTTGACCAAAGCTTTTTAAACTTATAGTTAATTTGTTTATCAGATAAAAATTCTATCAAATATTCATGCCAAATTCATGATACCAATATTGCCAGTTCTTCTATATTTTAGTCTTTTCAAACTTCATCACGTCTTTTATTTTAATGTAAAATCCAAAAGATCTCTAATATCTAACTCTAATGCTTTTGAAATTTTCATTAATGTTGAATATTTAGGATCAATTGTACCACATTCTATTCGGCTTATCGACCTTGTGGTTAGTCCGGTTCTTAAGGATAAATTTAACTGGGAAATCTTCCTCTTGATCCGTTCATATTTTATCTTGTATCCCAATTTTAATAATTCATTCTGCTCCATTTATATATCTTACAATATTGACAATTTCAATACGATATACTAAAATTCTAATTGTAGACATAAAGTATATCAAAACAAAGGAGAATACAAATTTGAATAATAAGTGTAAAAAAATAGCAATAATTATCTATAACATCAATGAGCTCACAATAAAAAATCCGGGAGCGACAAATGGGGGCGGTACTGTTGTTGCACAAAATTTACACAAAACCTTAAGAGATAAATTCAACTGTTATATAGATATTTATAGTTTTTTTAAACCCAAAGATATAAAAGAATTTAAAGATGCGAAAATCATAGATATCTCCGAACTTATATCTGATTATACGGACAAAAAACTCAAACAACATCTTGATAATCAAAATTATGACAGAATAATAACAATAAGTCCTGATAATATTTTTCGTGGCAAATTAATACAAACTCATAGCTTGATACATAAATTTAAAAATGAATATACTTTACTTAAAATAATAAAATACATATTTTTATATAAAAAAATAAAAAAAAATAAAAAGGAATACGAGAATTTAACAAGAGCTGACAAATTTATAGCTGTTTCATACAAAATCAAAAATGACTATTTACAAAATTACAAAATTTCACCTGCACAAATAAAAGTTGCATATCCCGGTTGCAAAAAAATATATTCAAAGCTGCCCAAAAACAGACAAAAATCCTGCTTTGAATTTGGAATTGTTGCTAATAGTGCAATTAATAAGGGAGGACATTTATTTTTAGTCGCAGCAGGATTGGCAAAACTTATATCACATAAAGAATTTAAAATTACAATAATCGCTCCAAAATTCAAATATGATATTATATTGCAAACCATTGTTTTTATTTTCGGACTTAAAAATAATATTCTGGTTTTGCCAAAACAAACCGATATGAGCAATTTTTATAAAAATATTGAATATATTGTTTTACCATCAAGAAGAGAGGCTTTCGGACTTGTTGCTCTTGAAGCCATGTCTTATGGTAAACCTGCACTTGTTTCAGACACCGCGGGCTGTGCAGAAATAATAAATTTTCATAATGGTTTCACATTTCGTCGTAATTCATTTTTGAACTTAGTAAATACTATTATAAAATTGATTAATATTTATTACAATGATTTTGAGCGATACAATAACCTATGCAAAAATGCACATAAGACATCACTAAAGTATTCTTGGATAAATTTTTGCAAGCAAATATTAGAATAATAATCCAACTATAAAGAAATTTCTATTTAAAGATTAAATGCTCAAAAGAATGAGCTTAATTAAATAATTTAGAACATTTTTCTTGAATATCTAATGCAATATCTTTTGCAAATTTTTCCTTGAGTCCTATATTTTTTGCTACGGTTAGGATATCTTCTAAATTCGGATTTTTACCCTCGCCATTAATTGTTGTCGCGTGTTCTCCATTAAATGAAAAACTGAAAGTTAAATCATATGCAGGAGATAAGTGCCATTCTTTTTTTGCATCATCAAAAAGAAAAGAAAAATTCTTTGAATGGTCATCCCTGTTGTGTGCAAATACATTAAAACACATTAGCCTGAATAATTGTTCAATATCCTGATAATTTCTTGTTAATTCAAGTGTTAATTTCATCAATGTATTGTAATCAAGATTAGGAAGTCTGTGACTTGTCTCTAAAAGTCCGCTAACTGATACCATATGAACTTTTTTACCGTTTTTACG
>CALVHB010000013.1 GCA_944327275.1 Candidatus Gastranaerophilales bacterium | reverse complement strand
AACCGTATGATCCTAATAGGGAAGCAAATTTAGCTTTTGGACGTAAGACAGCTGCAAGATATGCAACATTAACAGCCATTGGGTGAGGTCCTGCAAGTACCATAGAAGTTCCCATAACTATAGTTGCAGCATCAACTAATGACATAGCTAAATCACCTAAATCGTCATCTACAATATCGAATTTAAATGTTTTAATACCTTTTGCTTCGAGTTTTTCACTTAAATAATCAATCATTTCTTTTGTACTTTCATACATAGAAACATAAGGTAATACTACAAGGTTTTTAGGAGCATCAGATGCCCAATCTTCATATAAATTCAAGATAAAATCCGGATTTTTATATACAGGGCCATGACTAGGTAAAATCATATCAACCTTCATATCTTGAAGCATTTTTGTATATTTTTTACACATCATTCTGAAAGGCATCATGATTTCTGCATAATATCTTTTCGCACTTTTTTCCAATTCTTCTGACTCAACTGCAAATACATCAGAAAAAGTGTAATGAGCTCCTAAAAAGTCACAAGTACAAATTACGTTATCTTCCTTAATGTATGTAAACATTGTATCAGGCCAATGAACTCCTGGAGCAAAAATAAATTTAAGAGTCTTATCCCCTAATGAAACTTCTTCTCCATCAGATATAACTCTTATTTTTTCTTCAGGAACATGCAACATGGATTTAATATTTTCAGCAACTTTTGGATTTGTAAGTACCACAGCATTTGGATATTTTTCCAATAATGCAGGGATTGAACCGGAGTGATCCTGTTCTCCGTGATTTGCAATGATATAATCAACTTTTCCTACTTGATTTTCAACTAATCTTTTCAAATATTCCTTTGTTTTTGGAGGATACATTGTATCAATGATAGCTGTCTTTTCAGAACCTTTTACAAGATATGAATTATAACTTGTACCATGTTCCAGAGGAATTAATTCATCAAATATTCTTCTGTCACAATCATTCAATCCACAATAATAAATATTGTTTTTAATTTCTTGAAATTTCATATATTAAATTCTCCTTTGCTATATATATTTATTCATTTGGCTTTTTGTAAAAAAATACTTCTTCTTTTAAACAAAGAGGACAATACTTAGGCTCCTCTTTCTGAACAAAAACCGCTCCACATACACAACAAGTCCAATTGTATGTTCCGTCATGATTCATTGGGACATTATCTTCTAATTTGTGAATAAGCTTTCTTAATCGGTCATAGTGTAATTTTTCAATATTTTCAATATTACTTAATAAACCTGATATATGTTCAAACCCTTCTTCTCTTGCTTTACTTGCAAATTTTTCATATACACCGTTAATTTCATCTTCTTCTTGTTCTAAAGCAAGTTTCATACAATCAAGTAATTTAGGGAATTTACCATCATTACTCCATCTGTACCAAAGTTTTGCATGTTCTCTTTCATGTTCGGCGAATCTGGACAAAAGTCTGCTAACATCTTCAAAACCTTGCAATTTTGCAATTAATGCATAAATATCATATTCCATTCTTCTTTTAGAAACAATTTCAAAGGCTTTTTGCAAATTTTTACCTGTTTCACTGTTCTTTATATCCAAAATACACCTCGTTTATTTGAAAAATCATATCCACTTGTATTGTATCACAAATAAATGGGCTTTGCTAATGCAAAGCCCACATATAATTAATAGTTATTTGGTTTAATAAAAAAGTAGGCTTGAGGATGATTACATACCGGACAAACTTGAGGAGCTTTTTCTCCTTCCATTACATGCCCGCAATTACCGCATTCCCAAGTTACTTTTGTTTCTTTTTCAAAAACTGTATTACCTTTTACAGCAGCTAACAATTTTCTATATCGTTCTTCGTGTTCTTTTTCAATACGTCCAACCATTTCAAACAAAGCAGCTAGTCTGTCAAAGCCTTCCTCTTTAGCTTCTTTTGCAAAAGTTGCATACATATCGGTCCATTCATAATTTTCTCCGTCTGCAGCATCTTCTAAGTTTTTAAGAGTTTCAGGAATTTTATCTCCATGTAACGCTTTAAACCAAAGTTTTGCATGTTCTTTTTCATTGTTAGCTGTTTCTTCAAAAATTCTGCTTATTTGAACAAAACCTTCTTTTTTTGCTTGTGAAGCATAATATGTGTATTTATTTCTTGCCTGAGACTCTCCGGCAAAAGCTGCCATTAAATTTTGTTCTGTTTTTGTACCTTTTAATTCTGGCATAACAAACCCTTTCTTTGTTTTTAATAATTAGTAACTATTGTTTTTCAAACATATCTTTGCCAACTGCGCAAAGAGGACAAGTGTAATCATCAGGTAAATCTTCAAATTTTACACCATCATTTTCCTCTGGGTCATAAACATAGCCACATACTGTGCATACAAATTTTTCCATCTTTTTCTCCTTGTTCTAATTACTATCTTTTACTATGTGAATTTTTATTCTAAGTTTTTTAAACAATCTTTGCAAGTGCCACTGAACACAATATCATATTTATTTATCAAAAAACCTGTTTCGTCTTCTGTTTTCTTAACCAGATTCGGTGCAATATCGGAACTTACATCAAATACTCGTCCACACTTTTCACATATAAAATGATAATGTTCATGAGTATTGTGATCAAAATGAGAAGATGTATCCAAACCATCTATTTTTTTTATTATGCCGTTTTCAGCCAATTGATTTAAGTTACGATACAAAGTTGCAAGACTGATGTTAGGTTCTGTTTCTTTTAAAACAGAATATAAATATTCTGCAGTAGGGTGCACTACATTTGATTTTAGTGTATTTAATATTACTTCTCTTTGTCTTGAATAATTCATATGTACCTACAAAAATAATAATAATTCTCATTTTATATATACTTTTTAATTTTGTCAAGTTATTTTCTTAATATAAATACATATTAAGAGCAATTTTTAAGTATGATTTGTTTTAATTGAGGTATGACCGGTGTAGCTGTGCAAAATCAAAACATGAAAAACCCACCATTAAATGTCGGGATAATCACCCCTCCTGACAGATTTAATAAGCCTACACTTTATTCTCACGTTAAAGCAACCAGAGATTTTAACAAACTTAGTGAGGATATATATGTATCAGTTAAGAAAAGTGAAAGCTATGATAAAAGAAAAACTCCTAAGTCTGTATATGCTATTTTGAGTGCTATCGGACTTACTTCCGCATTTTTTATCATTAAAAAGTGCTTAAAAAAGAAATAAACTGTTTTCTAATTAAAAAATTTATAGTAACATGATTTAATAATAAAAATAGTAAGAGGGGGAAAAATGAAAAAATTTGCAGCTTTATTAATATCTCTTTTCATAGCTTGTTGCGCTTATGCTGGGGATTTCAACGTATACAAACTAGAAAATGGTCAAACCGTTATAATTCAAGAAGTAAAAAATAATCCAATTGTTACTATTGACACTTGGATAAAAACTGGTTCTATTAATGAAGATGACTCTAACAACGGAGTTTCACACTTCCTTGAGCACCTGTTTTTTAAAGGTACAACAAATCACGCTCCGGGAGAATTTGACAAAATGTTAGAAACAAAAGGAGCAATAACTAATGCTGCTACAAGTAAAGATTTTACACACTACTATATTACAATCCCATCAAAAGATTTTGATTTAGCTTTAGAACTGCACTCAGATATGCTGTTACATCCTCTTATTCCAAGAAAAGAACTTGAAAAAGAAAGAAAAGTTGTAATTGAGGAGATTATGAAAGATGCAAACTCTCCAACAACTCTTGTATATGATAACTTGGTAAAAATGCTGTATAAAACTCACCCGTATAAAAGAAAAGTTATTGGTACCGAAAAAATTATCAGCACTATACACCGAGATGAAATTTTAAATTACTACAACAAATTTTACACACCATCAAACATGGTCACTGTAGTCGTTGGAGATATAGACTCTAATGCTGTACTTGGAAAAATTAAAGAAGGTTTTAATTCAGAATACAAAAAGCCTGTAAAACAAGTATACCCTAAGGAAAACAAACTAACATCACAGCAAAAAAACATTGCATATTCTGATACTCAAACAGGATATATGTTAATTGGTTTTAGAGGAACTGACATAGATAACAAAGATTCTTACGCTCTTGATATCCTTGCGACAATTCTTGGGGAAGGAAGGTCCTCCGTATTCTACCAAAAATTAAAAGAACAGAAACAACTTGTATCAACTATCAGCACTGCAAATACAGGTTTTAGAGATGATGGCATTTTTTATATCTCAGCTAGTTTTACTCCAGAAAAATGTACCAAACTTGAAGATTCAATATTTGAAGAAATTAAATATATTCAAAAAAACGGTGTAACAGAAGAGCAGCTGAAACTTGCTCAAAATATGATAGCAAGAAACACCTACTATGAAAGAGAGTCAATTTCCAACATTGCAGGAGAAATCGGATATACTTTTGTTACCACAGACGATATTAAATACTACGAAACCTATCTCGATAATATAAAAAAAGTTACACCTCAAGATGTAAAAAGGGTTGCAGACAAATATCTTGGCAAAGAAAAAAGTGCTGTATCAATAGTACTTCCTCAAAAAAGCAAAGAAGTTAAAATTTCAAGTACAACCACTGCACAAACTCCAGCAAAACTAATAAGTGAAAATAAAAACACTCAAAAATATCAACTTGCAAATGGTGCAACCGTATTAATTACTCCTAATCAAGTCAATGATATTATTGCTATGAGTATTTTTGCAAAGGGTGGCAATTTTATAGAAAAAATTCCGGGAACAGCTGATTTAACAGCTTCTGTATTAACAAAGGGATCAAAAAAATATTCATCACTTGAATTTGCAAAAATTTTAGAAGATAACGGAATAAAAATCGTTCCGTCAGTAAAACCTGACAGTTTTATAATAACAGTTTTAACTACAAAAAATGAATACAAAAAAACACTTGAACTTCTTAATGAAGTAATAAACAACGCAACACTTGATGATTATGAAATTGAAAAAGCAAGAACAGATAAACTAAATGCAATTAAAAAAAGTAAAGATATCCCTCTTAACATAGCCGTTGATAACTACAAAACGCTTATTTTTGAAAATACACCGTACTCAATTTCAAACAAAGTTCTTGAAAAAACACTTCCAACAATCCAAATTGAGGACATTAAAAATTACTACAACAAAGTATTTTATCCTGAAAACGTAGTCATATCAATAAATGGAAACATTGATAAAGAAAGTACTCTTGAAGAACTTACAAAAATATTAAATTATAAAAAAGGGGAAAAATTTGATATAACAAAATTTTCAATCCCTTCTTTAAATAGTGAAAAAAAATCAGCTACACAAATTAAAAATCTAAAAACTGATTGGATTATAATGGGCTGGCAAACTTCTGGAGTATTAAACAAAAAAGAATATGCAACACTTGAAGTAATAGATTCAATGCTTGGATCAGGGATGAGTTCTCGATTATTCAAAAACATAAGAGATAAAGATGGACTTGCATATCAACTTGGATCTCAATATGCACCAAGCATCTTAAAAGGGGCATTTGTAGTCTACATCGGAACAAACCCTCAAAACCTTGACTATGCAACAAAAAGACTAAAAGAAGAAGTCTTTAGATTTAAAACAGAATTTGTTGGCTCCAAGGAATTGCAAGATGCAAAAGACAAACTTATAGGAAATTACATAATTTCACAAGAAACAAACTTAGATAAGGCAACCACAATAGGCTGGTTTGAAACATCAGGTAGAGGTTATAAATTTGATGAAGAATATCAGCAGCTGATTAATAGTGTTACGGAATCAGATATTATAGAAGTTGCAAATAAATATTTTACTAATAATTATGTTTTATCAATAGTAAAGCCTCAATAAATTATTGAGGCTTTTAATTATTTTAATTAAATTAAATTTTATGCAAATACATTTTTCAACCTGGATGCAGTATCTTTTTGAGTTTCAATAGTTGGAATTTTACTATCAAGATCTTCTGCGATTTCTTTTGCAATAAGTAATTTTCTCTCTAATTCATCATTTTTTAAACTCGAAATATCTGGAACATCTTTTGTATCACCATACAATTTCATATATGAATTAGAATCCACATTTACACCAATAGATTTAACATCATAACTAATTGTAGTTTTATCTAAATACTTACCTATATTCGGATCTTTATCCAAAACCTCAAAAGCTTTTGCACTCATTGCATCATGAACAACAACATGAGAGCCATCATATACAACATCACTTTTAAGTTTTTGCAACGGGCTAATAAATTTATCAACAAAAGCTTTTTCCGCAATTTTTGGATCACTGTAACTATGAAAACGCTCTGCCAAATTAATTGCACCATCTCCTTTTAATTTAAAAGCCATACCAAAATTTTGTCCGTTATGGACACCGTTTACTTTCATATAAACTCCTTTCTTTTAACCCGAAATATATAAAAGCACTAAAATACAAAAATTACCAACAATTACAATTATATTTTAATAAAAATTTACGAAATAAAGCAAGTTAATTTACTTACCAGTTAGTCCTTGTTAAAACTTGCTTTGCATGCCTATCATACATCTTATCTTTATACCAAGCGCCTTTAAATTTTTGATCAGCTTCGTACATATATTGCATATCATGAGACATAAAATAAATCGCACTGACTAAAGAACCATTTGCCCTATACTGTTTAGACATGTACGGGAAATTCGGATAATTATCTGAAAACTTGTCTATATAACGCAATTTACCTAATGCGTCATAATAATACACAGTTCTCAAATCATTTTTATACTGCACAGCATAACTTATTAAAAGATTTCCTCTATAAAAACCACAAAGGTTTTCTGTATCTGTCTCCTTTACATTATTTCTGACGAGCATATAATGCCTTTCATAATCAGAATCCTTCAAAAAATCTTTGTATTCATTTCTAAAATCTTTTTTCTTATATTTATATACAGTATTCTCATCAAATAATTCATTTCGATAACGCTCAATTACAGAATCTCTTTCAAGTTGAGAAATATCAAGCCAGTCAAAAACCAAATTTCCTGTTAACACAATTTCTGACGGAACTTTTTCTTGTATTACCTTTTGTTCTGAAACCTGCTTAAAATCCGCTGATACTCCAGCTTTTCCTACTAACAGTAACATACATAAAATTAAAATTTTCTTCATATATCCCTCATTATTTTTCTACATCATACAATGAAAACCATTATTGTATAGACTTGACACTACATCCAAGATATAATCAAGGTTTTCGTCCAATAAAATCAAGCTTCTAACATATTGTAACAAAAAATTAACATATCTTTTTTAAATATTCAATATTTTCTTGACGATGAAAATTGATGTATTATGATTAAGTAACATGTTAAATTTAAGTTAGGTGTACTATGCCCAATTTAGAAATTAACATCAATGTTCATTTAACTGGAATCCAGTAAAATGAAAGGTTTACAGCCTCAAGTTAGATTTTCAATTGTAACACAATTATTTTTAAGTAATAAATACAATTTTTTATATAGTACGTACACATAGACGAGGTGAATTAATGTCTAACACAAAATATGCAGAAAGAGTAACTCCAATGGGTATACCACATACTCGCTTGGATGATTTACCAGACCTTATTGAAGTGCAAAAAAAATCATTTGAATGGTTTTTAAAAGAGGGTTTAAAAGAAGAATTGCTTTCTTTTTCACCTATTAAAGACTATACCGGAAGATTAGAATTGCATTTCTTACCAAACTATACTTTCGATAATGCGAAGTATACTATTGAAGAAGCAAGAATCCATGACGCAACTTATGCAAAACAATTGCGTGTAATGGTAAGATTAGTAAACCGTGACAGCGGTGAAATTAAAGAACAAGAAGTATACATCGGTGATATCCCTACAATGACAGATAAAGGTACTTTCATTGTAAACGGTGCTGAACGTGTAATCGTATCACAAATCGTTCGTTCTCCTGGGGTTTACTTTAAAAGAGAAGTATCACCTGCGGGAAAACGTTTGTACAACGCAACTATGATTCCTAACAGAGGAGCTTGGTTGAAAATCGAAACTGATGCAAACGATTTGATTTACGTAAAAATAGACAAAAATAGAAAAATCCTTGCTACAACTTTATTGAAAGCAATGGGTATTACTGTTTCTGAAATGGAAACATTATTTACACACTTTGAATTTTTGAAAAAGACTTTGGATAAAGATACAGCAGAAACTACTGATGATGCTTTAATCGAAGTTTATAAAAAATTAAGACCTGGCGATCCTGCATCAGCAGCAGGCGGACGTTCAATCTTGGAAGCTCGCTTCTTTGATGAAAAGAAATACGATATTGGTCGTGTAGGTCGTTATAAATTAAACAAAAAATTAAACTTAAATATTCCTAAAAACCAAAGGACATTAACTGTTCAAGATATCGTTGCATCAATTGAATACTTAATCAATTTGACATATGATGAAGGAACTGTTGATGATATTGACCACTTAGGAAACAGAAGAATCAGATCTGTAGGAGAATTGTTACAAAACCAATTCAGAGTTGGTCTTTCAAGAATCGAAAGAATTGTAAAAGAAAGAATGACTCTTCAAGATTCTGAAACATTAACACCATTGAACTTATTAAATACAAAACCATTAGTAGCTTCATTAAAAGAGTTCTTTGGAAGTTCACAATTGTCTCAATTTATGGACCAAATCAACCCATTAGCTGAATTAACTCACAAGAGACGTATTTCAGCATTAGGACCTGGTGGTTTAATGAGAGAACGTGCAGGTTTTGCGGTTCGTGACATCCACCCTTCTCACTATGGACGTATTTGTCCTATTGAAACTCCGGAAGGTCCAAACGCAGGTTTGATCGGTTCATTGGCAACTCACGCAAAAGTAAATGATTATGGCTTTATTGAAGCACCTTTCTTTGTTGTAAAAGACGGAAAGGTAACAGATGAAGTAGTATATATGACAGCAGATGAAGACGAAGAATTCCGTTGTGCTCCTGCTGACATTCAGTTAAACCCTGATAACACCATTAAAGCTGAATATGTACCAATTCGTTACAGATCAGAATTTACAATGGGAGAATCAAAAAGGGTTGACTTTGTAGGGGTATCCCCAATACAAATTATCTCTGTTGCGACATCTCTTATCCCATTCATTGAACACGACGATGCTAACCGTGCATTGATGGGTTCAAACATGCAACGTCAGTCAGTACCTCTTTTAATTACCCAAAGACCGGTTGTTGGTACAGGTATGGAAAAAAGAGCTGCAAAAGACTCAGGTATGGTTATCGTATCTGATGTTGACGGTGTAGTTGAAAGAGTTGTTGGTGAAGAAATCGTAATAAGAGACCTTCAAAACAAACCACACGTATATCAATTAATGAAATATGTAAGAAGTAACCAAGATACATGTATCAACCAAAAACCTCTAGTTCACGAAGGTGAAAAGGTTAAAGCCGGTGATATCATTGCAGACGGTGCTTCTACTAATTGCGGAGAACTTTCATTGGGTAAAAACGTAATTGTTGCGTATATGCCTTGGGAAGGTTATAACTACGAAGATGCTATTTTACTTTCTGAAAGATGTGTACACGATGATATATTCACATCTGTTCACATTGAAAAGTTAGAAATAGACGCTCGTCAAACAAAACTTGGACCAGAAGAAATCACAAGAGAAATTCCGAACGTTTCAGAAGATGCATTGAGACACTTGGATGAACGTGGTATTGTTCGTATCGGTGCCAGAGTTTATGCTGATGATATCTTGGTAGGTAAAGTTACTCCAAAAGGAGAATCTGAACATCCGCCAGAAGAAAAATTGTTAAGAGCTATCTTCGCTGAAAAAGCACGTGATGTAAAAGATAACTCATTAAGAGTTCCTCACGGAGAAGGCGGTAGAGTACTCGACGTTAAAGTATTTGACAGAGAAAAAGGAGATGAATTACCTCCAGGAGCAAATACTGTAATCAGAGTATACATTGCTCAAAAACGTAAAGTATCTGTAGGTGACAAACTTTCAGGTCGTCACGGAAACAAAGGTATCGTATCAAGAATATTACCAAAAGAAGATATGCCGTTCTTGCCTGATGGAACACCTGTTGATATCGTATTGAACCCACTTGGTGTACCTTCTCGTATGAACGTTGGTCAAACTTACGAATTATTGTTAGGCTTGGCTGCATACTTGACTGGTAACTACTATGAAACACCTTCTTTCGATGAAAGATATGGTGATAACCAATCTGAAAAAGCAACTAAGGCTGAATTACTTAAAGGTATTAAAGCTTCAGGATGTGATTGGGTAAATGAAGACGGAAAGGTAAGACTTATAGATGGTAGAACTGGTGATCCATTTGATGAACCGGTTGCAGTAGGTCTTTCTTATATATTAAAACTTGTCCACCTTGTAGACGACAAAATTCACGCACGTTCTACAGGTCCTTACTCACTTGTTACTCAACAACCATTGGGTGGTAAAGCTCAATTCGGCGGACAAAGATTCGGTGAGATGGAAGTTTGGGCATTGGAAGCATACGGTGCTGCATATACTCTTCAAGAAATGTTAACTATCAAATCCGATGATGTTAACGGTAGAAACAGAGCTTATGAAGCAATCGTAAAAGGTGACAATATTCCAAGACCGGGTATTCCTGAATCATTCAAAGTACTTGTAAGAGAATTACAAAGTATCGGTTTGGATATTACGGTAGCGAAAAAAGACGGTGCTGAAGTTGATTTAATGACAGATATGGATGATTTGAGAAAGTCAGCTCCAAGAAGAGTGCTTTCAGATATGGATTCAGAACTGTTAAATATCAATTTCTTTGAAACACCGACTACATTCGGAGATTTATAATAATTTGCAAGAAGGGGATTTTCTAAAATCCCCCTCGAACATTACTAAAAAACAGTATTACTAATCGTAAACTGTAGTAAAAAAGGAGAATTACAATAATGTCAACAAGCATAGATTATTTTGACTATATACGAATTAGTATCGCTTCACCGGAAAGAATACTTAAATGGTCATATGGTGAAGTTACTAAACCGGAAACTATTAACTACCGTACATTAAAACCAGAAAGAGACGGTCTGTTCTGCGAAAGAATCTTTGGACCATCAAAAGACTGGGAGTGCTACTGCGGTAAATACAAAAGAGTTCGTCATAAAGGTATCATCTGTGAACGCTGCGGTGTAGAAGTTACAGATTCAAAAGTAAGACGTCAAAGAATGGGACACATCAAATTAGCTGCTCCTGTTTCTCACATCTGGTTTTTGAAAGGTATACCTTCATACTTGGGCTTACTTTTAGATATGACTCTAAAAGATTTGGAACAAGTTATCTATTTTAATAACTACGTTGTATTAAATCCTGGTGAAAGTGAATTCAAAAAATTACAACTTTTATCAGAAGAAGAATATGAAGACTATATGGCAGAACATGAAGATTCTGAATTAAAAGTAGGAATTGGTGCTGAAGCTATAAAAGAACTTCTTTCTGAAATAAATACAAAAGAACTAGCAGAAGAAATCAGAACAGAACTTACAGGATCAGTAAATTCAGTTCAAAAGAAAAGTAAATTAATCAAAAGATTAAGACTTTTAGATTCATTGATTTCTTCAGAAACAGATCCTACTTGGATGATAATGGATGTATTACCTGTTACTCCGCCTGATTTGAGACCAATGGTACAATTAGACGGTGGACGTTTTGCTACATCTGACTTGAACGACTTATATAGACGTGTAATCAACAGAAACAACCGTTTACAAAGACTTTTGGAAATGGGCGCTCCTGAAATCATCGTTAGAAACGAAAAACGTATGTTACAAGAAGCAGTAGATGCTTTAATCGACAACGGTAGAAGAGGTAGAACTGTTGTTGGACCAAATAACAGAGCATTGAAATCGTTATCTAACATCATCGAAGGTAAACAAGGTCGTTTCCGTCAAAACTTGTTAGGTAAACGTGTTGACTACTCCGGTCGTTCAGTAATCGTTGTAGGACCTCAATTAAAATTAAATCAATGCGGTCTTCCAAAAGAAATGGCCATAGAATTATTTAAACCATTTGTTGTTAACAAATTGATTGAACGCGGTTATGTTCAAAACATTAAATCAGCTAAAAAGAAAATTGAACGTTCCGAAGAAATCGTATGGGATATATTAGAAGAGGTAATTGATGGACACCCAGTTCTATTGAACCGTGCACCAACCCTTCACAGACTAGGTATTCAAGCATTTGAACCTAAACTAGTAGAAGGTCGTGCTATCCAACTTCACCCATTAGTATGTACAGCATTTAACGCTGACTTCGACGGTGACCAGATGGCTGTTCACGTACCTTTATCTATCGAAGCTCAAACTGAAGCTAGAATGTTAATGCTTGCTACAAACAACATCTTAGCTCCAGCTACAGGTAAACCTATTATCACACCTACTCAGGACATGGTATTGGGTATGTATTACCTAACAATTTTGAAAAATCCAGAAATGGCACCAAAAGGATATTTCTACAACTTCCAAGATGCTATTTCAGCTCTTGAAGTCGGCGTAATCGAACTACACGATAAAATCGTAGTAAGAGATGAACATGGCGAAAGAATTGAAACAACTGCAGGAAGAATTATCTTCAACGAAGCTGTAAGAACTGCTTTGGCGTAAATCAAATCAAAAAATATTGACTTGAGATAACAAAAGAAAAAGGATATAAATAAAATGGAAACAACATACACTCATGGTAAAAAAACTATAGATTTCATTAACAAGCAAATGGACAAAAAAGGTCTTAACAATTTGCTTTCACAAATGTATCTAGAGTTTGGCGGTGCAAAAACTGCTGAATTGGCTAACAGCCTTAAAAACCTTGGCTATAAGTATGCAACAAAATCCGGAACTACAATTTCTATCGCAGACTTGCAAGTTCCTGAAATTAAAAAAGAATTGTTGCAGGAAGCTGAAAAAGAAATCGAAAAATCAACAAACAGATACTTAAAAGGTGAAATTACAGAAGTTGAAAGATATACAAAAGTTATTGACACTTGGTCTGAAACTACTGCAAAATTAACTGCATCAGTTGTTGACAACTTCGATAAATTGAATCCGGTTTATATGATGGCATTCTCCGGAGCTAGAGGTAACCTTTCACAGGTATCACAGTTGGTTGGGATGAGAGGCTTGATGGCTGACGCACAAGGTCAAATCATCGACTTGCCTATCAAATCAAACTTTAAAGAAGGCTTATCCGTTACTGAATACATCATTTCTTCATATGGTGCAAGAAAAGGGCTGGTAGATACAGCTTTAAAAACAGCTGACTCTGGTTATTTAACAAGACGTTTGGTTGACGTTGCTCAAGATGTTATCATAAGAGCTGACGACTGCCATACAACAAAATCTATCAACATGAAGTCAATTACAGACGGCGATGCTGTAATAGTTCCTCTAATTGACAGATTATTAGGAAGAACTATTGCTGAAGACATAGTTGATACAGATGGAACTGTACTTGTAAAATCAGGTACTACAATGAACAGAGATGACGTTAAGAAAGTTGCTCATTTGAACTTACAAGAATTGAAAGTTCGTTCAGGTCTAACTTGCGGTCTTGAATATGGTATATGCCAAAAATGCTACGGTTGGGCAATGACAACTCAAAAACTTGTAGATATTGGTGAAGCTATCGGTATTATCGCAGCTCAGTCAATCGGTGAACCTGGTACTCAGTTAACAATGAGAACATTCCACACCGGTGGTGCTGTAGGCGTTAAAGATGCTATTAAAGAAGTAATTGCAAGACAAGACGGTGAAGTTATTTCTAATGTTAAAACAAGAGAATTAAGAACTCGTCACGGGGATGTAGTTAATATTTCTAACTACGAAGCTGATATTGAAATTAAAGGTGCTAAGAAAACCGAAAAATATCATATCCCAGCAGGTTCTACAGTATTCTTTACAAACGGAATGAAAGTTGAAAAAGGATTTAAACTTGCTCAATTTGAACCAGCTGCACAAGGTGGATCCCGTTTGACAGAAAAAGCAACAAAAGATATTACATCTGATCTTTCAGGTGAAGTAATATATGAAGACTTTGTAGCAGACGAAAAGAAAGACAGACAAGGTAACATTTCAAGAACTACTAATAAACAAGGTATTATTTGGGTTCTTGGCGGTGATGTTTATAACCTACCTGGCGGTTCTAAAGTTCTTGTTAAAGACGGTCAAAAAATCAAAGAAGGTGAAAAATTAGCAGAAACTTTAACTATTTCAGAACATGGTGGAGAAGTTCGCTTTGGTGAAGATTTAGTTATTGAAGATGTTAAATTTGAAGGCAAAAATATCAAGAAGATTGTACAAGGTAAAGAATTAACAATCGTTATTGCTTCATTAATGCCAGAAAATGCTTCTTTTGAACAAACTAAGAAAGAACAAATTTGGACAGTTAATAAAACAGGTGAAAAATATATCGTTAAAGCTCCGGTTGATACAACTGTTGAAAACGGTATGATTATTGCCGAACTTATTGATGACGAATGTGCTGTAACATCTTCTGGTGAAATCAGATACGTTGATGTTGAAGTTGATGAAAATCAAATCATTACAAAACCTGGTTCTGTAGTATTTATTCCAGAAGAAATTCACCAAATCAATAAAGATTCTTCTTTAAAAATGGTTGATAACGGTACACACGTTACTGCAGGTACAGAAGTTGTAAAAGATGTTTACTGCCACATTGATGGTATTGTTGAATTTAAAGAATACAATGATACAATTCATGAAATCACTATCCGTCCTGGAGAAATTCACCAACTTTCAAGCGTATCAGAACTTAAAGTTGATGAAGGTGAGGTAGTTAAAAAAGGAACAGTAATTGCTGAAGGTATCAAAGCAAAAGAAACTTCTATAGTTACAATTATGGACTCATCTATGGATGATATCGATATTGATGACTTGGATGAAGAACTTGATACTTCTTTATCTTTAGACGAAGACAGTATTTCAAATCAACCAATACAAATTCTTGTAAGACCTGTACAAGTACTTGAAGTTGAACAAAAAGATGTATCAATTAAATTTAACACTTCTGATAATTTAATTGATATCGTTCCTGTAACTCAACTACAATACAAAGATGGTGCAAGAGTTAGAAACTTGGATGGTTCAACAATTACTAGAACAAGTTTAGTATTGCAAATGCAAGGTTACCTATCTCACTTAAAAGGTATGGTAGAACTTGATGAAAAAGAAAACTTGAGAATAGTAGTTCTTGAAAACTTGATTGTTCGTCGTGAATTTGAAGGCAATGCTAAGACTATGTCTTCACTTCAAACAGAACTTCTAGTTAAAGATGGTCAAACTATTGATCCTAAGACTCCTGTTGCTAAAACTCAAGTATTAGCAATTAATGATGGAGTTGCTGCAATCAATTCTGCAAAAGAAGATGCAAGAAGATTGTTGTTAACTAGTGAAACATACGAAACAGTAATTCCTGTAAAAGGAAAAGCTAACGTGAAAAAAGGTGATTTTGTAAGATTAGATTCTATAATTACCGATAACGGAGAAAAATCAACTGTTTCCGGTATTGTAACAGCTGTTAACAAAGGAGAAATAGCAGTTAGAAACGGTAGACCATACTTAATCAGCCCAGGTACAATGTTACAAGTAGAATCAGGAGCTCTTGTTCTACGTGGTGATATCATTGCAACATTGGTATTTGAAAGACAAAAAACAGGTGATATCGTTCAAGGTCTTCCAAGGGTTGAAGAACTTTTAGAAGGTAGAAAACCTAAAGACTGTGCTATTTTAGCTGAAGAAGACGGTGTTGCTGAAATTGTTACTGATGAAGATCTTCCAAGATTGTATATTGTAAATGACAATGGAAGAGTTGAAATCAAATATGCAATTGATGCAAATATCATTGTTCAAAACAAACAAAAAGTTACTAAAGGACAGCCTTTAACTAGCGGACCTTTGAATCCACATGATGTAATCAGATTATGCGGACCTGAAGCAGCTCAACAATACCTTGTAGATGAAGTACAAAGAGTATATCGTTCACAAGGTGTAGAAATCGCAGATAAACACGTTGAAATCATCGTAAGACAAATGACTAAGAAAGTTAAAATTGTTGATGCTGGTGATACAACATTGTTACCTGGCGAACTTGTTGAAATGCAAACATTTGAAAAAGAAAATAAAGAAGTTGAAGAAAAAGGCGGTACTCCTGCAACTTGTGAATATATGTTGTTAGGTATCACTAAAGCTTCATTAAATACAGAAAGCTTCATTTCTGCAGCTTCATTCCAAGAAACAACCAGAATCCTTACAGAAGCTGCTGTAGACGGCAAAAAGGATATGTTGAGAGGTTTGAAAGAAAACGTTATCATTGGTCGTCTAATACCTGCAGGTACAGGATTCCATCATCTTTCTAACGCAAATGAAGAAAAAGAACGTGAAGAAAGAAAACGTGCAGTTGCTCAAAGAAATCAAGCAAGAAAACCTTCTGCAATTTTGGAAGAAATTGAAGGAATGTTTGGTGCTCCTGATTTCCAACTTGGCGATGAAGATGCTGAATAGGCAATTCTGCTAGTAAATACATTTAAAAAAAGCCTCTTTATTAAAAGAGGCTTTTTTATTTATTTTTTAAATTATAAAAGAATTTTCTATATACTACGTATGATTTTTCAAAAGTTAGTCAAAATATATCCGTTTATGATTTTGAAAGGAATTATTAAAATGGCTAGAATTATTGAAGGAGAAAGAAGATTAATTAAAATGTCAGTAGACGATGTGATTAGTATTGTACAAACGTACCAGCAAATTTGTAAAAAAAGTTGCTGTTACGAACATACAAGAGAACTTTTAGCAAAAAATGATTTTTATGTCCCTGAAGATGTATAAATTTAAAAATATTTATACTCTTGAAGATTACCCTAGTGAGGTTTAAAAAAAATCCTTTTTCGTTTATGCTAATATTGAACGAAAAGGAGAACTTTATGAAAAAAAATGCAATTATAATCTCATTGATATTTATAATACCTTTATTAGCGTATATGCTACTAACAGTATCAAATTCTTCCACTGCTAAAACAACTGAAGCTGGCAAACCTCAGATTATTAAATTTACATCTGCAATGTGCCTTGATTGCCAAACAATGAATAAAGTTTTCAAAGAAATATTCCCAAAATATCAAGGTAAAATAACTTTGACTGAAATTCAAGTTCAAGACAGGAATTCTTTTAACGAAGAACAAATTAAGAAGTATAATGTAACTCTTGTTCCTACAATAATTTTGTTGAACTCTAAGGGACAACAAGTAAAACGAATTGAAGGAGCAATCCCAAAACAAGAGATGGATAATTACTTAAAAGGACTTGAATAATGGAAAACTATATCAATCTTTTTACTCAAAACGGAAGTTTATTATTACTTTACGGACTTTCTTTTCTTGGAGGTTTAATAGCCTCAATGTCACCTTGCTCACTTGCAATGCTGCCAATTATCGTCGGTTATGTCGGAGGATATTCAAACTCAAGTCCACTAAAAACATTCATTCAAATGCTGTTTTTTGTATTTGGGACAGCAATTGTCTTTTCTATTATAGGTATAATTTGTGCAATCACTGGGAAAGTATTTATTTCTTTTGCAGGAGGCTATTTTGGAATAATACTTGCCGGTATAATTATGGTAATGGGATTAAAACTATTAGGAGTATTAGACTTTGATTTACCGGTAATTGTTAAAGAAATGCCAAAGAACGAGCATACAAATACGTACTTGTATCCGGTAATATTGGGAGGAGTATTTGCACTTGCAGGAACACCTTGTTCGACTCCTATTTTAGCAGGGATTATGGCATTTGCTTCTTTGTCTGCAAGCATTGCTCAAGCAATATTTATGCTTTTTCTTTTCGCTCTCGGGCAAGGACTTATTTTGATTCTTGCTGGATTTTTAACTTCACACTTGAAAAATTGGAAAGGTTTCTACAAACTTTCTGATATACTCCTAAAATCAAGCGGAGTCCTGCTTATTTTGTCAGCTATATATATTTTTTATAAGATTTTTGCTCCACTTATTGTAAAATAGAGACAAATGCGTTAAAATCATTGTATCTATAGACAATGGAGAGAATTATAATGAAAACTTATGAAGGTCAACTTGTAGCAGGTAACGAAAAGTTCTGTATAATTATATCTAGATTTAACGATTTTATAGGATCAAAACTACTATCTGGAGCTGTAGATGAGCTCAAAAGACATGGTGTTGCTGAAGAAAATATAGAAATAGTAAAAGTTCCCGGAGCTTTTGAAATACCTCTTGCGGCGATGAAATTCGCGAAAACAAAAAAATACAATGCAATAATAACCCTTGGAGCTATTATCCGTGGAGCTACTGCTCATTTTGACTATGTAAGTGCTGAACTTTCAAAAGGTATTGCTCAAGTAAGCTTGCAAACAGAAGTACCTGTAATTTTCGGAGTTTTAACAACTGATAATATTGAACAAGCAATAGAAAGAGCCGGTACAAAAGCTGGAAATAAAGGTTCTGACGCAGCTAAAGCTGCAATTGAAATGGCAAATTTATTAAAATTGGTATAGTGTTTATTATTGGAAAAGCTGATTAGTTTCAGCAAAGAGGTTTGAGATATGAGTGAAGTAATTACCGAGTACAGAAATGAGAATACCAAAAATATTGATATTCTTCCTACCATTGAAATGGTACGCAAAATGAATGAAGAGGACAAACTTGTAGCACTTGCGGTTGAAGAGGAAACCGAAAATATAGCAGCTGCAATTGACCTTATTGCAAAACAATTTTTAAAAGGAGGCAGACTTTTTTACTTTGGAGCTGGAACTTCAGGAAGACTCGGAATACTTGATGCTTCTGAATGTCCTCCTACATTCAGTGTTTCTCCGGAAATGGTGCAAGGAATTATGGCTGGCGGCGATAAAGCATTCAGAACAGCCGTTGAAGGGGCTGAAGATAATTTTGAACTAGGTTATGAAGATGCAAAAGTTTTGAATGAAAACGATGTTGCAGTTGTTATTTCTGCAAGCGGGAATCCAAAATACTTACTTGGAGTTCTACAAAAAGCAGAAGATGTAAATTGTAAAACTATAGGTATTACTTGCAACTCAAGAGGAAAAATTGCAGAGGAAGCAGGATTGGTTATTTGTCCAGAGGTCGGTCCTGAAGTTATAGCTGGTTCTTCAAGACTGAAAGCAGGAACCGCTCAAAAAATGGTTTTGAATATGCTTACTACAGGTGCTATGATTAAAATTGGAAAAACATATGAGAATTTTATGATAGACTTAAAAGCTACAAATGAAAAACTTAAAGACAGAGCTATCAGAATTGTCGCTCAAATAGCTGAAGTCTCTCATAGCGAAGCTCTTGCTACACTTTTAAAATGCAACTGGGAAATAAAAACCGCTATAATTTCCATTATGATGAAAATGGACGTAGAACAAGCAAGAGTTGAACTAAAAAAACAAGGCGGAGTACTCAGAAAATTATTGAATGTAAGTCAGGCAGTATAAGGAGAGCTTGAAGATGAAATTGACAGTATTGGGAGCAGGATGTTGGGGATTAACTTTAGCATGGCTTTTAAATAATAACTTTGAAGAAATAACTGTATGGGGTAGAGAACAAGATTTGTCAGAAGACCTAAAAATTAATAAACATTGTTCTAAACCTTTGGAAGTTCAACTCGATCAAAAAGTTGATGTCACATCAGATTTATCAAAAGCTATAGAAAATGCAAATATAATATTATCAGTTGTCGCAACTTCCGGAACAAGAGATGTTTGTGAAAAACTTAAAGAAGCTGGTATTAAATCAGAACAGATTCTTGTAAATGCATCTAAAGGGATTGAATTACCTTCATTAATGCGAATGTCAGAAGTTATAAAAGACGTTCTGCCTGATCAAAAATTAGCAATACTTTCAGGGCCGACATTAGCTAAAGAAGTTCTTGCAGGACTTCCAACTGCAGCTACAGTAGCTTGTGAAGATTTAGAAATTGCAAAGTTTGTCCAAAAGGCCTGCAATGTTCCAAACAAATTCAGATTATACACCAATACAGATGTAATAGGTGTAGAACTTGGCGGATCTTTGAAAAACGTTATAGCTATTGCATCAGGTTTTGCACACACCATGGGACTTGGTGATAATTGTTCTGGGACATTATTAACCCGCGGAATGGCTGAAATAGTTAGAGTAAGTATTAATCTTGGTGCAAATCCATCTACTCTGTACGGACTTTCCGGAATGGGAGATTTGATAGCAACTTGCTCAAGCCCGATGTCAAGAAATTACACCGTAGGTTCTATGCTTGCAAAAGGTAAAAAAATTAATGATATTTTAGCAGAGCTTGGTTCTGTTGCTGAAGGTGTAAAAACTTCAAAAGCTATATGCGAATTAGCTAAAAAATTAGGAATTGAAGTACCAGTATCAAATGCAATTTATGAAGCAGTATATACTGATATTACTCCACAGGCATTGTTAGAAAAATTAATGAATAGAAAATTAAAAGAAGAAGAAAGATACGTATAATGAAATTTGCTGTAAAATATTTGAAAAATACCTTTTACCCGCTGGAAGTCCCTGAGACCATAAAACTACAAGATGGTCAAATGGTACTTGTTAGGACAGAAAAAGGAGAAGAAGCCCTAAAAGCATTTATAGTTAATTCAAAAATTGCTAAACTATGGGAACACAGCAAAAATAAACCAGAACCTTTTCAAGTTATAAGAACACTTTCTCAAAAAGATATGCAAACACTTGAAGAAATAAAAAAAGAGGAAGTGCAATCTTTCTTTAAATGTCAAGCACTGGTTGCTCAACATAAATTAAATATGAACTTGGTACAATGCAGAATAACATTTGACAGACGTAAAATAACATTTTACTACACAGCGCCTGAAAGAGTAGATTTTAGAGCATTATTAAAAGACTTAACCCAAGTTTTTACTCGTGTAAGAATTGATCTGCGTCATATAGGCGTAAGAGATGAGACCTCGATACTTGAAGGAACAGGAGTTTGTGGAAGACCTTTCTGCTGCTCAAGTTTTTTAAGAAAATTTGCAACAATTAACGTTAAATTAGCAAAAGATCAGGGGATGCCTATTGCTCCCGGGAAGATTTCAGGCACTTGCGGCAGATTGTTATGCTGTCTGACTTATGAATATTCAAATTACATTGATGCTGCGAAAGGAATGCCGCCGGTTGGGTCTTCCGTAATGACACCTGATGGACTTGGAAAAGTTTGTTACTTACAATTCCTAAGCAACAAAGTTGCTGTAAAAATGGAAGATGGTAAAGTTAAAGAATTCTTAAAAACCGATATTGAAATGGTCGATGCAGATGTAAATGTTGAAATTGATATTCCAGTTATCAACAGCTACGATTACGAACACGAAAACATCGACATCAAACAATTAGAAGATGACAGAAACAGTTCTACCGGTAATGTATAATTCCTAAAATCCAAATATGTTTTTCTTTACATAAACATAATATAACTCACCGTTGGTAAGTCTTACGTCATATTTCGGGAGACCTTTATGCTTATTATCTGGTTTTGTCTCTGTAACTTCTGATACCAGCTCATTAACAGTTATTTCTCTCAGTTCTTTTACAGAGAGAACTTCCTTATTTATAATTTTTACTAAATCTCGGTAATCTGCCATACATGTATATATTAACTTATTTTCAAAGATTTTTCAACTTTTTACAATTTTAGAAAAATTATTTTTTGATTATTAATATTGATAAGCTTCCGAATTTAAATCCTTTTTGCAAAAGAGGAGAGAGATCATATAGTAAATTAATGTCAATTATGAAACAGTCTACTCAAAAATATTACAATATAAGAAATCTTTTAAGATTTAAAATCAGGCAATTTTCAGGGGGAAAAATACTTTATTTAAATATAGGTTAGGTTATACAGGTAGGAAAAATGTTACAAGACTCAAACAGATATTATAATGTAAATCAACCCTTGCTATATCCTTATAATTATGGATATTACAATAATGATAATTTTGCACAAGTAAATAATTACAGAAAAGCAGCCTACACCCCAAATATCACATTTGGACAAAATCCTATCCAACCAGCTACAACTCAGAATAAAAAGTCGTTTTCAGGTTCAGATGTAGCTAAAGATATTGGCATATTAACAGGAATTGCAATAGCTTGTGATTTTCTTTTCTGTAAAGGTAAACACGTTAAACAGTTCGCTAACGGTGTTGATGATTTATTTAAAGCTAAGAAAGGGACATCTGTAAAAACACCATCTAAACCTACGACAACTACAACAGTAACAAAACCAAATGTTGCAGGAGCTGTTAAACCTACTACAACTCAACCAGTGAAAAATCCAGTTGTAGAAACTCCAGCCACTAAAGTTACTGAAACTATTAAGCCAACAGTAAGTGAAACTGTAGTTACTAAACCACAAGTTACAGAAATTGCTAATCCGACAGTGACTCAGCCTGCGCAAACTCCTGTGGTTGAAACTATAAATCCTAAAATTACTGAACCTGTTAGAACAACAGCTAGTGAAATAACAAACGTAGAGAAATTAAATTCAAACATTTCTTATCAAGAAGCACATGATGCAAAAGTTTTTGCAGATGAAAGGAACCTATTTATAAGACAACGAGAATATGCAAGAGCTAATGGCGAGAGCGTAGTTACAAATGTTCATACAGAAAAAGTTGAAGCTAAGATAAAAGAAGTGGATGATTTATTCTACAAGGCAACACCACTAGACAAAGAGTATGTTGTATATAGAGGACTTGATGTGCCAGCTTCTGCTTACAAACCTCATGACATTGCCTATGTAAATCTTGTGAATAACTGTAAAGTAGGTGATGTTATAAAGCCTGATGCTGGATATAGTTTTGTTGCTTTAAAAAAAGCGAATGTGATGGGGGATTATGCAGGCAGTGGGCTTTTGAAAATTCGCTTACCAAAAGGTTCTAAACTAATTTACCATGACGGTTGGGAAGCGTTGATGCCACGAAATGCACAATATAAAGTTTTAGAGAAAACTGTTGACAATAAAGGTCGTATAAATTTTGTTCTTGAATATATAGTTTAGTTGGTGAATTAAAAAAAGAGAAGCTAAAACTTCTCTTTTTATGGTGTCCGGGATGGGACTTGTCTTGGATTTGCTTCACGCTCTCAGAGTTTCACCTAAGTAGCTTTGCTACAGTCGGCTCAATCTGTTCGCTCACCGGACTCGTCTTACTTCGTTCACTCCGTCCGTAAGC
Organism: Candidatus Gastranaerophilales bacterium; assembly: GCA_944327275.1. Taxonomy (GTDB): domain Bacteria; phylum Cyanobacteriota; class Vampirovibrionia; order Gastranaerophilales; family Gastranaerophilaceae; genus Stercorousia. Next base: position 41,456 of record CALVHB010000013.1, on the reverse strand, counting down.
AAATCCGCTGAACCCGCTAAAACGGATTAAAGCCCTCACCAATCAAGCATATAAAAAAAAGGATAACAAGTGTTATCCCCTTTTTAATTGTCCGGGATGGGACTTGAACCCACATAGATTTCTCTACACGAACCTGAATCGTGCGCGTCTACCAATTCCGCCACCCAGACATTTTACTATTTAATTTTTCTAAAAAACTCATCAGAAATCAACTGAGAATATTTATTTTTTTCATTTACTGAAATCAAAAGACGGGACTCTCCATCTTTGTTTTGAGCTACAGAAATTATTCCACCTATGTCACCTATAGGAAGTTTTTTTACTCTTGCTTCAAATCTAACATATGGACAATCTTTACCAAAAGAATTCATTGTTCCATGTTTTACAACTTTTATATCATCCACAGACACTGCTTGATATTTGACTTTACTTACAGCTTTATATAGTTTATCCTCGACATCAGGTGATTTTATGTCTTCTGCAGTAAGTATAACTTTATTACCCGAGTCAACTACAAACATTTTTTGACCAGAAGCCTTGTGTTCTGCAACGACTGCATTATAGCCCATGATTCCTGCAGCCTTTTCTAATTCAAATTCATCATTAATTTTTGAAAAATCTCCAACCTTTTGAGCTCTTTCCATCAAAGTCGACTCTGACGGGTTAAAGAAATTTGACCAAAGTCCGGTTAATAATTCCTTTCCTCCCAAAGACATAAAGCCAATTATTGCTAATGTGATTATTATTGCTCTAAAAATATTTCTTAAACATCCCATGTTGAAATCCTTGTCATGTTATAATATCATTATAACTATGAAAAAGGTAGAAATCAATTATATCAATACTGCTGACGTAAAACTCGAGGATTTGACACCTGCAATGCAGGAATATCTAAAAATTAAACATCAGCATCCTGACAAAATTTTATTATATAGACTTGGAGATTTTTATGAAACATTTTTTGAAGATGCCGTAATTATGTCCAAGGAGTTGGAATTAACACTTACTGGAAGAGAACAAGGAAAATTTGGCAGAATCCCGCTTGCAGGAGTTCCTGCTAAAGCTGTAAATAATTATATTGAAAAACTTGTACAAAAAAATTATAAAGTAATAATCTGTGATCAACTTGAGGATCCTAAGTTTGCAAAGGGGATTGTAAAAAGAGGGGTTACAAGAATTATCACTTCGGGAACAATTACTGAAAGTGATTTTCTTAAACAAAACTCAAATAATTACATTTGTGCACTATTCAAAGATGAAAAATCTGATATGTACGGTTTTTCATATGCTGACATATCTACTGGAGAATTTAAAGTTACACAGGCGCCACTAACTCTAATTTTATCAGAGCTTACAAGAATAAATCCAACAGAAGTACTTGGACCTTCAATGAAAGCCAAAATAATGCCTTTCCAGATTGTACCGGATGAAAAAATTAATCTTCCAGAAGAAATTACAAAGATTTATAACTGTTCTAAGATTCCTTCATCAGTATTCGATGAAAATTTTGCTGAAAATAATCTTAAAGCAGTGTTTCAGGCTAATAGTTTAGAATCTTTTGGGTATAAAAGGTACAAAACAGGATTTAGGGCAGCAGGTGCACTATTGGCTTATGTTTGGGAAAACATGATGGAAAGTGTTCCAAAGTTCGAAAGAATTGAGCCATATGAACTTTCTGAGTACATGATTCTTGATGGAAGCACCAGAAAAAATTTAGAACTTACTGAAACACAAAGAGACAAAAGTAAATATGGCTCCTTGCTATGGGCTGTAGATAAAACAAAAACTAATATGGGGGCAAGACTTCTAAAGAGCTGGCTTTGTCAACCTTTAAAAAATCTAAGCGATATTTTAAAAAGACAAGATGTAATCTCTGAACTTGTAGAAAAGAATGAAGAGCGATTAAATCTTGGAAATCTCTTGGAAAAAATTTATGATATACAAAGGCTAGCAACAAGAATGTCAAACAGCTCTGCTAACCCTAAAGATTTTCTCAGTCTTAAGGAATCATTGCTAATTCTTCCTGAATTACTTGAAGTTTCAAAAAATCTTGCATATAACCCATTAAATCCAATTGAGCAGTACAAAGATGAAATCTTTGAATATGCTGAAATGATTGACAGAACTATTGTAGAAAACGCTCCAGCAATAATCAAAGAAGGTGGAATCCTTAAAGAAGGAGTTTCCGGAGAATTAGACTATTTCAGAGAATTGTTAACCGGTGGAGAAAAATGGTTAGCAGACTTTGAAGAAAAAGAAAAAGAAAAGACCGGAATAAAAACTTTAAAAATAGGGTTTAACAAAGTATTTGGTTACTTCATAGAGATTTCTAACTCATACCTTAATCAAATCCCTGAAGGTTATATTAGAAAACAGACACTTACTAACGGTGAAAGATTTATAACAGAAGAGTTGAAAAAACATGAAGACGATGTACTTTCTGCTAAATTTAAATCTACAGAACTTGAATATAAACTATTCTGCGACTTTAGGGAATATTCAAAAGAATTTGTATCTAAAATAAGGGAAATAGCTGAATATATAGCAGAATGTGATGTATACACAAGTCTTGCAGATATTGCAGCTGAAAACAATTATTGTAGACCTATTATTGACGAATCTGATGACTTTATAATCAAGAACGGGCGCCATGCAGTATTGGAAAAAGTTTTACCGCTTGGAGAATATGTAGCAAATGATATTGAGTTGAAATGTAATTCTGCGGATTCAACTCAATTTATGATACTTACTGGGCCAAATATGGCAGGTAAGTCAACTTATATGAGACAAAATGCCCTTATTGCAATTCTTGCACAAATAGGATCTTGGGTTCCTGCAGACTACGCAAAAATAGGTATTATAGATAAAATATTCACAAGAGTTGGAGCTTCTGATGATCTAACTCTTGGACAATCTACATTTATGGTTGAGATGATTGAGACAGCCTGTATATTAAATTCTGCAACAGAAAGAAGTTTAATTTTACTGGATGAAATTGGACGTGGCACAAGTACATACGACGGTGTTGCAATAGCTTGGTCAGTGGCAGAATATATCGCCACAAAAGTTAAAGCAAGATGCATATTTGCAACTCATTACCACGAACTAAACGTAATGACTAAAACATACCCTCAAATTAAGAATTATAGGATTACAATTAGTGAAGAAAACGGAGAAATAGAATTTCTCAGAAAAATTGTACAAGGTGGAGCCAGAAAAAGTTACGGTATTAAAGTTGAAAAAATGGCAGGATTACCAAGTTCTGTAATTAAACGTTCAGAAGAACTTATGACAAGAATGCAAAAAGATTACTCAAATAATCTTGCGACAAGAAAAAGAGCTACAGATGTTCCATCTGTAGAAGTTCCACAACTCAATCTTTTTAATTGATAAATTTTGTAAATAAGAAAAATTTAACTATCAAAAATTTTTATGTTTGAGTTTAAATGATGTAGGAGAAATTACTATGTCAAATGATACTTTGAGTGTAAATTTACCTAAAAACGCTGTAAATAGTTCGAACAGTGCCAATCTTTCTGTCGAACCAAAAATTAATCAGAACGACCCGGAAAAACCAATTGCAAAAGAAATTAATGACACTTTTGAAAAACAAGAATCTCCACAAAAATCGGTAGAGAAAACAGAAGACACAGGTGCAAAAAATAGACTTGTAAATACATGCAAAACTTTCGTAAAAACAGGAGAATACCTGAAAGCGACAGGAAGTACCGTAATTTTTGGAGGTCTGGTTGGTGGAGCAATAATGTTTACAAACTGGCTTACAAAAGGTTGGCCTAAAGTATTTAAGAAAGAAATTAACATAAGAGATATGTTTAATAGACCTTTAAAATGTGTCAGCAAATCTTCTAAAATTGCAGCAGGAATAGCATTTGCAGCTATTGGCGGTTTTGAATTTGCGAAAGCGTACTTAAGTATCAAGCAAAAAAGTACAAACTTGAATAATAAATAAAATGAACTCTAAACTAATTTTGAATAGTGTTCATTATAAAAATCTCCAAATCTATCCTCAATAATAGCTTGACGACATAATTGAGAAAATTCAACCAAAAACTGAATATTGTGAATTGATAATAAAGTTGCGGCAGTACTTTCCCCACATCTCCACAAATGTCTTATATACGCCCTAGAATGGTTTTTGCAGGCATAACAATTACAACCTTCTACCAAAGGTGCATCGTCTTCATGGAATTCTTTATTTTTAATATTTTTCTTACCATTCCAAGTAAAGAATGACCCATGTCTTGCATTACGAGTAGGCAAGACACAATCAAACATATCAACACCTCGTTTTATACCATCAAGCAAATCTTCAGGAGTACCGACTCCCATAAGATAACGAGGTTTATATTTAGGTAACAAAGGAGCTGTAAGCCCAACAAAATGGTTCATTATGTCCTTAGTTTCACCAACACTTAAGCCGCCTATAGCATACCCAACTGCGTCATAAGAAGAAATAACAGAAGCACTTTCTTTTCTTAAATCATCGAAAAAAGCCCCTTGAACAATAGGGAAAAGAGCTTGTCTTGGATTAGTTTTAGCATTAAAGCACCTTTCGAGCCATCTATGAGTTCTTTCCATAGCTTTCTTTGCCATTTCATAATCACAAGGGAACGGTGCACACTGATCAAATGCCATAATTATATCAGCACCAATATCCTGTTGAATTTCCATAGACACTTCCGGGTTAATAAAATGTTTTTTGCCGTCTTTAGGATCTCTAAATTCAACCCCATCTTCTGTAATTTTATTTAAATGAGATAATGAAAAAACTTGAAAGCCGCCAGAATCTGTCAAAACAGGCTTATGCCAATTCATCCAGCCGTGAATCCCTCCAAATTTCCTTATTAATTTTGTACCTGCTCTTAAGTACAAATGATACGAATTAGCTAATATAATCTGTGCACCCGTACTATCAACTTGATCACAAGTAAGAGTTTTTACGGCAGAATTTGTACCAACAGGCATAAATATCGGAGTCTTTATCATTCCATGCGGAGTCGTTAAAACACCTGCCCTAGCACCGGTTTGTTTACATTCATGAACTAATTCATAACTAAAATTTTCAAGAGCATTATCTCTCATCTACATCCTCTGTAACTAATTCCATCATGTTTTTGTAATTAACACATAATTCTTCAGGTTTAAAATAGATATTAATTTCTCTTTCAGCACTTTCTAAACTGTCAGAACCGTGAATAGTATTGTATTCTTTCAATTGCGCATAATCAGCTCTTATAGAACCTACATCAGCCTCACAAGGATCTGTTGCTCCCAACAAATGACGAATACCTTGAACAGCTTTATAACCTTGAAATACCATAGCTACAATAGGACCGCTTGTAATATATTTTACAAGATTTGGATAGAAAGGTTTTCCAATATGTTCTGCATAATGTTTTGCAGCAATCTCTTCTGTTACTTGAAGCATTTTCATACCAATAAGCTTGTATCCTTTTTTTTCAAATCTGCTTATAATTTCTCCAACAAAACCTCTTTTTACTCCGTCAGGTTTAATTGCCACAAATGTTCTTTCTTCTGTATGCATAATTCCTCCATTCAATATAATTCTACCATAAACAAAAGCTATTTTGCGGTTTCCATTTTCTTTATACTTTTAACTAGCATAGATAACATGATCAAACACAATATAATCGCTGCTGAAGCAAGTCCATACCAAAAACCTCTGAGGTTAAGATGATACTTAAATGCTAGAACATAACCAAGCGGAATAGAAATTAACCAATATGCTATAAAATTGGAAACCAAAACAACACCTGTTTTCTTTATTCCTTTAAAAATACCGGAAAGTGCTACTTGTAACCCATCAAATACTTGGAAAATAGATAACACGTACAAGACCGGTATGGATATCTTAATTAAAGCATTATCTTGAGAGAATAATCTTACCAAAAATTCAGGGAATGTTGCAAAAATAAATGCACTACACAACATAAATCCAACAGACATAACTATTCCAACAAAAGAATATTTTTTCAAATCATTAATATTTTCAGCACCATTTGCAAAGCCTACCTTTACAGCTATCGCATTAGAAATAGCGAGAGGCACCATAAAAGACACTGTTGTTAAAGTACAAACAAGATTCTGCGCCGCTGCATATATACCTGAAACACGTCCCATAATTATTGCTATACTATTAAACGCTATAAATTCAACCATTATAGCACAAGAAATAGGTATACCAATTTTTATCAAACTCTTATAGTATTCAAAGTCCCTATAATCGTTAAAATTCATTACTCTAAAACAATAAATTAAAAGAGCAAAGCCCATAAAATACCTTACAACAAAACTCGCAATAGCTAATCCTAAAACTCCTAAAGAAGGTATAGGACCTAATCCAAATACAAGTACTATATTTAGAGCAATGTTAAGGAATACTGAAAATACAGTAACTAAGTTAGGGAAAAGTACAATCTCAAAAGCCTGCAAAAATTCTTTTAAAGCTGCATGCAAATACCCTCCAAAAGTTGCAAATGCAGTAACAAACATATATTCCTTTATCATAGGTACAAGTTTGGGCTCAAATTTCAAATAATCAATTAAAGGAATAAATGCTAACACTGCAAACATAACTAATACACTTAGAAACATTGAGAATCTGATTGTTGGGAAAAAATATTTCTTCGCACTTCTTCTTTCTCCTCTAAAATTTGATAAAAGAGGAGAAACACTTGCAATTAAGCCAATCCCAAACGTCTGAATACAATTTGTAATAGCAGTTGCAATACTTATTGCAGCCAAAGTATCAGTCGAATGATGCCCAGCGATGAGAACATCTCCGGCTCCAATCAAAATAAACCCAAGATTTCCCATAATTATAGGCAGGGCAATGTTTAACAATTCTTTTGCATAATACTTAAACTGAGTACTCATACAAAACAATTGTACTACAAATAAATATTAGAGCAACCAAAATTAAGCATTTAAATCAAGTTTATTTCCAACTTTTTCATTTTTCACAGCTTGAGCGCGCATTTTAATACTTTCAGCTTGCGCTGCAACTTTGTAATCTTGAGAAGATGGATCAGAAGGAGCCATTGCTGAACGAATTACAGTATTTGCATCATTTATTGTTTTTTGAGGATCATTGTAATTCATTGATGGCATTCTTATATCAACATGACCACCTATCGGTATACCTTCAGAATTTCTTTCTATTACAATAGAACCGGCAAGTGAGCCTCCTGCAGATTTATGTGCAAGCTCATGTGCATATATTTCATTATAATTTTTATTTATAATTGCCTGCTTTTGCTGTTCCTTCTGTTTTTCAATAGGATTTGTAAAATTGTAAAATAAATTTATTCCTGCCATACACTTTTAACCCTCACAACACTACTAACATTGTAGCATATTATTTTGGATTTTTCAAGTAAAAAGTCGGATTTTAAATATCCGACTTTTTATTTCTTTATTTTTTGTCTTTTCCTGTACGTTTATAGAAATCTTCTATAAAACCGGTATTAAAGTTTCCGCTCATAAATACAGGATCCTCAATTATATCTTGATGGAAAGGTATTGTTGTTTCAATCCCGGTGATAACATACTCTTTTAAAGCTCGATACATTCTGCGTCTTGCTTCATTTCTTGTACGTCCCCAACAAATCAAGTTACCAATCATTGAATCATAGTAAGGAGGGATTGAATAATCCTGATATGCGTGAGAATCAACTCTTACACCAAAACCTCCTGGGGTAACATATCCTGTAATTTTACCAGGATTTGGCATAAAATCTTTTTCAGGATTTTCAGCATTAATACGACATTCAATCGCATGGCCTCTTAGCACAATATCATCTTGAGTAAAATCAAGAGGCTCTCCAGCTGCTACCATAATCTGCTCTCTTACAAGGTCAACATTTGAGATCATTTCGGTAACACAATGTTCTACTTGTATACGAGTATTCATTTCCATGAAATACCAGCTTCCATCGTGGTCAAGCAAAAATTCACAAGTTCCGGCACCTTCATAATTTATAGCTTTAGCAGCTCTTACTGCAGCAGCACCCATTTCTTTTCTTGTAGCTGCATCAATTGCCGGAGATGGAGCTTCTTCCAAAAGTTTTTGGTGACGTCTTTGAATTGAACAGTCTCTTTCTCCTAAGTGAACAACATTACCATATTGATCGCCTAAAATTTGGACTTCAATATGACGAGGGTTTTCCAAGAATTTTTCAGCATAAACATCAGGATTTCCAAAGAAATTTTGAGCTTCTGACTGACAAAGATTCATGTTAGTTTCCACTTCATCATCATTTCTTTCAATTCTCTTACCCTTACCGCCACCACCTGCAGTAGCTTTCAAGATAATCGGGTAACCTACACGATGAGCAAATTCCTTAACTTCCTCAGGTGTTTTCAAAATTCCAGTTCCCGGAGTTACAGGTACATTATTTTCAATCATAGTCTTACGAGCTGTTGTTTTATCTCCCATTTTTTTCATAGCTTCAGCTGTAGGTCCAATAAATTTTATACCGTGTTTTTCACAAATCTCAGCAAAATCAGCTCTTTCTGACATAAAACCATATCCAGGGTGTATAGCATCTGCACCTGATACGATAGCTGCAGAGATAATAGCCGGAATACTTAAGTAGCTCTTAGAACTTTGAGCGGGTCCTATACAATAAGCCTCTGTTGCTAATCTCACGTGTAAAGAATTTGCATCAGCCTGAGAGTAAATCGCAACTGTAGGAATACCTATTTCTCTACAAGCTCTTATAATCCTTACAGCAATTTCTCCACGGTTTGCTATTAATACTTTTCTAAACATTTTTCTTATCCCTATAAAATAGTGAAAAGTGAAATTTTTCATTCACTTTTCACTAACACTATTCTTTCTTATTCAACATACATTAATACTTGACCGAACTCTACAGGTTGACCGTCTGATACACAAATTTCAACAATCTTTCCTGAAAATTCTGATTCAATTTCGTTCATTAGCTTCATAGCTTCAACTATACAAACAACGTCTCCTTCTTTAACAGTTTGACCAACTTTTACAAAAGGTTCTGCATCAGGAGATGGAGCTGAATAAAAAGTACCTACCATTGGAGAAGTAAGTGGTTTTCCTTTTTTTACTTCTGCAGCAGGAGCTGAAGCAGGTTGAGGAGCTGCCTGTACAGGAGCTGCCTGAGGAGCAGCAACTACAGGGGCAGCAGCAACACCAACAACTTCTTTTCTCAAAGTGATAGCTTGTTCACCATCCTCTAAAGAAATTTCTGTTAGAGAGTTATCTGCCAAAACCTTAGCTAATTTTTCTACATATTCAACATCAAATTTCATTGTTATACCTTTCATTTATTAAATTAGATAGCTTATTAAGACTAAGCTCTATCTAAATATTCGTTTGTTCTTGTATCTACTCTGATTTTATCTCCATTTGAAATAAAGAATGGAACGTTAACTACTGCACCAGTTTCTAATGTTGCAGGTTTTGTACCACCTTGAGCAGTGTTACCCTTTTCTGATGGAGGAGTATCAGTTACTTCCAAGATTACGTGTGCAGGAAGATCCACACCTATGATTCTTGAATCATGCATCAATACTTGTACAACCATATTTTCTTTTAAATATTTAATACCTGCACCGATTTGATCTTCAGTCAATTGCAACTGTTCATAAGATTCATTATCCATCATTACATATTCTTTACCTTCTTTGTAAAGATATTGCATTTCGCGTCTGTCAAGCATTGCTTTTGCAACTTTTTCACCGGCACGGAATGTTTTTTCAACAACTTGTCCAGTTTCTACGTTTTTCAATTTTGATCTTACAAAAGCTGCTCCTTTACCAGGTTTTACGTGTAAGAATTCAACTACAGACCACAGACCGTTATCTAATTCAAGAGTCAAGCCCGTTTTTAAATCGTTTACTGAAATCATATTTTTCCCCTTTTCTATAATACATTTAAGTCAATTCGTAAGTTGATAATACCATAAACAATTTAAACTTCAAATATTTGTTACAAATTGGGATTAATTTATTAACATAGTAAATTAATTAATTTTATGGTAAAATTTCTGACGTTATGGCAGAAGGTCAAATTTATAAAATTCATTCAGACTTTTACTACATTGATGATGGGCAAAATTCTCAAACTTGCAAAATTAGAGATGTACTAAAAAAGCAAAAGGAAAAAATCTTGGTCGGAGATTTTGTAGAATTTTCTGACGGATATATAAACAACTTAATTCCACGCAAAAATTTTATTAAAAGACCCAGTGTAGCAAATATTGACCAAGTCATAATAGTTTCTGCACTAAAAGAACCTGAGCTTGATTTACACCAACTAAACAGATACATATCTTTGGCTAAATATTACGAAATCAATACTGTATTATGTTTTAATAAAGAAGATTTAAAATGGGACAAACATCTTAGAGAAAAAATAAAAAAAATATACACTCCACTTGGATATGAAATAGTTTACACATCTGCCACCGAACATAAGGGACTAAAGGCTTTTGAAAAACTTTTAGCAGGAAAAACAAGTGTTCTTTGCGGCAACTCTGGTGTTGGGAAATCCAGTCTGGTAAATGCGATTAATCCTGCATTGAACCTAAGGACAAAAGAAATAAGTTCTAAAACCCAAAGAGGAACACATACAACGCGACACTGTGAAATTATTAAACTTAACGATACATCAAGAATAGTTGACACTCCGGGGTTCAGTAATGTTAGATTTGACTTTCTTCTTCCAACTGAAGTAGGGGAATTATTTCAAGAAATATCCCAACTAAAGGATAAATGCAAATATTCAGACTGCTTGCATATCAACGAAACAGAATGCAATGTACTTAAGAATATAGAAAAAATAGCCCCAACAAGATACGAAAGTTATATTTCGTTCGTTGAAGAAGCCAAAGAATACAAAGAAAAGATTAAATATGAAGGCAAAAAAGAAGAACATTCTAAAAAATTTGTTCACAATAAAAATATTGCCAAAATAAGTGAAAAGAAAAGACAAAGCAGTAGGAATAATTTAAAACAAAAAATTTATAAGGATTTAGAAAATGAACATGAATAAGTATATAGAAATTGTAAACAATAAACTTGATGAATATATCCCAATAATTTATCCTGAGGATATTTTTAAATCAATGAAATACACCGTTACACTTCCAGGCAAACGCCTCAGACCTGTAATGTGCCTAGAAACTTGTAGAATGTTCGGCGGCAATTTTGAAGATGCAATTCCAACAGCTTGTGCCATTGAAATGCTACACGCTCAGACATTAATTCATGACGATTTACCTTGTATGGATAATGACGACTATAGAAGAGGAAAGCCTACAAATCATAAAGTTTTTGGGGAAGCTAATGCAGTACTTGCCGGAGATGCTTTGCTTACTTTTGCACCTCAAGTTATATTAAAAAATTCAAAAAACTTATCAAATGAAACTGTTTTAGAGATATTAAAAGAATATTTCCACGCAGCAGGAGCATACGGAGTAATTGCCGGACAGGTAGTAGATATTGAAAGTGAAAGGAATTTCCCTGAAAATGCAAAAGAAACTCTCGAATTCATACACGCACATAAAACAGCTGATTTGTTCAAACTTGCATTAAGAACAGGTGCCTTAATCGCAAAAGCTTCAAACTCTCAAATAGAAGAAATCACTAAATTTGGGCAATATTTAGGAATAGCGTTCCAAATTGCGGATGACATTTTAGATGAGACTTCAACATTTGAAGAAATGGGCAAAACCCTCGGAAAAGATAAAGAAGCAGGAAAACTTACATATACAAGTCTATATGGCATTGAAAAATCAAAACAAGATTTAAACGACCTAATTGATAAATGCTATGAAATCCTAAATAAGAACAATCTTAAATCGGAAGTTTTTGACAAAATATTAGATAAAATCAGAATAAAATAGTCATTATGCAAACATTATCTGTATAACTAGTTTTATGCAATATTTTACAAAAATTATTCTTATGTTATACTAAAACAGTACAAAGAGAGGATATTACAAGGATATTATGATACCAAACATCTTAAACTCAGGCTATGAAGCCTTATCTGCCGGAATTTTAGCGGCGTTTTCTGCTCAAGTAATAAAATTTTTTATTTTTACAATTAAAACTAAAAAAGTCAATTTTAAGATTTTCACAACTACCGGAGGAATGCCTAGTTCTCATTCTGCCGGTGTAATGGGATTATCAACATCTGTTGGAATTATTGAAGGCTTTGACTCCATTGTATTTGCTATCGCACTTGGATTTGCATTGATTACAATGTACGATGCTGCTGGCGTTAGAAGAGCTGCTGGAAAAACTGCTGCTTGTTTGAACAGAATGATGGAAGATTTTTACAAACATGATGTTCAAGCAATAGGAGGTAAATTAAAAGAATTACTAGGACACACTCCTTTTGAAGTAATTATGGGAGCACTTTTTGGAATAGTATTTGCATATTATTACCACTTTTACATTTTAAGCTAAAAAAATAACTTGCCTTTTTTTATTATCCATGTAATAATGGTTTTGTAATAAGGGCTTATAGAAATTTTTCTATATCCGGGAGTTATACCCTTAAGGAAAGAAAGAGATACTCACAGAATAATGAGTGTTAAGGCGCAGGAATTTAACTACAAATATATAAAAGATAATGCTAGTGCGGGAAGCTGGCGTAGAGGTTATGAATACCACCTAAAAGATATGGTATTCGACACTTATCCTGAAAAGAATTTCTACATGGGAAAAGTTAAAGGAAATTTTCAGGATCATTATAATACCGACCTTATCTTTAAGAAAAACAAAGTTGAAGCAAGATGCAATTGCCCATTGAAAGAGGAGTGGTGTAAACACGCCGTAGCAGTTGCCCTTAAAGCAATTGATGAACACGCTTATGAAGATTGGCTAGAGACGAAGTTTGGAATGGAATTTGACTTCCCTGATGAAAATACGGCTCTGACTGAAGAACCTCAAGGGAATTACATTTTCCACTTTAACTCTAAAAGAAAAGCTAATTTCTTCTCAATACTAGTTCGTTCAAGAGAGACAGGTAAAGTCGTAAGACAAATTGAGCCAATCCTAAGAGCTCTGATTGAAGCACAAAGACAAAACCCTGATTTTGAATTAAATAATTCACAAAAAGTAGAAGTTGCAATCTTCCAACAACTTCTTACAGTTTCAAGGCAGGATAAAAAAGCTGGATGGTATGACATACCAATCACAAAATTCGGTCCAATGTTCACTTTGATGTCAAAAGCTGACGAAGTATTGGATGAAAAAACAAAAGAAAGATTAAAATTCACAGATGAGGAATGGAGACTTGTATTAAATGTAAATACCGGAGCTCAGGGAACAATCCTTTTATCTTTAGAATGGAAACGTCCTGATAAAGATGATGTATATCCTTTAGAAGAAGTTAGGTATTTCTCAAGACATCTAAAATGGGGAAGATATAAAAATATAATTTTCCCTACTAATATTGCGATGAATTCATTACCGCAAAACATATTAAAATCCTCATTTACAGACCTAAAAGATGCTGATGGCGGTAAGTTCATTTATGAAGAATTACCAAAACTTAGAGAAATAATGGATGTAGAGATTGCGGAAAACATCAGCAAATTAATGCTTGAAGAACGTCCTCCGCTAAATATCGTAACTATGGGAATAGACTACGATCAATCATTAAAGGCATCTTTGGAATTTGAATATGATGGAGTTGTAGTCCCTTATTCTAAGACTGCGGCAGAAAAGTCTCCATACATAACAATTAAGAAACCCGGGGAAGATTTAATTTACTGGGTAAAAAGAAATCTTAAGCATGAACAAGAAGCATACGCTATGTTGCTTGCTTGTAAGTTTGTACCAATGCAGACAAACAATTTGGCATTAGAAAAAGAAAATGCCATTGATTTCTACAACTACTATATAAAACAAGCCGGCGAAGGTTGGAAATTCGTTGAAAAAGACGACATGAATTTCTTTAAACTAATGAGCGATCCGTTCCGCTTGTGCGCAAAAATTGATTTTACAGAAGAAGCAGAAGATTGTTTTGAAATATTTTTATATGGACAAGTTGGAGAAGAAATAATTAATTTTGACGAAATCTATGAGACTATTCAAAGCGGTGAAAAATATAGCAGAATAAGAAGTCTCGGATTTGTAGAATACCCTGCTCAAGATATATATTCAATGATGAGAGCATTTAATTCATTTGATGTGTATAGAAATAGTGACAACAAATATATTGTTAAAACTTACCGTGCAGGCTTGATTAACGAGTTGAAAAACCTAAATGTAGAACTTGTTTTGAGTGATGAATTCCAAAAATTCTGGGAACAAATGTCTACATTCTCTACTTCTGAAAATCTTCAACTCCCTGAAGGAATTAATGCAGAATTCCGTGAATACCAAACAAAAGGATTCGGTTGGCTATGGTTTATGTATAAATACGGACTTAATGGTATTCTTGCAGATGATATGGGACTTGGTAAAACTTTACAGGCTCTTGCTGTAGTTCAAAAAGCAAAAGAAGAAGATGGACCAATGCCTACACTCGTAATTTGTCCTACAACAGTTGTTTTCAACTGGGAATCTGAAATCCAAAAGTTTGCACCGACATTGTCAACCCTAAAGTTATCGGGTGTAGACAGAAAGCAGTTTTTTAAAGAAATTCCTAATTACGACGTTGTAATCACAAGTTATGCTCTTGTAAGAAGGGATATTGCAAAATTAAAAGAATATAATTTCAGATATGTTATTCTTGATGAATCCCAAAATATTAAAAATGCAATGTCTCAAACTGCTCAAGCCGTAAAAAAATTACAAGCAGCTCATAAACTTGCTCTTTCAGGTACCCCTATTGAAAATAAATTGGAAGAACTCTGGTCTGTATTTGACTTTTTAATGCCGGGATTTTTATTTAGTGTATCTGAATTTAATTACAGATATGTTAATCCTATTATGGAAAGACAAGACAAAACTGTTGAAAAACGTCTAAAATTACAGATTTATCCGTTCATTCTAAGACGTATGAAACGAGATGTTGCGAAAGATTTACCTGATAAAGTAGAAAATATTGCATACTGTGAATTAACAGATGAACAAAGAGACTTCTACCTACAAGTACTTGACAGTACAAAAGAAGAACTATTTAAATCTATTGAACAAAATGGTCTTGAAAAGAGTAGACTTTCA
The DNA here is from genome assembly GCA_944327275.1 of Candidatus Gastranaerophilales bacterium. Classification (GTDB taxonomy): domain Bacteria; phylum Cyanobacteriota; class Vampirovibrionia; order Gastranaerophilales; family Gastranaerophilaceae; genus Stercorousia. The sequence goes on along the minus strand of CALVHB010000013.1, from coordinate 26,252 downwards.
ATATTCTCAGCTCTTTTAAGATTACGTCAAATATGCTGCCACCCTAGACTTTATGATAAAGAAAACGTTAAAAATATCATGAAATCAGGAAAGTTTGAAAAACTTAAATCTATGCTTGAAGAAATTATAGATGAAGGACACAGAATTCTTTTGTTCAGCCAATTTGTGGACATGCTTGATTTAATTAAAGCATGGCTCGAAAGAGAAGGTATTCCTTATGAATATTTGACAGGTAAAACCAAAGATAGACAAGGCGCAGTTGAACGTTTCAATTCAACTCCATCAATTCCTATTTTCTTGATTAGCTTAAAAGCCGGTGGTACAGGCCTTAACCTTACTGGAGCAGATTATGTAATACACTACGATCCTTGGTGGAATCCGGCAGTTGAAGATCAGGCTACTGACAGAGCTTATCGTATAGGACAAACTAAAAAAGTATTTGTATACAGACTTATTACTAAAAATACTGTTGAAGAAAAAATACAAAAGCTTAAAACTGTTAAACGCAACTTGGTAGACAGCGTAATTTCGGTTGACAGAAATATCGTAAAATCACTTACTATGGATGACATCAAAGAGATCTTCTCAGTAGATTAATAATAAAATGTAAATCAGTTAATTGTTTTAAAAGATTAAATTTAAAAAGGCGCCCTGTAAACAGAACGCCTTTAATTCATTAATAAATTCAACGAATAGCTTATTTTTTGTTAACAGCTTCTTTGAATTTTTTACCTGCTGAAAATGCTGGAACTGTTGTTGCAGGGATTTTAAGTTCTTTACCAGTTTGAGGGTTTCTTCCGATTCTAGCAGCTCTTTTTCTAGATTCAAATGTACCAAAACCAACTAAAGTAACTTTTTTACCTTTAGAAACAGTTTTTTGAATAGTTTCAATGAAAGCGCCTAATACTTCAGCAGCTTCTTTTTGAGTTACATTAGATTTCTTTGCAATTTCTTGTACTAATTCTTCTTTGTTCATAATAAAAACTCCTTCTTCTTTGTACATAGACTATTATAGCTTAATTTTTTTATAACGCAAGCATTTTAACGATTTTTTACATATATTAGCGCCGAAAAACCTTTAAATAGATGAATTTGTTTTACAAAAAGTAATGAAACAACTAAATTTCAGACAAGAAATAAAGTTTTTGCTATAATATTATTGGAATTAAAAGGGAGTATGAAAAGGTAATATAAGATGAAAGAAAGAATTCTACTATTCACTATTGTCTTCGGTCTTGGGGTTTTTATATACATCTTTCAAAGTTATTTTAATACAGTATGGGGACTTGCATTATTGTGTACGTTTATGTTCATATACGCTTTGTTTATGAACCTTTCTTACAAATTTCAAAAACGTAAACTGCAAAAATATCCGCAAGTTATAAACGAAAACTATAAGCCTTTTGTTTCTGTCATGATTCCTGCTCACAATGAGGAATCAGTTATCTCAAATACTGTAGAAAATATTTTAAATATGGACTACAAAAATTTTGAAATAATCGTAATTGACGACAGAAGCACTGATAATACTGCATCCGTTCTAAAAGATCTTGAAAAAAAATATGATAAAGTCACTGCTTTAATAAGACCTCAAGATGCTTTCCCAGGGAAATCCGCGGTATTAAATGATGCTTATAAAATTGCAAAAGGGGAAGCTATATTGGTATTTGATGCAGACGCAACTGTAAATCCGGACTTTTTGTCAACACTGATACCTCACTTGGAACCTAAAGACGTTGGAGCTGTTCAAGCCAGAAAAGTAATAAGAAATAAAAATGCTAATCTCTTAACCAGATGTCAAAATAATGAATATACTATGGATACACATTTCCAAGTAGGGCGAGATTCTGTAAAAGGAGCAGTTGAACTTAGAGGAAACGGTGAATTAATTAAAAGAGAAGCTATTGATGATATCGGAGGATGGAACAATTATACAATAGTTGACGACCTTGATATGTCTACAAGAATGCATATTAAAGGTTGGGATATAAGATTCTGTCCTGATGCTGTAGTATATGAAGAAGGAATTATATACTTACGTCCATTATTCAGACAAAGAAGAAGATGGTTAGAAGGAACTATAAGAAGATACCTGGAATATGCAGGAGACGTTCTTTTTTCTAAGGACATGTCTTTGAGAGCTAGTCTTGATATGACTGCATATATATCCCAATTTATTATGCCTGGTTGGTTTTTAATGGAAATACTAATAAGAGGTTTCAAAGTTTTAGCAAAACAAGCTCCTCCTCATATGCTTTATTCTTCAATTTTTATAGGTTGTATAATCGGTTTTGGATTCTTTTTTGCAGCAAGATATGCTCTAAGAAGATATGACTTTATGCCTCGATTTGATGCTACATTTGAGGCTCTTGAAACATCTATATACCTTTTCATTATATGGTTCCCTCTCGTATTATACATATGCTTTAAAATTTTGTTCATGAAAAAAGATATGAACTGGGGTAAAACTGCCCATGGTCTTGTTCTTGAAGAAGAAGCAAGTATAAAAGATTTTATTATAAAAGAATTGCAAAAAACAAAAGAGTACACAAAAGAATATACTGAAAAATATACAGAAAAATTAAGACAAATATTAGCAGAAAAAACAGAAACGCTAATGAGTTCAAATCATAAAGAAAATTCAGAAAATAAAAAGTAGCCGATAATATATTAATAAAAAGGAGAAAAATAATGACACAAACTATTGTTGATGTAAAGGATAAAATAAGAGCCGTTAATGACTTTCCAAAACCTGGGATCATATTTCGAGATATTACTACAGCTCTTAAGGAACCGGAAACATTAAAAGTAATGATTGATTACTTATGTGAACAATTCAAAGACACAAAGATTGATTATGTAGCAGGAATTGAAAGTCGTGGCTTTATATTTGGGATGCCAATGGCTTATAAAATGAATGCAGGATTTGTTCCTATCAGAAAACCAAATAAATTACCAGCTGCAACTTATTCTCAAGAATACGAATTAGAATATGGTACGGACAAAATTGAAGTACACAAAGATGCTTTCCCTGAGGGAGCAAATGTTTTGATTGTTGACGATTTATTAGCAACAGGCGGAACTGCTGAAGCTGCTGCTAAATTAGTAAAGAAAACCGGTGCAAACCTGGTTGGAATGGCTTTTCTTATCGAATTGAAAGATTTAAACGGAAGAGAAAAATTAACAGATTCGCCAAAAACAGTTTCAATGCTTCAATATTAAAAAAAAGAGCCTGATGGCTCTTTTTTTTACTTACCTTGAATATATATCTGCCTTTGAAATAGCAACCTCCTTAGGAACATAATTCTTAAGATAAGACACTGCATCTTGCGGAGTTTCTGCTATATAATAAATATCTCTTGAAATATCTTTTGCAAACTTCTGCTCAATAATTTCCTCAAAAAATTCATTTAATTTATTGTAAAAACCATTTGTATTAAGTAAAACAATTGGTTTATTATTGTACCCCAATTGCTTTTGAACAATCATTTCAGATAGTTCTTCAAGAGTTCCAAATCCGCCAGCCAAAGCGACTACCGCATCAGAGAGTTCATCCATTTTAGCCTTTCGACTTCTCATACAAGGAGTAACATATAATTCAACACATTCGTCAGTATGAACTCCCATATTGTGAAGTCTTTCAGGCATTACACCTATAATTTGAGATCCTACTTCTTTAACTTTTTTAGCACAAGACCACATTAGACCAAGTGAACTTCCTCCATATACCATATCAAAACCGGATTTACCAAGTAGCTCTCCAAATTCTTCAGCGGCTTGATAATAGGAAGGTTCTAGAAAATTGCAAGAAGATGCAAATACACATACTCTCTGAATATTATTCATCAAACCCTCCTCCGATTATATAATAATATGAACAACTTATACCGGTACCGTTTTCCGAACAATCCTTTTTCAAATATTCCATACTTTCATCTGCTCCAAACGGTTTAATAACACCACCATCAAAAATACTTACACCAAAAATATCCTTTCCCCAGCGATTTGGAGGCATTACACCATTTACATCAAACATCATTATAAACATTGCATCTGATGATGTTTCTGATTTTATATCCTTAATGCCTACAACCGTATTATTTTCAGCATAGTAAAAATCATCAAAATAAAACTTTTGACCTTTTCCAATTCTAGTTCCATTAATATATTTTGGATGATAATGTTTTGATGGCGTATTATATGTATCTATTCTTAAATAAGGTTTAACTAACGCCAATAAAAGATTTTCACGCTCTTGTGCATCTTTTGCTTTGTCAAAACTCTTTATTATATCATCTGTAATATGAGCATTAATTACAGAATACATGTATTCAAGCCGATTATATTTTTCATTCCACTTTGATATAAAGTTAGCCTGCCTACTGCTCTCAAAAGATACAGGCATAATTAACAGCAAAACTCCAAGCATCACAAACAATGCAACAGAATATTCCAGTTTCCAGTATCTTTTTCTAGCCATATTACCCCTTTATGCCATATCAATTCGTTTTTTCTCTTCAATCAACTTGTCGTATATCCACTCAGGAACAAAGTTTTTACCAAGAATAATTTGACCGTTCATAATATTCGGAGCGTGGAAATCGGATCCGCCTGTAACTATAAGACCAAGTTCCTCTGCCATCGATGAAAAATACTCAACACAAGCTGGAGAATGTTTTCTGTGGTAAGCTTCAATTCCTCTAAGACCATATTGCATTAATTCTTTAATAAGAGTTTCTGCAATATCAATATCATGAGGATGAGCAATAACCGGCACTCCACCTGCATCATAGATAATTTCTACTGCATCATGAGGAGAAACTGTTTTTCTTTGAACGTACACAGGAGAATCATCGTGAATGTATTTTGAATAAGCTTCAATTACATTACTTGTACCACCTGCATTTGTTATAGCTTTAGCTATGTGAGGTCGTCCAATACTTCCACCTTCCGCAACTTGTTTTTTTATATCATCAAATTTTATTTTTATACCTTCTTTTTTAGCCAGAAGATTAATTATCTCCTTAGTTTGTTTTATTCTGGCATTTTGTTGAGCCTTTAAAAGATTTTGAAAATCATTATCATTAACATCCATAAAATAACCGAGAATATGAACTTCGTAATTTTTATATAATGTATTGACTTCTATCCCTTGAATTACTTCTAACTTATCTTCTCTGCCAGTGCTTTTTAAATATTCCTTTGCAACCGGATATGACAAAACATTATCATGATCTGTAAGAGCGATAACTTGAAGCCCTACGTCTATTGCAGTGTCTACAATTTTCTCGGGAGAAAACACTCCGTCAGAATATAGGGTATGAATATGTAAATCACTTTTCATCGTCCTGTTCCTTTTCTTCCTTATCTACATAACAAAAAATTCTTTTTATAGCTACAGTGTGCCCGCTTGTTTTGTCTATTTCAACTTCAACAGCATTCACTTGGACGACATCACCGTCAGCTACATCATATCGCTCTGGAATACAAGTAATAAAACGGTTTAATGAAGTAGTATATTCCATACCTATAACACTTTCAGAAACTCCACAAAAACCGGCATCCGTTAAATATCCCATACCATTAATTATTTGTTCATCAGCAGTTTGGACATGTGTATGGGTTCCAAAAAACGCACTCAAACCTAGTTTTGAACAGAATCTGGCAAAACAAATTTTTTCAGCAGTCGCTTCAGCATGAAAATCTAAAATTACAATTGGGGTAACTTTTTTTATTTCATTTATTACTTCAGAAACCAGATCCCATTGAGAATCTACAGGAGCCATAAATACACGCCCCAAAACACTTAATACCCCTATTTTAGTTCCATCTTCAAGTTCAAATATTCTACTACCGACTCCTGGAGTATTTTTTGGATAATTTATAGGTCTGAGCAGTTTATCTGCTTTTTCGATGTAGTTTAAAATTTCTTTTTTATCCCAAATATGATTACCAGATGTCATACAATCAACACCATATTCAGAAATATCATTATAATTTTTTTCGGTAAGACCAAAACCGTGTGATGCATTTTCAACATTTGCAATGATAAAATCATACTCATCTTTATGAGATGCAAGAAAATCCCGTACAACATATCTGCCGGGCTTACCTACCATATCTCCAAAAAATAATACCTTTAAATTTTTATCATCACCAAACATTATTGTTATCCTTTAAATAGGCTGAGGAAAATCCTCAGCCGTAAACTATTTAGCAATTTCCGTAGTTCTGAATTCTCTTACTACTGTAACTCTAATTTGACCAGGGTAATCCAATTCGTCTTCAATACGTTTTGCAACATCTCTTGCTAATTTTTGAGAAGCTAAATCATCAAATTTTTCAGCTTCAACAATAATTCTAACTTCACGTCCTGCTTGAACAGCAAAAGATTGTTTTATTCCATCGTAGCTGTTGACAATCTCTTCGATTTTTTGGAGACGTTTAATATAAATTTCTAACGTATCACGTCTTGCTCCGGGTCTGCCTGCAGAAATAGCATCTGCAACTTTTACAAGAACCGCCTCTATTGTATTTGCTACGACATCATCATGGTGCGCTTCTATAGCATGGATTACCGCAGGGCTTTCACCAAAACGTGCAGCCAATTCTACACCAAGTTGAATATGTGTACCTTCTTGAGTTTGATCAACGGCTTTTCCAATATCATGTAAAAGCCCGGCACGTTTTGCGATTACTTCATTAGCACCTATTTCAGCCGCCAACATGCCTGCAATATGCCCAACTTCCAATGAATGTTTTAAAACATTTTGACCATAACTTGTTCTGTAATATAAGCGTCCAAGAGTTTTTATAAGCTCTTTGTTCAAGCCCATAACACCCATTTCTAAAGCAGCATTTTCACCCTCTTCCCAGATTTTTTTATCTATTTCATCTTGAGCTTTTTCAACCATCTCCTCAATACGAACCGGGTGAATACGACCATCTACAATCAATTTCTCCAAAGCTAACTTAGCAATTTCTCGTCTAACAGGATCAAAGCTTGATAGTACAACCGCTTCAGGAGTATCATCAATAATCAAATCAACTCCTGTCAATGTTTCAAGAGCTCTAATATTACGACCTTCACGACCAATTATACGGCCTTTCATTTCATCATTTGGCAAAGCTACAACTGAAACAGTTGTTTCTACAACTTGTTCAATCATACATCTTTGCATAGTCGTAGATAATATTTCTTTTGATTTTTCCAAAGAAATCTCTTTTATTTTAGCTTCATTTTCTCTAATCAACTGCATTTGTTCTTGAGCCAAGTCATGTTTTAATTGGTCAAGAAGCATATTTTTTGCATCTTCAGCAGACATCCCTGATATTCTTTCTAACTCAGTTGTCTGTTTTTGAACTATTTCTGCAAGATAATCTTCTTTTTCCAACAACTCGTCAAGTTTTCTTTGAACAGCAAGATCTTTATCTGTATATTCTTGAATCTTATCTTCAAGCATATCTTCACGTTTTGCTAATTTTTGTTCCTGTCTTGCAAGTTCTTGTCTACGTTCTCTTTCTTCTTCGTTAAGTTTTTCTCTGTCTTCTTGAAGTTCTTCAATAGCTCTAATTTTAGCTTCTTTTTGAAGAATTTTTTCTTTCTCTTCTAATGCTTTTTTGTCTTTTTCAACGGATAAAAGCACATTTTTCATTTTGCTTTGCTGGACAAACAGCATTGCGACTAAAGCTATTACCACAATAATCGCGATAATCAATAAAAAGTCCATAAAGTTTTTTACCTTATCCTTTTCTATTTTTCAATAATACACGCAATGCCCGATACATATATCCTATCGAGCTTCAAACTATCTGTTATTTAAAATAATTTTATTGCATATATTTCCAAAAAATATTTACCTACTACATCTGTAAGTAATAATACCATGATATCAGGTTTTTGTATAGTATAAATTTAAAAATGTTTTACATTAAAAAGACTGATTTACAAAACAAGACAAAAGTGCTATACTGACAAGCGAAAAAAGGAGAGAGACATATGGAAATTAAAGTTTTACAAGATGTTAAAGATATTCCTACTGAAGTCTTGGTAATAAATAAGTTTGAGGGAGAAAAAACATCTCAGGAACTTGCTAACAAATATGCCGTTGAAAAAGACCACTTTGAAGGCAAGTTGGGACATACATACCTACTTCATACTCTAGGGCAAACAAATGCTGATAAAATTTTAGTCATAGGATTCGGTAAAAAAGAAGAATTCAATGCTAATAAAATGAGAGAAGCTGTTGCTAAAGCAGTAAAGAAATTGCAACAAATAAAAGCTAAAAAAGCCGTTTTTGACTTTGATGTAAATGCTGATTACGGAAAATCCGCAACTATCGGAGCTATGATTGCAGACTATTCATACGACAAATACAAATCAGAAAAATCTCATCATTTAGAAGAAATTACCTTTGCAAGATTTTCAGAAGAAGATGTAAATGAAGGAAGAATTTTTGGAGAAGCAATGAAACTTACAAGAGATCTTGCAAATACTCCAGCTCAAATTGCAACTCCAACAAAACTTGCAGAAATTGCAAAAAATATAGAAGGAATTGAAACTAAAGTATTTGACAAAGAAGAAATTGAAAGAATGGGAATGGGTGCATATCTTGCAGTAGGTCAAGGTAGCAGCCAACCTCCAAAATTTATTCATATGAAATACTCATCAAAAAATCCTAAGAAAAAGATTGCAATAATAGGAAAAGGTATCTGTTTTGATTCCGGCGGTCTTGATATAAAACCGGCATCTTCTATGCTTACAATGAAAGATGATATGTCAGGTGCAGCTTGTGTTCTTGGAGTAATGCAAGCATTATCAAAACTCCAACCTGAAATAGAAGTACACGGGATAATTGCAGCTTGTGAAAATATGCCATCAGGTTCTTCTTACAAACCGGGAGATATACTTACAGCTAAAAACGGAAAAACTATTGAAGTTGATAATACTGATGCTGAAGGAAGATTAACTCTTGCAGATGCGCTTTGCTATGCTTGTGAACTTGGAGTAGATGAAGTAATAGATATAGCAACTTTAACAGGTGCTTGTGTTGTCGCTCTTGGAACATACGCATCAGGAATTATGGGAAATAATGATGATTTTGTATGGAAACTTATAGATACAGCAAAAGAATCCGGAGAAATATTCTGGGGACTACCTATGTTCAAAGAATATAAAGACAGCTTAAAATCTGACATTGCCGATATGAAAAATACCGGATCAAGAATGGGAGGTGCTTCAGCTGCAGGCTTATTCCTACAAGAATTTGTAAACTGTCCAAAATGGGCACATATTGATATCGCAGGAACTGCCTACCTTGAAAAACCTCAAAAAGAATTTATTGCGGGTGCGACAGGTGCCGGAGTTAGAACTCTTTTAAACTACATCACAAAATAAATTTACAATAAAAAAATAAGAAAACAGGCTGTATATTAAAAATTTATACCGCCTGTTTTTTACTATTTTGAAAAATATTCTTCAATACCGTCAGCAACTGCTTTTACATATTGTTTTTGAAACTCTGGATTTGTTAAATTCGCATTATCCTCAGGATTTATCAAATAAGAAATTTCAATTAGCAGACTCAAAGCATTAGTATTTCTAACCAATGCCAAACTGCCTTGTCTAACTTTGTCATTTGGAACACCAAGTTCTGATACAACTTTATTCATAATTACATCAGCAAGAGGCTTTGCTTGATTGTAATAGTAATATATGCTTGTTCCTCTATTTTTGTTAGGATCACGTCCGTCAGGCAGAGCATTACCATGTAGGCTTAATAGAACATTTGCATTATTTGCATTTGCAATATCCACTCTTTCTCTCAATCCGACATACGTATCAGATGAACGAGTCATTATAACTTTTGCTCCTCGTTTTTTTAATTCAGTCTCTAATAATTTTGCAAATACTAAATTTAAGTCCTTTTCTTTATCTCCTAAACAACCTATAGCTCCGACTTCAGAACCTCCATGACCTGCATCTATAGCAATTTTAATATTATGCAAAGGACGCCAAGAATTTGTAATAATAGGTTTGCGTATCTTCAATACAAAATCATTCCCTTGATATTCACCACTATAACCAATTATTTTACGGGAACTTGTTACATCATTTACAGGCACTTTCATTGTAAAAGTATTATTTTCTTGATCTTTAACATTATAAAATTTAATTAACAACTCCTCCTGTCCTTCTGCAATTTCAAAGGGGATACGCTTATCTAAGTGAAAAATAAAAGTGTTGTAATCTTCCGAATCAACGTGTTCATATCCGTACAAAACAGCAGAAGTTACCTCATAATTATCGTATTCTTTCACATTTGCCTTAGAGATCCATCCATATAAAGAATTGCCTAATACAATACGATAAAAACCATTTTTTTCTCCATCGGATAATAATTCAATATTCCTTTGCAAATGAGCGATTCTATTTATTCCAGAATCAACAGGAGAAGATCGCAATGGCGCATTCTCTACCGTTACATAAAAATATTTTTTTTCAGAAAATGGTACAAAATTATCACTCTTTACATAGCCTTTTTGAATTTTTGGTTTTGTCACTACAAAAATTTGTTTTTCATCCTCAGATTGAATAACAAATGTATTCTGACCGTCTAATAATTTTACAACATATGCAAAGCCTCCGGATGGATGTATAGGGACATCTGCCCCATTTATTTTTAAGGGTTTGTCAGATGATCCAATAAAAAATGTTGATTCTGCATTTATTACAACATCATTTTTTTTAGGATAAACAATGTTAAAAGCAAAACTCTCACATCCCAAGAAAACTAAACCAAAAATTAATAACCATTTTTTCATATCTACATTATACTATAAAGTTAAAATTATTTAATATTTATTTCTTTTGAAACTGATTATGATAGAATAAGAAAAGAAAGAGGGATATGTTTTGAGAAAAAGATTGCGCAATAATGAGCCGGAAAATGAGATAGAAAAACGCAATAAAACTTTTGATCAAGTTGTTGGATTTTTACACATTTTCTTTATTGGCTTTATGGTATTACTTGTCATTTACCTGTTTTTTATCCAAGTAATTGATGTAGGGAAATACAGAGCTAGAGCAAGAAGTCAAAGAGTTGGAAGAATATTTTCTATGCGCGGAGATATATTCGACCGAAACGGAATAAAACTTGCAACAGACAAAGTATATTCCGATGTATACGCACATCCGGCTGATTATGACCATTCTCCTGAAGAACTTGCAAAACTTCTTGCACCTATTTTGAAGATGCCTAAAGATACTCTTCTTCAGAAACTAAAAAAACCGGGGCCTGTCATTACAATAAAAAAAGATATCGACAGAAGTTCTGCAAAAGAGATTGCGAAACTTCATCTAAGAGAAATAAGTCTCGGCAAAAAGAACACAAGAGAATACCCGCAAGGCTCTTTAGCTGCACATATCCTAGGATATTACAATTTTGATGCAGATATTGCAAATGGTGTAGAATATACTGCAAAAGACAGACTTGAGCACGTAATAAATACCGTAAAATACCAAAGAACACGCGATGGGAAAATTATTTACGATTTTACGACCGACCCAGTTGCAACAACAACAAATCCTAAAGGCGAAAATGTAACTTTAACTATAGATGCAGCTATACAACACGTATGCGAAAAAGAAATTGAAAAAATGGTTACCGAAAAAAAAGCAGAAAGAGGTACGGTAATCGTAATGAACCCTAAAAATGGGGAAATACTTGCATACGCCGTATACCCAACATTTGATCCTAATAATTATAAAAAAGCGACTCCACAACAGCTGAAAAATTGGACATTAACAGACGTATTCCCTCCTGGGTCTACTTTTAAAACAATTACTGTTGCAAGTGCAATGGATCTTGGGAAAATTAATGAACATTCAACAGTTCTAGATACTGGAAAAACAACAATAGGTAAATGGGAAATAAAAAATTACGATTATGACGTACACCCATATCCGGGCAATATTACTTTAGAATATTTATTTGAGCACTCTAGTAATATTGGTTCTATTAATATCGCAAAAACAATGACACCTATGGAGTTTTATGGGGTATTAAAAAAATTCGGATTTGGAGAAAAAACTGGAATTGATCTTCCTGGAGAATCAGTAGGACTTTTGCCTTATTGGAGTCAATGGGATCAAGGTATTCATGCAACAATGGCTTACGGGTACGGGACATCAGTTACTGCCATTCAAATGATTTCAGCAGTACAAGCTCTTGCTAACAACGGTGTAAGAGTTACCCCTCACGTCATAAAATACTCACAAGAAGAATATGATAATAAAATTCACCATACACAAGTAATTAAACCTGAAACAGCTCAAGCTGTAACCAGATTACTTGCAGCAAGTGTAAATAACGGTCGTTCCGTAATAAAAATGGACAAATATAATGTTGCTGCAAAAACAGGAACATCCAGAAAACCAAAAGAAGGTGGAGCAGGCTATACTCCATATACATACACTTCAACAATCGGATATCTACCAGCCTCAGATCCTCAAGTGCTTGTTTATGTAATGGTAGATAGTGCAAAGGTAGGTGCAATTTGGGGGAATACAGTAGCAGGACCTGTGTTCCATGAAGTTACTACCCAAATTGCAAGAATTATGAATTTGAAACCCGACAAAATTCAAACTAAAAAAGCTAGATAATTTTACAGGAGAGAATAAATGAAATTAGACGAATTAATTGAATACCTTGACTACAAAGATTTAATCAATTTTAAAAATATCAATATAACAGGAATTTCTTACAATTCGAAAACTACCAAAAAAGGAGACATATTCGTATGTTTAGTTGGTGAACATACTGACGGACATGAATACGCTCAAAACGCTATAGAAAACGGAGCTGCTGCACTTTTGGTCGAAAAAGAAGTAAAAGATGTTAAAATTCCACAAGTTGTGGTATGTTCTACCAGACACAAAATTGCAGACATCGCTGACAGATTCTATTCTAGTCCTTCAAAGGGAATAAATTTAATAGGTATTACTGGAACCAACGGTAAAACAACAGTTACTCACCTAATTCAAAAAATATTTGAAGAAAATGAGCAAAAATGTGCACTTATTGGAACATTAGGATATAAACTGTCATCAAATAGTGAATATAGAGATGCAAAACATACTACCCCACAAGCTCCTGAACTGCAAGCAACTTTGAGAATGATTAAAGACGTTGAGAAAATTGATAACGTTGTAATGGAAGTAAGTTCACATGCTCTTGATCAAAATCGTGTAGGAGGTTGCCGCTTTAATGGAGCAGTACTAACTAACTTAACACAAGATCACCTTGATTATCACATTACCATGGATAATTACTTCAAAGCAAAAGCTTTACTTTTTGAAAGACTTAAAGAAGGTAACTTTGCGGTAATTAACGCTGATGATGAATACGGCGACAGATTTATCAGCGTTGTTCCAGAAGGAGTTAAAGTTCTTACTTATGGGGTAAGACAACAAAGTGATGTAATGGCTAGAAATATAGATTTTTCTTTAAATGGAGCAGAATTTACTCTTGTTGCCAAAGCTCAAGAGTACAAAGTTAACCTTCACATGAACGGAATGTTCAGCGTATACAATGTACTTGCAGCAGTCACTACAGCTATTGCAATGGGAATAGATATTAACGTTGCATTGAAGGCTTTGCAAAATGTAAAAGGAGTAGCAGGAAGATTTGAAGTAGTCGTAAAAAAACCTCTTGTTATTGTTGATTATGCACATACTCCTGACGGACTTGAAAATGTTTTAAAATCTGCTAGAGAAATTACCCCTGAAGATGGGAAACTTATCTGTCTATTCGGTTGCGGCGGAGACAGGGATGCAACCAAAAGGCCTAAAATGGGAGCAATTGCAGAAAAACTTGCAGATAAGATTGTAATTACTAGCGATAATCCAAGAAGTGAAGATCCTCAAACCATTATTACAGATATTATTGCAGGTCTAAAATCAATGAATCCGAAAAAAGTAATAGTAGAACCTGATAGAGGAGCTGCGATTGCTTTATTAAAAAATATAGCAAACAACAATGATATAGTTGTTATTGCAGGAAAAGGCCATGAAAATTATCAAATATTAAAAGACAAAACAATACATTTTGACGACAGAGAAGAAGCTAGAAAAGTATTTGAAGGCAGTGTAATATAATGAAAACAAAATTGTTGATAGAACAGCATTTTCACGGATGTTTCGGTATTGATTTCAATACCGCATCTGTGGATGATATTCTTTATTTATCCAAAGAAATTTTAAAATATGGTATCGGAGGAATATTCCCAACTATTGTTACGGACACCGTAGAAAATACACAAAATGCTGTAAGAAAAATTAAAGAAGCTGCAAATCAACAATTTCCTCAAATGGCTAAAATTCTAGGAATACACCTCGAAGGAATATTCCTTAACCCAGCAAAAAAGGGGATACACAACCCAAAGCATTTTCTAAAACTCACCCCTGAAAATTACAAACTAATTGAGGATGACTTCATAAAAATAATAACTTTAGCACCTGAACTTGACGAGGGGCTAATAGATTACTTATCAACTAAAGATATTAAAATACAAGCTGGTCATTGTATAGGTGGGGATTTACAAAAATGTAACGGTGCAACACATCTTTTTAACGCAATGTCACCAATTACCCATAGGGGAGAATCAACCCCTCTTTCAGCACTGATTAGTGACAACATTTATACTGAAATTATTGCAGATGGAGTACACATATCTGACGACGCAATCAAACTAACTTTTAAAGCTAAACCATTAGATAAAATTATATTGGTCAGTGACAGTCTGCCAATAACAAAAAGTAAACTTTCGGAGATGAATTTTGCTGACGAAAAAATTTATTATGACGGAGTAAAAGCAACCTCAAAAGAAGGTACTCTCGCAGGTAGTACAGCTCTATTACCTGATATAATAAAAAGACTTGCAAATATAGGACTATTCAACCCGCAATTCATCAATAATCCATATAATTATCATAATACTGATATCAATGGACATATTGAATGGGATGATGCTTGGAATATAAAAGAAATCTACCAAGGATAATAATCTTTTATTTGCCAACTATCTCTAAACAACAACGCACCACAGTATAATCTCTTATTTTTAGGAATATTTCGATTACAACCATAAGTACCATCATTTTTGAAATTCTCTACCGAATCGTTGGTCCAATCACCTCTAAAAAAAGTTACTCTATAATCCTTGCTTCTCGTACTAAATTGCATTAAAAGATCTTTTCTAGAATAGTCCCTTGAACTATTAAAAAGATTACTTGAGTTATGATTTAAACTAGCAATAATGTATACAAGCGTTATATTAAAAGATGATTGATCCGAATTGAACTCTCCATCTGGATAAAAAGTCAAAGATACACCATTACTTAAAAACATTGTGTACTGAAATCCTTCTTGTTTTTCACCAACTACTTTTAAATATGGTTTAAAATATTTTGTAGCAACCTTTTTCATATTATCAGAATGATTTTGGGAATAGTTTGGATCAGTAGCGTCAAAACTACCAAATCCATCCCAAGTAGAAGGTTCTCCATATTCTGCGACCGCAGACATCATTGCGTTAGAGACCAAACTATATGTCTGTTGCATCCTAGTTACAAAAACTTGTTTTTGATGTTTTTGAATCAAAACTGGTAAAGTTAACGCAGCAACAACTCCAATTATTCCTAAAGTAATCAACACCTCTGAAAGTGTAAATCCGGATTTTTTATAATTATAATTGTGATTAATCATATCACTATTATAACAAATTTTTAAACCTTTGCAAGAGAGAAAAGTCTTACGAAAAGCCGCTAGAATGCCCCCCCCCCGGAATAGTGCTTCTTGAACATAATTACTTCCTCCTTTTTCTTAATCTTGTTTAATTATAAAAGATTTATGTTCTTTTTGCAATATATTGATGTATAATTAGAATATGAAAAGCGATAATATAAAAAAAGGGATAGCAAAAACACCTCACCGTGGCCTTTTGATGGCTACAGGGGTAAGTAAATTGAATATGAAATCTCCATTTATAGGTATTGCGAGTTCTTTTTCAGACCTAGTACCTGGACATATCGGAATGAGAGATTTAGAAAGACAGATAGAAAAAGGGATTCATAGCGCAGGAGGACAATCGTTTATTTTTGGAGTACCTGCTATTTGCGATGGGATAGCCATGGGACACAGTGGAATGAGATATTCATTACCTTCAAGAGATTTAATTGCCGACTGCGTCGAAAGTGTTGCTGCAGCACATCAGCTTGACGGCATAGTACTACTTTCAAATTGCGACAAAATAACTCCTGGTATGCTTATTGGAGCTCTAAGATTAAACATCCCTGCTATCATAGTTACTGCAGGTCCAATGCTAGATGGAGAATGTCGTAATCAACACAAATTAACAATGGTTACAGGTTCATTTGAAGCTGTTGGAAAATTCCGAAATGGCGAAATATCTGAAGAGGAATTAAATGCTTTTGAAGAAGAATCTTGTCCTTCAGCCGGAGCTTGCCAAGGAATGTATACTGCTAATACAATGGCTTGTCTTGCAGAAGTAATGGGAATGACACTTCCATATTGTTCATCATCTTCTGCAGTATCATCTAAAAAAAGAAGAATTGCATTTGATAGCGGAATGCAAGTTGTAGAATTGGTAAAAAAAGATATCAAACCTTCTGATATCATTACAAAAGAAAGTTTGAGAAATGCAATTACTGCCGATCTTGCTCTTGGCGGATCCACTAATACATTCTTACATATACTTGCAATTGCGAATGCTGGTAACATTGGAATTAGCTTGAAAGATTTTGAAGAAATAAGTGAAAAGATTCACCAAATAGTGAAGATAAATCCATCATCAACACTTACAATGACAGATTTTCATAACGCAGGAGGAGTACCTGCAGTTGTCAAATCTCTTGAAAAGTTTCTTATAGATACTGACACTGTAAGTGGAATATCCTTAAAAAATATTAGCAAAAATGCTTGGAGAGACACAAATATAATACCGGAATACGATAAGTCATCCTACACTCAACCTGGGTTAAGTATACTATACGGTAATTTAGCAAAAGACGGTTGTGTTATAAAAACCTCCGGAGTCGCTCCTGAATGTTACCAATTTGAAGGTACAGCAAAAACATTCGATAGCGAAGAAGAAGCTATGAAAGCATTAGAAGATGACGAAATAAAAGAAGGTGACGTCATTGTAATAAGGTATGAAGGGCCAAAAGGTGGTCCGGGAATGCGCGAAATGCTTGCCCCAACATCTCTTTTAGTTGGGAAAGGACTTGGTAAGAAATGTGCCCTTATCACTGATGGAAGATTTTCCGGAGCAACAAGAGGAATTTGTGTTGGACATATTTGTCCTGAAGCTGCAAATGGCGGAACAATAGCATTGGTTGAAAATGGAGACAAAATTAGAATTGATATCAACAAACATAGTATAGAACTAATTGTTGATGAAGAGATTTTGAACAAAAGAAAATCTGAACTAAAGCCTTTTGAACCCAAAGTAAAATCAGGCTATTTATTCAAATATTCACAAAATGTTCAAGATGCCTCTCACGGAGCTATTGTATAGCGTTTTTAATTTACGTGATATTATATAGATATGAATAAACTGGAAGATTACTCTGATGATATAAACAAGTGTTCCAAATGTGGACTTTGCCAGTCAGTTTGTCCTGTGTACAAAGAGACAGGAAACGATTGCGCTGTTTCTCGTGGAAAATTTGTTATGCTTGACGGAGTTATCAAAGGTGATCTGGAGTTAAACAATAATATTAACAAGTACTTAGATTTATGCTTAAAATGTGATAAATGCTCTAAATTCTGCCCAAGCGGAATTGATGTATGCAAAATATTTGAGGCTGCAAAATATCAATATGCAAGTAAAACAATTCTAGGAAGGCTTATTTTTTTTGTTGAATCAAAATGGGTATTTGGGCTAATTATAAACTTTTTTAAAATAATTACAAGTCCATTTCGAAAAAATTCGTTGCATAATAAAAATAAAAATAAAACAATAAAAGTTCTATATTTTAAAGGCTGTGTTAATAATATTTGTCCGAGAAGTGACATTTATTTAAACAAAATATTTGAAAATTCGGATATAGAAATTATCCAAAAAGATTTCGACTGTTGCGGACTTCCATTTCTATCAAGTGGAAATCTTGAAAGATTTGAAGAAGTAAAAAATCATAATATTAAAATGCTAGATTGCGATTTTGATTACATTCTTACAGATTGCGCGAGCTGTGAAAGTACTTTGAAAAAATATATAGATGCAAAGTTTATAAACATTGGTGAATTACTTCTAAAATCACAAATCAAATTTAAGTTCCCACACAATACAAAAGTTACATTTCACAAACCCTGTCATTTGGAAAATGATGATTTTCTCATCCCTCTTTTTGATAACTGTGAAAATGTAGAATATATTAAAATGGATGACTATGACTCTTGTTGCGGATTTGGAGGAGAATTTTCCATAAAAAATATCAGACTTTCAAAAAGCATATCTGAAAATAAAGCAAAGAATATCCTAAAAACCAACACAGACTATGTATTAACAAGCTGTCCGGGATGTGTAATAGGCTTAAAAATGGGATTAATTGGTCATAGGAAAGCTCCAAAAGTAATAAGTTTACTTGATTTTTTCGCTAAATGTATAAATGAATAACAATTATTTATACAAATGTTCCATATGCAAAAATGTTAAATTTGGTTGCTTTATACCACACCAATTAGGCATTTCAAAATTATATCCCTTACTGCCCGGTCTTAATGGATCAATAAAAGTTGATTCTCCAATGTCTATAATTTTCAGAACACCGTCTTTTTCAAGAATATTTGCTGCTCCCACATCATTATAGTATATCCCAAGCGAATTCAAATCTTTAAGCATTGTATTTGCATCTCTTACATTCGTTGTAGTTTTAAACTTATTACCAGTTTGAAACTCATAAAGAGCTGAACAAGAATCCAGATCAAAATAGTACATTTTAGGAATATTCTCACAATTATGCAATCCTAAATAGTAATCAATTTGGGCATTAATAAATGTTGAATCCCCGCGATACAAAAGGGACTCTTTTGCAAAAGGAGAGTTGCATCCCCTGCTTTGTTGAACTTTTAATACGTACTCTTTGCCACTGCTTTGCTCACCTAAAAATTTGATTTTATAAGGAATTTTACCTGATGTTCCTTGATTCAAACGAGTAGCTTCAAAATATTGACCACTATATTCCAAACAAGATGGTTTGTTATCTATAAATTCTTGAAAATTTAACCATTTAGCAAAATGACTAAAATTATCAATATGAGCAAAATCTTTAGGTAACTCTCCAATAGTCAACTTCTCTTTATTTTTTAAATTTGTTAATATGTATAAGTGCCAATTTGGAGATATTTTTAACAAATTTTCCACTTCTATGTCATTATTTTTAAACAAAGAATGTACATATTTATCATAAGCTTCATTGTAACCATTAGGGGCTTCTAACCAATCGAGTAAATTCTTTTCTCCACCAATTTTTTCTTCCAAAATTTTCAAATTACGTGCAGATTGCCTTGGATCTGCAATAATTTCACTAATAAATTCTCCTGCAACCTTTTTATCAGCCGTAACACCAAACAAAAACTCTTTAACCTTTTTAGGTTCACTATTTAGTGACGAAATAAAATCCATAAATCCTGTTTTTGCATCAATAAATTTTGGATACAAATCAGTATTTTCAAAAGATTTTACAGTGTAATTATATAATTCCTCTTTTATATTTTGCTCAAATTTGTTTGATAAATTTTTTATTCTGCTTCTTTGATTAATATTAACCAGAGCTAAGCCAACTACTCCGGCAACAGACAATGCTAAAACAGCATCCTTTTTATTAAAAGAAATTTTACTAGGTTTAGGTTTATTATCATTTTCTGCACAAAAAGCTGTTCGGTTACAAAATTTTGTGCAAACAGGATATATTTTCATAACTTATTAATATTTTACTCAGCTTAAAGTATTATCAACTCATGATATCTAAAAACTGTAAATAAATTTTTTGCTAGGAACTTAATACTTATTTACCAAGTTCTTTTGCTTTTTGGGTAGTATCAGCAATTACATCATAAAAAAGCTCGTTAGAATTTTTATCATTCATAACGGATATTCCAACAAAAGTACATCCTCCTTTTGTTGCAACATTATCAATTAGAGTTTGAACCGATAACTCCCCTCTGTTCATAACCATTTTAGCTGAACCTAAAGCTGTTTGTGTTGCCAAAGTCAAGGATTTATCATATTCTAATCCTAACTTTTCTCCGGCACGAGCCATATCTTCAATAACTTTATAGAAAAAAGCCGGCCCTGAACCTGAAATAGCAGTTACAATATCAATCTGTTCCTCATTAACTTCAATACATTTACCAATACTTGACAACATTTCCATTACAAATTCAATATCTTCATCAGATGCATAACTTCCTTTACATATACCACTCATTCCTTCCAATACTAATGCAGGAGTATTTGGCATTACACGTATAACTCTTTTTCTGCCTATTATTTTTTCGATTTTTTGAGTAGAAATTCCAGCTGCAATAGATACAATAAGTTTTTCAGGAGTTAATTCATCCTTAATTTCCTCTAGTACATCCGCTACATAACTAGGTTTTGTAGCTATGAAAATAACATCACTTTCCATTACTAAAAAGCGATTATCAGTCAACACATCAATTCCCAAACGTCCTTGCGCTAACTCTGCAATTGCACAATTAACCTCAGAACCTTTTATATTTTCTTTAGGAACAAAATTCGAAGAAATAGTGCCTTTTATTATTGCACTAGCCATTTTACCGCAACCAATAAATCCTATTTTACATTTTTTGTTCATATTATTTAACCTGTCCCTTCATTTATGTTGACTATTATTTTTTTTTAATTTAACATTAGAATTATACGACAAATATAAGTTAAAAGGAATAAAAAAAATGAGACGTACACTAGAAGGAACAAAAGTAAAAAGACAAAAAGTTAGCGGTTTTAGAGCTAGAATGGCAACCCCAGGCGGACAAGAAGTTATCAACAGACGTCGTGCTAAAGGCCGTCATAAATTAGCTATTACTGCAAAAAAACGTGCATAGTTTTACACGAAATAAGTTTTTAAATTAACATACACAGCAGGTCGAAATTATTTGGACGTGCTGTGTTGTTGTACGAGAGATATGCTAAAAAAACAATTCAGATTAAAAAATAAATCCGCTTTTACAGCGACATATAGAATTAAAAACTCTTACCATTGCGGTGGTATAACATTGTTTGTTGGGAAAAAGAAAGATGAACCAAACTGCTATACCAGAGTAGGTTTTGTAGTAAGTAAAAAAACTCACAAAAGAGCTGTGAAAAGAAATCGCCTTAAAAGACTAATGAGAGAAAGTTACAGATTAATGCTAAAAAATGATGACTGCGACGAATTACAAAAATATATATCTCTCATATTTATAGGCGGAGAACACGCACTATACAAAAATTTCAAAGAGATTAACAGTATAATGAAAAAGCTCATACAAAAGGTTAAGTAATGTTTGAAGGGGTATTTGCAGAAAAAGTTTTAACACAAGAATATATAAGGCCATATCCTCAAGCGCCGCAAGAGACATCCGGTTATTATGTTGGGAGCCAGTCTATTTATAAATATTCTTTAAAAGATTCCGATTATCCGACAATAATAATATCGGATCCTATATACAACAATGCCGGAGGCGTAATTAAACCTGGATTCTACGAGATAGCACTTTCTGACTCAATGGAATTTTTGATATTGCTTGAATCTAAAGAACCAATAGCTGTTATTCCGGTAATCAAAATTGAAGAGGATAAAACTGAAAAAGACAGACTCAATAATAAAGTCGTAAAAAAAGAACTGAAAAAAGAAAAAAAAGATAGAGAAGATACCAACAAAAAAAGAGCTAAAACTGGTATGAAAGAAGATGAAGAACAAATTTTTATGGAAGCAAAGTTAGAATACATAAAAAAAGGGGAATATTACCTAGTAACATATCAAAAAGGTACAATTAAAGCCTGGGGTGCATTTAAAGGATAAATATATATTAAGAATTATTAAGCAATTTTCGGAATTTAGCAAAAAATAAGATTTAAAACACTTTATTATATTATGTGCAATTATGACTTATGAAAAATTTTTCAACCAAAGGAGTATAAATTATGAACAAAAAGCAATTATTTATTGCAGCGATTGTCGCAATGCTATCTGTATCCAGCGTTAATGCGGCAACGGACATTTCTGGCGTTACCGGAAATGGCGGGGTATTTGACATTTTACCAGAACACGTTAACGGTGATGTCGGATACAGACAATACGATAATTTTAAGCTTGATGCCGGAGATATCGCAAATTTAATTTACAAATATGGAATCAGAGATATTGAAACATTTGTAAACCTTGTAGATGGCAAAATTGACATCAACGGTATTGTAAACACAATGAGAGATGGCAACTTCTACAACGGACACGCAATATTTGTATCTCCAAACGGAATGGTTGTTGGAGCTAGCGGGGTCCTCAACGTAGGCTCACTTTCTGTTGTAACTCCTAGTAATTCTACATATCAAGGTTTAAAAGGAGATTATGCCGCTGATAACTTCACAAATATAAATCAAATTTCAAAACTAAAACAAGATCCTAACGCTGCAATTAACATTGCAGGTATGATTCTTGCAAGAAATGGTGTAGACCTCCGCGGAACTGACATTAATATTTCAGGAGGCATAGTTAACGGCGTTACTGATATGAATAAAATTGAAACAAAATCGCAAGCCGAAAACTTATTCAATAGCCTTGTTAATACTGATGGTATCAAATCTGCAACAGCTTTAGAAAATGGAAGCTTAGTATTAATTAAATCTGCAGATAAATCAGGAGCAGGAATCAATATTTCTGGTAAAGTTGCAAACATTGACAACGGTGGCGTATTTGTAACCAATAAAGGTGAGAATGGTCTTACTGTAGATGGTACAGTCGCATCTAACGCTAAACTCCAACTTTATAACACAAAAGGCGATATGAATGTCAATGGAGTTGCAACAAATAAAAATGATACTCTTGTAATTACCAATAGAGAAACTGCAAATAATTTATCTATCGGCAAAAATGCAAAAGTCACTACTGACAATGAACTCGCAGTGGTAAACGATGGTACAGGGAAACTTGCTTTAGCAGGTAATACAACATCTAAAGGTAAAACTGACATTGTCAACAGAGGCAATGGCGGAATGGAAATATCCGGAACGGTTAATGCAGAACCTAGTGTAAGAATTGTTAATAGAAATGGCAAAATGACTCTTACTTCTGAGGCTCAAGTTACAGCAAACAACACTGTCAGACTTGAAAATGAAGGTGCTGACGGAATGGCTTTAAATGGAACAATGACTGCTAATAACGGAACAGTTTCAATTGAAAACAAAGCTGGAGAACTAAGCGTTAGCGGAAATGTTACTTCTCAAGAAGGAAATGTAACAATCTGGAACGAAGGTAGTAAACTTTCACTAACATCATCTAGCAACGTTGTTGGCAACGGAAATGTTTCAATTAAAAACAGTGGTGCTGAAGGAATGAGTTTGGAAGGGACCATCACTAATACCGGAGAAACAGCTATTAATAATACAAACGGTCAACTTCTTGTTAATGGAAAAATCAATAACCAAGGTAATATGGGTATAATAAATAAAGAAAATGCTGCTGATTTCTTTATTTCTAAGAATGCTCAAATTACAAACGAAGGTGATTTAAAACTTGTAAATGCCGGAAAAGGAGACTTTACAGTTGTTGGTAAAGTTGACAATACTGGAAATATGTATGTATATAATGATAATGGCAAATTTACATTATCAAATGACAAAGAATTAACAACAGCAGGCGCTCTTACAAACCATGATGGAAACTTGTTTATCTTCTCAAGAGGCAACTCAACAGGAATAAGCGCTCAAGAAAATTCAGTAATTTCTAATGATACAGGAAACCTTGCTATAAACCATAAAGGAACAACACCTGAAGGAGAAAGAGGTTTAAATCTTCAAGGTAATATCTCTAATGCAAATGGAGAAACTGCTATAAACAACTACAGTGGAGATATGTATGTATCAGGTAACATTCAAGTTGAAGATGGTAACCTTGGTATTATAAACAGACAAGGCGGTGGAGAAGTAACATTTGCAAGCGCTGGAACAATTACTCAAACTGGCGTTGGAACTACCAATATCAAAAATTATGGTAGTGGTAATATGACAGTAAACAATGAAATTAGCCATGAAGGCAGATTGAATATTTTAGGAAATACAAACCACTTGACTCTTGGCGGAAAAATTCACAACAATGGCGGTGAATATACATACGTAGCATCAAGAGAAAACGGAACAGGTTTGACTACTACATCAGGCTTCAGTGTTGATGGTTCTGGAAATGTTCTTATTAAAAATATAACAGGTTCAGACGGTCTTGATTTTAACGGAACAATAAACAATGAAAACGGGACTCAAACAGCACTTGTAAACCATAAAGGTGACATGAATATTAACGGAACTATTAATAATACAGGATCTCCTGTTGTTATATCAAACAAAGGAGATGGACTTAACATCACAGAAAATAGTACAATTAAAAACGATACAGATGTTACTGTTGTAAATACAGGAACAAAAGCAGCTGATGTTAAAGGTAAAATAGATGCACCTGAAGGAAAATATAATTTCATCGAAAGACTAAAAAAACTTTTCCAATAGTAGTAATTTATAACTCAAAAAAGTCCGGATATAATATCCGGACTTTTTGTTTGCTGCTGTTTTCTAAAAATAAATAATATTTACTGCTGTATTAATTCCTCACTTATTATTGGGCTAAAACCAAAAACTTCAGGACAATCCTATCCACTATATTTATTAACCAAACACATATCTTCTAGTAATTAAGAAACAAAGTCTCTTTTTGCTCGGGAGTTCCTTCTAACAAAGAGTTAAAGATACTCTTTATCGGTTTTGTTTCATCATATGCTTTTGTTTTTTTTAACTTTGAGGTATCTACTTCTCCGATCTTTATCACAAATGACATTGGAATATTGTCTTTATAGATATATTCTAATGCATGTTTTCGTTGTTTTAATAAATTCGAATCTTTTGCAGGGGTTAATTTACACAAGTGATTTGCTATATCTTTATTGGCTTGATTTCTTAAAAATTTGAAATAAATTTTTTTCAAATTTTTGCTATAATTTTTCCATTGTCCAAGAGATTTGCATTGGTAGTATAGTTTTGCCACTGCATTGTGCACTTCATCAGAGTAACAAAATTTGCCCATTATATTATGAGAAGGAACATACAGTTTATCCATGTCGAGTGATGAAGTTGGAATTTTTAACATCACAATAGAATCATTATCTTTATTAGTAAATTTCACGATCTCCCCTAATAAAGATTTCCCTTTCCAAGCACGTGCACTATTTTTAAAAATATTATCTAATTCTGATGTAAATACACCCTCACCACAGAATAAATCTTCTGACATTCTAAGAGTTCCATCTATTAACAATTTATTATAATTGTTTTTACTTGTTATATGATATATAAATCTTGGTATTTTATGTTTACCATATTGAATCGGAAATTTGTGATTATTATTAATTCCAGATACTAAATACATAACTAAATCCTTTATAATAATTTTTACAAAACCACTAAAATAAATTTTTGCTATATAAATATTATAAATTTAAAAATTTTAACAACAAATTATGGGTCCAGAAAAATAATCCACCTAACTGTTTTAAAAATAAAACTAATTATTATTTCTCCTCCCTCCAAGCCAAATGTTTATTTATATTTATTACAAAAAAAACTTGCATTTTAAAATTTAGCGTTACATAATAAGTTGTGAGCGATAATATCGCGGGATGGAGCAGTCTGGTAGCTCGTCGGGCTCATAACCCGAAGGTCGTTGGTTCAAATCCAGCTCCCGCAACCAATTTCATGGAAGGTGCATTTGCACCTTCCATTTTATTATTAGGAGTTTTTCCATTAGAAAACAAAAATCCAAACGGATTAGAATTAAACTCTACAATAACCTGTCTTTCTGTAGGGTCAAGCTTTATAGAGTTTACGAAATTCCATATAAGATTTTTATTTTCAGCAGTATTGCTACGGATTAAAAGCATCTTTGACTTTAATAATGCCTT
>CALVHB010000012.1 GCA_944327275.1 Candidatus Gastranaerophilales bacterium | reverse complement strand
CATGAACTATCTCAAAATTCTTAAGCTGTGTCTAAATTCCCGCCATTTAAGGTTTTGAGACACTGTCTTGTTTTAGACATTGACGGACAGTAATCGGACTTTTTTGCCAGTTCAGGAATTTTATTTTTAGCAAATTCCGACTAAAAAATCAAGATATATTTGAAACACACCCCTATTAGTTCAAAAAAATCAAATTCCTGCAATGTCTGTCAAAGCATATTGAGCTAATCAAATTAATACATATATTACCAAAATTTCAATATATCCGTACAAATATAACTGGTTGATTAATTATATACTTTTTGCTATTGTAAAGAGTCACATGGTTTGATTACTTGGGTCAGATAGTTTGACTATTTTAGGCAAAGAAAATAAAAATTTTTGTAATAATTAGGCAATTTTTGATAAGAAAAATACTTTATATAGATATATAAGGGGACTAAGGATATTTTTATGGGAAAAATCGATTTAGCAATAAATTTAGCAAAAAAAGCTAATGGTATTGGCTCAGAAGCAGTTAAATTAACAAGTGCAAATGCGGTTTCAGATTGTGGATATTCAAGACTAAAAAATATATTTCGAAAAGGAATAAACTATCAATCATATGAAAACATGGTTAGCACAACATCACACCCGATTATGGGTAATATCCCGAATGATTTATTGCAACTCATTTTAAAAGCAAATCCTATTACTAAAAAGCAAGCCATATTAAAAGCACAAGAGGCATATATAAACGCAAGTTATCTTTTAACAGGTATGACAAAAATTAATATACAAGCAGTGAATAGAAGTAAAATATCATTAGATAGTGCTGTAAATATGCTTAAAAGTGATAATATTGGATTATTGTTCACAGATAAAATTTATAACGAAAAAAGCACAGAAATAATATTAAAAGCAGAGCAGGCAATGCTTGATAAATTTAAAACAATTTTACCAATGGCAAAAAATGTTAAAATAACTAATATAGGTCAAGGTGCATACTCGGATGTCTATAAATGTGAAATATTTGGTACAGAAGAAAAGAAATTAGTTGCTGATAGAATTATAAAATGTTATAAATCAGATAATAATTTTAATAGAACACTATTTGAAAAAACTAACAAAATATTTTCACAATATTCTGATGAAGAAATTGTATCTTATGCAAGATCAAAAGAGATTGAACTGGATTTAAATAAGGTAAAAGAAAAAAGAAAATTATTTAAGGATACACTAGAAAGCATAAAATTACAAACATCAGATACAGATAAATATATGGCAACAATGCATGGTGCAAATGCAGAAGCAAATGCCACTGAATATATAAGATATATGAATGGTCATAAAATATCTGAAAGCCAAGGCTTGGTATTACCTGATATGTTTGTTTTATCGGATAATCCATTTTCAATATCTAAATTTTTAGATGGAACTATCCATGGAAATATGTTTAATTTTAAAAGATTAGGATTAGAGCATTCTGATTTATCAACAAACCCAGGCAATTTGATAAATGGGGTATGTATTGATATCGGAGGAATTGAAACCAAGGAAAGTCTTAGTACAGTATCTAAATTAGTAAAAGAAGCTCGTAGTAAAGGTCTAAGTGACAGTCCTCGAAATTTTTTGATACTAAAAAGAAAGAGCAGACAGTCAAACATAATAGGTGATAAAGAAGCAACGAGGATTTTAAAATTAATTCAAGATTCGCCAATTGATAAACAAGAAGACATGCTGGAAGAAATGTTTGTTCGTTATAAAGATAATAAAAAAATAACGCAAGTATTAGAAGAAATTAAATCAAAACAATTGTTTTGGAAAAAACCAAAAGAAGAGACTTGTGAAAGAGTAGACGATAACTACATTAATAATTTGTTTGCAATGGATCTTTGGGAATAGTACATAGGCTAGGTAAAACACAATAAATTCAAATTACTCAAATTACTCAGTTGCCCAAAATAATCATACCATTTGTACCAAGCCTTAATCGCCCTAAAACACAAGCAGAAAGAGAGTTGCAATCCTTTTGCCCGAAATAATCACACCATCTGCCCCGAGTAGAAAAAGAGTAAAAAGAGTATTTATGGTACACATGGTTTGATTATTTCCTACCCCTAAAACCCGCTACAAAAGCCGATTGCCCGAAATAATCGCACCATCTGTCATACGCAAAGCACTCACTTTATTACAGCTATTTACTAAAAACTCCCGGAGATGGGTTCGAACCACCGTTGGAAGAGCCAGAATCTTCAGTCCTGCCACTAGACGATCCGGGAAAATTTTTCCTAAATAAAAAACTCCCCAGGTTGGACTCGAACCAACAACCTACCGGTTAACAGCCGGTTGCTCCGCCATTGAGCTACTGAGGATTACTTTATTTTATGCACCCCACTTAACTGGGGGTTGTACTGTTATTATAAAATAAAAAATTTTTATTGTAAAGTCTTTTTTTTAAATTTGTTTATTAATTGATGATAATTTTACTAAGTTATCAAATTCAGGGTAGTTTGCTGATAATTCTTCGAATGAACCGATATCAACAATTTGACCTTCTTTCATATAAACTAATTTATTGCATGCTTTTAAGGTTGATAGTCTATGAGCGATTGCAATAATTGTTTTTGTTGAACTTATTTGTTTTAACATCTCTGTTATTTCATTTTCTACCTGTACGTCCAATGCTGAGGTCGCTTCATCAAGAATTATAATTTCGGGATCTCTGTATAGGGCTCTTGCGATTGCCAAACGCTGTTTTTGCCCTTGTGATAGACCATTAGAGCCAACTATTATGTTTGAATTAATCCCTTCAGGGTATTCTTTTATTATCTCAAATAATTGAGCAGCTTTTAGAGCTTTTACAACACCTTCTTCGTTAATTTTTTCACAACCCCATGCCACATTTTCTTTGAATGATTTATCTAATATATTTATTTGTTGCGGAACATATCCAAGTATTTGTCTGAAATGTGGGAATGTTTCACTATTAAGTGGCATGCCATCTATTGTAATTTCTCCGGAATCTACTGGTAATAAACCTGTTATAATGTCCGCAAGAGTGCTTTTACCCGCCCCAGAAAGTCCTATAATTCCTATAAAATCACCTTTGTTAATATCAAAAGACACATTTTTTATTACATGCTTAGAGCTATTATATGAAAAATTGATATTTTTTAGTTGAATCTTATCTTTAAAGTCCAGTTTTTTGCAATTTATGCAAGTTTCATATTTTAATGTACTGAAATTGCATTTTTCAAATTCTTCGTTAAGTCTTTTTACAAAGTTTCTGGAAGCATTAATGTTGATTATAGAAGATTGAATTCTATTAAGTGCTGGTGCAATTCTAAAAAGCGCTGCTACAACGATTGCAAATGATGCTATAAGTTCGGAATTATTATTTTGATTTTGCAGCGATAGTATGAAGGCCATGATTATTAATGCAAATACTACCAGAATTTCTACTATATATGGTGGGATTGAACTGTAAAATCCTTGCAGAATTTGAATTCGATTAAGAGATTTTGCAGAATTTATAAAATTGTTATAGAAAAGATTTTCAGAAGACAATATTTTTATTTCTTTTATATTATTTGTGTTTTCCAGCAAATTAGTTTTATACTTGTGGTATTTTTCTGCCAATATTGAACCAATTTCAGCTGTTCGCGATTTAAAATACTTGTTTTGGATGGTAATAGTAACAAAAACAAATATCATTGTGACAATTGCTGGCACGAGAAATTTTATTAGAAGTAAAGTAATTACCATACCTATGATAATGGTGTTTGTTAAAAGGTTTAGAACTCTCATTATAAAGCTGTCAACGACTTGAGAACAAACAATTTCTGTTGTATATAACTTGTCTGTACTTGATGTCTGCATTGTGTTTTTATAAGGTGCATAAATGTAGTAATGCATAAACTTATTAACAATAGCCTGTTTCCAATTGCATACAAATTTGTTTTGTATGTATTGTGTAAAAATTATAAAAGCATTTTTTATAATAAAAATACTTAGAACCAAAAGTCCAATAAGAAGACCACTTTTTAAACTGTTATCTATTTTTAGGAAATAGAAAGATTGGATCTTTTCAGGTTGGATGATTAGTATAATAAAAGGATAAATTAGGGCAATTCCAATAAATTCAAGACAGCCCGCTATGAATGAAAGCCCGGTAAAACCAACTAACTTTAGGTATCTTCCCTTCCCGTAATATTTTATAAATTTACAAAAATTCTCAAGAAACATGCTAAACCTTATGAAATTATTAAGATATGGTATATTTTTACAGTATAGTATATAATCATGGTAAAGGAAGGAGTTAATTATGTCAAATCCGATTCTAAACGAAGATAGATTCTCTGCAAAGGAAAGAATTCTTGATAGTGAACCGATGACGATTCAAGGTACAGTTAGCAAAATATTCATGCTGTTTGCTTGTCTTGTCGCAGGTGCTGCTATAAGTATTTATTCTTTATTTTCCAGTCCGGCAATTGTTCCAATGTTTATGGCTGCAGGTGGTGTAATTGGTTTTATTTTAGTTCTAGTTACGTGTTTTAATGTCAAACTTGCTAAATATACTGCTGCGCCTTATGCATTCATGGAAGGACTTGTCTTAGGAGCTTTTTCAATGTTTTTTGAGGCTCAATGGCATGGTATTGTATTGCAAGCGATATTGGGAACATTTACTGTTTTATTTGTTATGTTGATGTTGTACAAAGCAAAAATGATTCAGTATACAGATAAGTTTGCAGCTGTTTTAAAGACAGCTTTACTTTCTTTTTTAGCAATTTATTTAATTCAATTTATAGCATCATTTTTTGGTAGAGGTATCCCTATGATATGGGAAGCAGGTCCTGTAGGAATAGGTTTCAGTATTTTAGTTGTAGGTATTGCTGCAATGTCTTTGATACAAGATTTCTTTTTTATAGAGAATGCTTCTCAAAATATGCTAAGTAAAGATTATGAGTGGTATGGGGCTATGGGGCTGATGATTACCCTTGTATGGCTTTATACTGAAATTTTAAGATTGCTTGCAAAGTTAAATAGTAGAAATTAGAAAAAAGGACTCATTTAATGAGTCCTTTTTTTTTATACCAATTCTCCGTAAATTTTACCGTTTTTAAATTCTGTTAATTTAACATTTTGTATTGTGTTTGTGTATTTTGTATCTTTTGAATTAATAAGAACTGTTAGGTAATTTCTGCTTACACCTTTTAATAGCCCTGTTTTCTTGTCGGTGTGCTTTTCAATAAGTATTTCTCGGGTTTTACCTATATTTTTGTTAATAAATTCAATTCTTTTCAGTGCAGAAAGAGCTTTTACTATGTCAGCTCTCATTTGGCGTTTTTTTTCATCCACTTGGTCTAAAGATTCAGCTCCTACTGTTCCTTTTCTAATTGAGTATGGAAATGTATGTATTTGAGATAGCCCGGATTTTCTGAGATTTCCCACTGTTATATTAAAATCTTCATCTGTTTCTCCTGCAAATCCTGTAATTATATCGCTCCCCAGAAAAGGTAAATCGAATATTGTATTTATTTTTTCAATCTGCTTCAAATAGTTTTCAACACTATAAAATCTGTTCATTGAACGCAAAGTCTTATTGCAAGCGGATTGTAATGATAGATGGAAGTGTGGACAAAACTTTTTTGATGATTTTAAAAATTCTAATAGTTCGTCGGTGATTTCCAATGGGTTTAAAGAACCTAGCCGATATCTTTCAATTTTTGTCCTTGTCTCAATTTCTTTTAATAAATCTAGTAATGTAAGTCCAATATCTTTTCCCCATTGCCCAATATGAATTCCTGTGAGAACTATTTCTTTAAAGCCATGATCTGAAAAATTATTGATTTGTTCAACTATGAAATTTATATCTGCACTTCTGCTTTTACCTCTTGCAAAAGGAATTATACAATATGTGCATCTGTTATCACAGCCGTCTTGGATTTTTAAGCTGGCACGTGTTTTTGTAGTGTCTAATAATTCTACTTGATTAAATTTATCCAATTGCATAATATCATTTACTGCACAATGAGAATTTTGAATATTAGTTAATATATTATATAAATCAAGCTTTTCGTTATTTCCTATTACGTAATCAACAAAGTCATTTTCAAGAAGTTTTTCTTTTTCAATCTGAGCTACACAACCTGTAATTATAGTTGTAATCTTTTGATTTTTGTGTTTTGCAGCTCTTAGTAAATACATTGCTTCGTTGTCACTTTTATGAGTAACAGTGCAAGAGTTTAATATGTAATAATCTGCATTTTTTATATCTTTTACTTGTTCAAACCCATTTTTTTCAAGGTTTTCAATAATTATTGAGCTTTCAAATTGGTTAGCTTTACAGCCCATAGTGTGAATGTAAAATCTTTTCATTCTTGTATAATATAAGAAATACATTCTTAATTTAATATGTTGTAAATATTCTTAACAAAAATTTTAAAAATTAGCAAAAAATTTTACTTTTGCGCTTTAATACAGTATAATTTACTCGTGAAAGTGTAGGTGTGTGTATGCAAATTTCAGTGGTTAATTCAGTAGGTTTTCAAGGAAAAATTAATAGTGCTGATGATGTTTTGGCTAGTATTAACGACAAGAACATTCGTCAGCTTGCTTATATGGAAGCCGAATCAAAATTCGATAGAAAAAAACATCAAAAGATTACGAAAGGATTGATAATGGCAGCTCCGCTAGCAGCAGGTGTTGCAGCTGGGGTTCTTTGCAAGGGAAAATCTAAGATTTTTTCAAAAAATCTTTCCGGTGTAGCTGCTAGAATTGCAAATGGTTTGAAAGAATCTGCGTTATGGGGAACAGCTCTTGGTTCTGTTGCTCTTGTAGGTTTGGCAAAAGATAAACTTTCAAAATCGTCTTCAGAAGTAAGAAAATTTGATAAAGAACATCCGATAGCTTCAATGCTTCTATTGTTAGGAGCTGGTATTGGTGCAATTTCTCTTAGTGGAAGATTAGCTACTAGGATTGGAAAAATAGATGCACCTGATTTCTTAAAAAATGGAACTGCTAGAGTCGCAAAAGCTATAAATGAAAGCTCTGTTGTTGAGTCTGTGAAGAATTTCTTTGGACGAGTTGTAAATAAGACTCCGGAACCGTTAAAAGAATTTGGTGCTATGTCTTTAGCTTGGTCTCCTCAAATTCTTCTTTTAGGTGGTTTGTTGCACTCATTAGGACACGGGGCATCTGTGAGAAATGAGTTTGCAAAAAATTATAATGAATTAAAAGATCGTCAGCTAGAAGTTTTAAAAGCTCGCCAGGTAGAACTTGAATTAGAAAATGATTTCTTAAAGACAGAAATGAAAAATCGTGAGGATTTAGATCTTTTGAATAATCCTACAGATAATTTATCTGATGAGGTTACTGAGGAGATTGAATCTTTGAATGACGATGAAGAAGATTAATAATTTAAAATTGAAATAAATAAAAAAGGCCGAGTGATAAATCGGTCTTTTTTATTGCATATTAGTAAAATAAAAGAGATATCCTTTTTAGGATATCTCTTTTAATATTCTTAAAGAATAATGATTATTTCATCAATTCTCCAACAGCTTTGTATACTGCCATACGTTTAGCTGCATCTTCTTCTGCTTGAGCATAAAGAGCTTCAGCTGCTTCAGGATTTGTTTTAAGTAATGACTTATAACGTCCTTCAGATCTGATGAAATCTTGGTAGCTTCCTTTAGGATCTTTAGCATCCCAAGTGAACGGTGCTTCAGGGTTAGCAGGGTTATATCTGTATAATGGGAAGTAACCTGCTTCTACAGCACGTTTTTGTTCAGTTTGAGTTTTGCTCATATCGATACCGTGTGCGATACAAGGAGCATAAGCGAAGATGATTGATGGTCCATCGTAAGCTTCAGCTTCTTGGAATGCTTTAAGAGTTTGAGCTCTATCAGCACCTAAAGCAACTGATGCTACATAAACGTAACCATAAGACATACTCATCAAGCCCATGTTTTTCTTATAAGTTCTCTTACCGCCTGTAGCAAATTTAGCAACAGCACCTGTAGGAGTTGACTTAGAAGCTTGACCGCCGGTGTTAGAGTAAACTTCTGTATCAAGTACGAGGATATTTACGTTTTTGTTTTGAGCAAGAACGTGGTCAATACCGCCGTATCCGATATCGTTTGCCCAACCGTCACCACCGATGATCCATACAGATTTATCAGTGAAGTAATCTTGAAGTTCTCTAACTTTTGCTAAATCAGAGCATTGTACATCTGCATATTTAGCAAGAACTTCCTTAGCTTTATCTTGAGCAGCAATAGCTTCTTCTGTTTTAGAATTTTCAAAGTGAGACATTGCATTTTCAAGAGCTTCTTTCAAATCTGCTGGAGTTTTTTCGTTTGCAACAACTTTTTCTACATAAGATTTTAAAGTTGCTCTGTTTTGGTCTACAGCAAGTCTCATACCAAAACCGAATTCTGCGTTGTCTTCAAACAATGAATTTGCCCAAGCTGGACCTCTACCATCCTTGTTAGTTGTATAAGGAATAGTTGGGAATGTTCCTGAGTAAATTGAAGAACAACCAGTAGCGTTAGCAACGATTACGTTTTCTCCGAATAATTGAGAAACCAATTTAACATATGGAGTTTCTCCGCATCCAGCACAAGCTCCAGAGAATTCGAATAAAGGTTTTCTCAACATTGCACCTTTAATTGTTTTGGTTGTGTTTTTACCCATAACGTTGTCAGGCAATGCATCGAAGAATTCTTCATTAGCCATTTCTCCAGCTGCTTCTTCTTCTTCGATTGTAGACCAAGTTAAAGCTGCTTTTTCAGGATTTTTAGCCATAGGACATTGATCCAAGCAAACTCCGCAACCTGTACAATCTTTGCAGTATACTTGAACTTTGAATTTTTCTCCATGGTCATTTGGTTTTGCATCAACAGTGTTGAATGATTCTGGAGCATTTTTCAAGTCATCTTGTTCTACTAATTTAGTTCTGATTGCTGCGTGAGGACAAGCTGAAGCACAAATGCCGCATTGAATACAATATTCAGAGTTCCAATGAGGTACTCTAGGAGCAATTGCACGTTTTTCCAAACAAGATGTTCCTGTAGGAATTACACCATCAATAGACATAGCTGATACAGGAATATCATCACCTTTTTGTCTCATTGAAGGTTCAATGATTTTCTTAGCAAATTCGCTTGCATTGTCTGATATGAATTTAACAGGATCTGCTGCACTTACACCTGCCAATGAAGAAGGAACAATTACTTCTTCGCAAGCATCTACTGCTGCATCAATCAATGCTAAGTTCATGTTTACAACATCATCACCTTTTTTCTTGAAGGTTTTCTTAGTCATTTCTTTCATACCTTCGTAAGCTTGTTCAAATGGGATGATTCCGCAAACTTTGAAGTATGCAACCATCATTACAGTGTTTGCACCTTTACCGCGTAAGCCTGGTTGTTTTTTAATAAGAGCTTCTGCATCTACATTGTAGAATTTGATTTTCTTATTAATGATTGTTTCTTGCATATCTCTTGTTAAGTGAGAGAATGCTTCTTCTTTTGACCAAGGGCTGTTAAGTAAGAATACACCACCTTCTTTAATACCTTTTAATAGGTCGTATCTGCCAATGTATGAGTGAGTTGAGCAAGATACTAAATCAGGTGCTGTAATTAGGTATGTAGACTTGATAGGTTTATCACCAAATCTCAAGTGAGATACTGTAACACCGAATGATTTTTTAGAGTCATAAGCAAAGTATGCTTGAGCATCTTTGTTTGTATATTGACCGATAATTTTAATTGAGTTTTTGTTAGCACCAACAGTACCATCTGAACCCAAGCCCCAGAACATACAGTTTGTAGTACCTTCAGGTTCTGTTACGATATGTTCTTCAACTTTCAATGATTTGTGTGTAACGTCATCTTCGATACCAACTGTAAATCCGTGGAAACCATTGTTTTCAGCGTGTTTGTAAACTGCAAGAACCATTGATGGAGTGAATTCTTTAGAAGATAGACCATAACGTCCGCCAATAATTCTAACATCTTTACCTGCAAGAGCTGCAACAACGTCTAAGTATAAAGGTTCACCGATAGAACCAGGTTCTTTTGTTCTATCAAGAACTGTAACACGTTTTGCAGTAGAAGGAAGTGCTTCTAAGAAACGTTTTACATCAAATGGTCTGTACAATCTTACTTTTACCAAACCATATTTTGTTCCGCGTTTAGCATTCAAGTATTCAATAGTTTCTTCAATAGTTTCACAACCTGAACCCATTGCAACGATTACATCAGTAGCATCAGGAGCACCTACATAATCAAATGGGTGATATTGTCTGCCTGTTACAGCAGCAACTTTATCCATGTATTCTTGAACAATGTCTGGAACAGCATCATAGTATTTGTTAACTGTTTCGCGACCTTGGAAGTATACATCAGTGTTTTGAGCACCAACTTTACATATAGGAGCTTCAGGTCTCATTGCTCTGTTTCTGAATTCTTCTATGTATTTTGGTTCTACAAGTTTTGCGATATCTTCGTAAGAAATTTCTTCAATTTTGTGAACTTCATGAGATGTTCTGAAGCCATCAAAGAATTGCAAGAAAGGAACTTTTGCTTTGTATGTAGCAAGGTGAGCTACTAAAGCTAAATCCATTTCTTCTTGTACAGAGTTTGCAGCTAACATTGCATAACCTGTGTTACGGCAACCCATAACGTCTGAATGGTCTCCGAAGATTGCCAAAGATTGTGCAGCTATTGCACGAGCTGCAACGTGAATTACGTGAGGAAGCATTTCCCCAGCCATTTTGTGCATAACAGGGATCATTAGTAATAAACCTTGTGATGCTGTGTAAGTTGAAGTTAATGAACCTGCTGCAAGAGAACCGTGAACAGCACCTGCTGCACCTGCTTCTGATTGCATTTCAGCAACTCTAACTTCTTCGCC
Organism: Candidatus Gastranaerophilales bacterium; assembly: GCA_944327275.1. Taxonomy (GTDB): domain Bacteria; phylum Cyanobacteriota; class Vampirovibrionia; order Gastranaerophilales; family Gastranaerophilaceae; genus Stercorousia. Next base: position 13,534 of record CALVHB010000012.1, on the reverse strand, counting down.
CCATATGTTTTTTTTGTGTTGGGACGCCCACTCATCAATCCATTCACCCATTGTAGATGAAGGAGTGATAGGATAAATTGCGGATACTTCGCTTAGTGCATAAGCAATATGCGCTGCTGCGTAGTTGCCGTCAACTGTTATAGTTTTTCCTGGCATAATTAGCAAACCTCCTTATTTAATTGCTATTACTTAATTTAAACTATGCTATTTCATGATAATACAAACATAATTTTTTAACAAAAAAATATTGTATGTAAATTTATGTAACAATTCTAACTTAAATACAAAAATCCTGTAAAATTTAAATCTTGGTGTTTTTTATATCAAGTGAATGGTAGGTGTAAATTTATGAATATACAGTCAGTTACTCCAAAGTTTTACGATTTTAAGAATAAAAATAATTTTCAAAATACCTCAGTTCAGAAAAGAAATACTTTTGTAAGTATGCCTAGTGTTGATACAGTGAGTTTTTCTGGGGTTTTAAAATCAGGTAAACCTGCGGTGAATACAATATCTGATGTTATTGCGGCGGGTATTGAAAAAAATAAAGACAGAATGACAAGAATTGCAACTACTTATTTGGATGTGTTAGAATCAATATCATTGTCGTTGAAAAAACACGGATTTTCATTCGACCGAGAATATTGTGAAATGTCCCCTGTAAAATCTGCGGAGTCTTTTGTAAGTAAAATTAGTCGTTCTGGGAGTATGCGTGTGCCTGACGCTATAAGAGCTACAATATATTACTCTGATCCATATAATTTGACTCCAATAGTAGAAGGCCTATTGCCAGAAATGCAAAAGCGTGGTTACGTTTTGGCTAATACCGAAAAAACTGTGGAAGATTTATTAAAAAGAGGCTACGTTATGAAGTCTGCTAAAAATCTTCAAGAAACGGTTTCTGTCCCAGATTTAGACATCCGTTTGGAAGGTATTTCTGAACAGGTAGTTGCGCTACCTCCAGAGTTGCGTTACAGTGTCGGAAAACCTCAAAGGTCAGGCTATGAAGATGTACAAATGAGATTCGTAAGGGTCACAGATAAGTCCGATTATCCTGTAAATCATGAATTAATTATTCTTTTCGGCCCAAATTATGCATCAGCAAAACACCTAGAGTCTACCAGAATATATACTTATTTAAGAGATTTTAATAAACTAAGAATGAAATTTGAAGACAATACTGTTGGATCTAATTCTCAAAAAGCTCAAAGATATATTGATTTAATAGAGCAAATGTTTAGAGGTAAAGTTTCTCAAAAGTTGTTCTTAAATGCAAAAAACAAGGATTTATTTGCAATTGAAGAAGAAATCCCAATAAGATTTTCTAAAGAAGATATTAGTCTATTGGAGACTTATTTTGCTGGATTAAATGATAAATTGAATTCTTGTTATGTAGAAAAAAGAAAAGCTGGTAACCCAAGTCAACTTGTTCTTAAAGAACTTACTCAAGACAAGCGTCATGATAGAGCCCTAATAAAGAAAATTCAAGAGGGTTTAAGCAGCGCTGTTGAGTATTTCAATCACGTGTCAGGTGTGAAAGAAACTAAGTAGATATAATTGCAACATTTTCAATATGGAAAGTGTGACAAAACATGTCAAAGGGTTGTATACTTTCAACTATACAGCCTTGTTCTGTTAAATATTTTAAGTCCCTTGCTAATGTTGCAGGATTGCAGCTTACGTAAATAATCTTACCCTTTGATAGTTTTAATGCATTGTCTAAAGATTCTTTAGAACAACCTTTTCTAGGTGGGTCGAGAATTATTGCATCAAATTTTCGTGTCTCTTTTTGGAAAAATTTTCCTGCATCCATGTTATTAATTTCAATATTATTTATAGAATTAATTTTAATAATTTCTTTCGCAAGATTCGTAGAATATTCATTTTCTTCAACACTTACAACTTTTTGGCAAACATCGGATATGCATATTCCAAAAGAAGATACCCCGGCATAGGCATCAAGTACTATTGGGGATTTATAGTTGTTTTGTATATATTCTTTTACGTATTTGAAAATATTTTCAGCACTTTTGGGGTTTACTTGAAAAAATGTATTTGTACCAATTTTGAAAACTTTATCAATAATTTTTTCTTCAACAAAATCTTTACCACAGATTAATTCTGTTTTAGAACTGAGGATTACATTTGTTTTTTTATCGTTGTAGTTAAAACATACTCCAGATATTTCATCAAATGATTCAAATATGTAAGTCGCAAAATCTTTTGCATTTTTAAAACTTTTTTTAGAATTTAAAACAAGTGTAAGCAAGCACTTTTCTGTATATTCGGAAACTCTTATTACTATATGTTTTAAATCTCCAGAATGTTTTTTCTCATTGTAACCGGTTATATTGAAATTTTTTGCATTGTTTCGTATAAAATTAATAATTTTGTCACAAATTTGTGGCTGTATTGGACAATATTTTATATTAACCAACTCATGGGATTGAGGTTTGTAATAGCCAGCCAAAATCCTTTCAGAAACTTTTGTTTGCGCTACCGGATATTGCACTTTGCATCGGTATGCTTTTATTTTTGGACTTGGAATAGGGTCATTTATCGGTGTATCTATATGTCCTATTGTCCTCATTGCATCTTCTACAATTTGTTTTTTTAACTTGAGTTGGTAATCATAATCAATAAATTGGAGCTGGCAAGCTCCACAAATTTTTTGCATTGGGCAAAATGGTTCAATTCTGTGTTTTGATGGAGCTATTACTTCTAGAGTTTTTGCCGTCGCATAATTTTTGTTAACTTTAGTTATTTTTATTTTTACTTCATCTTCAGGACAGGAATTTTCGACAAAAACCACTTGCCCGTCTACTTTTGCAATTCCGGTACCAAGGTTTGAAAATTTTTCTATTTTAACATTTAATATATCATTTTCGTGCATAAATCTAATATACGATAACTAGAAATAATTAGCAAAAAAAATTTTTAGAGGTTTTATTTTTTTTGTGAACATTACTCCAATAAAATTAAATTCTACTTATAATAATTCAAAAGAGTCTCATTTACTCTCAAGTAAGCGTTGTTTAAATTCTGGATTAGAACATCTTAAAAAGGTTCCATATGATACATTGGTGGCTTATTCTAATATTTCATTTCAAGGGCTTTTTCAAAAAAAGTTAACTTTGAAGAGATGTACTAAAGATTATTTACAGGTAAGTAATCTTGCAAGTTTACCTTTAGAAAATATTCATGTAAAATTTTTGAATAAACGCCCTGTAAAGAATGCTTATAACTTGGAACAGTTAAAGTTCCCATATGGCTCAATTGGCATGAAGACAGGTTTAAATGAATTAATTCAATCAAGAGAGTTTTATCAATGCGCGGGAATCGGCATTTTGGATAAGAAAGAATCTTCACAGTTTCTTGCACATATTTATAATGGTACTTATGTAGAGGATATTGCAGATACATTAAGAGGAATTATAAAATCCGATAATTTGCCTTTTGACAAGAATAGATTTGAAATACATGTGCTCCCAGGGTGTGAAAAAGATACAAAATATACTATACAACACATTCTAAAAGCACTTGATTCTATTGAGGATGGAATTTCCATGCTGGTCAACTATGTTCATTTTAATAAAAAAGATTATGATTGTTTAAGTATGCATAATGGGGAACTTTTTGCATCAAATGGAATTCATCGTTTGGCGGCCTCAAATACAAACAGTATGTTTTACTTTAATAATCCTGCTGCAAAATTAGATTATGCAAGATATTCAAAGCTTATGGCAGATACATTAAATGATGCAAATTATGATATATATAAATCAGGCAGGATATACAAGGACTTTAAAAAGGAAATGAAATAGAGTTTAAGTAAAATAAAAAAGACGATAACCTTAGCTATCGTCTTTTTTATGGTGGGCGTTAGAAGACTCGAACTTCTGACATCCTCCTTGTAAGGGAGGCGCTCTACCAACTGAGCTAAACGCCCTCAGCAGAATTAATAATAACCAAAACAAATTTTATTGTCAACTACTTTTTTTGATATTTTTGTTGAATTTAAGAATTTTCGTTTTTTTCTTGCTCTTCCAGCTTTTCTTGCTGCTGTTTTTCGTATTCCATTCTTTGTTTTACTTTAATTTCATGTTTTGTTCCATGATGAGATTCTTCTCTTTTATATCTTTGATCTACCCACCATTTAGCAATTTTGTACATTATTCTTTTTTTATATTTCTCGTCTGTTGTATTTGTAGATGTTTCATAATCAGAAGTTGTTTCATAATTTTCAGAATGTTTTACCTTCTTATTCTTTTTGAATTTAATTGGTTTGTCCAAATCATTTAACGTAGGTTTGCTTGTCGCAGGGACATCCATATAGTCAAGTAATTCTGACTCATTTACAGCATAACTTTCCGGACTTACGTAACCTTCATCTGCTATAGCAGTTTGAGCAATTAGTAATAGCGAGATTATTAAAAATTTTTTTATCATTTTAACCTTTCTAATTATGAATAAGGACATCTTGTAACTATATCTTTTCCATGCGAATCAAGTCCGCCAGTTTTGATTAAGTTAAATTTTTTAGCAGTTTCATCAATAATTGGTTGCCATTTTTGAAAATAATTTCCTTCATAGGACTGATAATAACCTTCGTATAATAGAGCTTTATCTTTTCCATATTTTTTAAAGTGCTCAAATAAATATGTATAAAATTCAGGACAGTAGGCTTTTGATCTTGCAGGATGAGCAATTGACATGACGCCTGATTTAAGGTTTGATACAAATTCTACAGTTTCTTCAAAAGATGAAAATGGCTCTAGCATTTTTCCTATAGAAGGGTGAGCTTTCATATAGATTTCTTTTGCAATATTTATTTTATTTTCAATATTTTCTGGGATTGGCGGCAGATCTTGCCCTATATACATTTCCAGAGCTTTTTTATAATTTTTGAAATATGGTTCTGTTGTGTTTTTGAATAAATATTTAAACTTTTTTATTGGTAAATCATATGAAAATTCTGCATTAGGCAAATAATGGTTAAGAATGATTTTACCAGATGTATATTTTTTTAGCGGATGAGCAACTTCATCTTGCCCTTTTTTTATCATAATATGGCACTTTGAAGCTTCTTCGATATTGAAATTGTAACCTGGTAATGCGATGTTTAACTTTTCTATGGTTTCTTTTGCCAGATTAAGTTTCAAATTCTTTTTATTCAAAAGATATCTATTAAGATTTTCTTCATATGGATCTATGCCATATACCAGTAAATGAATCTGGCATGGCTTAGTCTGTTTTGGAAAATTGATTCCGATTGTGGATATTTCAAGTCCGAGACAAATGTTTACATCTTTATATTTATTTATTTTTTCAACAACTTCTTTATCGCCTTCTATTGTGTCATGATCTGTTATAGCTATTAAGAAATTAGGATTGTTTTTTGCTGTTTTTTGAGCACATTCTAATAATTCATCAATATTCATAGTCCCGTCAGAATGGGATGTATGAATGTGTAAATTTGTACAAAATTCTCCTGACTCAAGATACCTATAATCATGCGAGTCCAATTCTTCTAAGTTTTTTCGTTCTCCAGGCTTAAACGATTTTTCTGAAAAAGTTTTTAGCCTATCAATAAATTCTTTTTCTCCAATAATTCCCATATAAACATTTTACACAAAAAGAACTATTGAAACAAAATTAATTTGATTTCGTCACAAATATAAAAAGTGTAGAAATTTTTGTAGAAGATGAGGGATTTTAATGGCTGTGATGAAAAAATTTCAAGAAGAAGATTTATACAAAGATTTACAACCAAATTTTCAGGATGACGAATTTGAATATTTGAATTTGAATGAAGATGAAGAACCTAAAATATTTAATTCAATATCTCATGATGATGATATTTTGCAGATGTATTTAAAAGATATTGGAAAAGTTAAACTTTTAAATTCAATAGAAGAAAAAGCTCTTGGTAAGCAAATAAAGGAAGGTAAAAAATCTCAAGCGGAAATTGCGAAAAGAAAACTTGTACAAGCAAATTTACGACTTGTTGTAAGTATTGCTAAAAAATATATCGGGCAAGGTGTATTGTTTATGGATTTGGTGCAAGAGGGTTCTTTGGGTTTAATTAAAGCTGCTGAAAAATTTGATTATTCAAAAAACTTTAAATTTTCTACCTACGCGACATGGTGGATAAAACAAACCATAATAAGAGCAATTTCAAATAGTTCAAGAACAATAAGAATTCCTGTTCATATGACCGATAAAATTCGAAAGTATAAAAAAATGTACACAACTTTGTCTTTTGAATTAGGAAGAGAGCCTAATGATGCAGAAATAGCAGAAGGACTAGGAATTAATTTAAAACAACTTTTAGTAATTAAAAAATCAATAATAAAGGAGCCGATAAGTCTCGAGACTCCTGTAACAGATGATTTGAATGTAGGAGATTATGTTGAGGATAAATCCTATCGTTCTCCGGAGGTTCAGACAAAAAATAATGCTTTAAAAGGCAGTGTAGATGAGTTGTTATCGACTCTTCCAGAAAGAGAAAAGAAAATAATTTCCTGTCGTTTTGGGATAAATGGAGAGACTCCAAGAACTCTAGAACAACTTGGTGAAATTATGGGATATTCAAAGGAAAGAATAAGGCAACTAGAAGATTCTGCTTTAAGTAAAATCAGAGAGAAAAAGGAATTACAACATTTTAGAGATTTTATTGAAGACTAATTTTAAAGCGCACTAATGTGCGCTTTTTATTAATTCATTACTAAAGATCTGGCAAATTCAATTGATTGCTCATTTATCTCTCCCCCGGCTAACTCTGCCAGAGCTTTAATTCTATTTTCTCCATTTAGAACATACACCTCAACTTTTGTTTCATCACATTGGGATTTTCTTACATAAAAATGTTTATCAGCTCTTGAAGCTATTATTGGTTGGTGTGTAATAAGTATTATTTGATGATATTTTGAAAGTTCTGCAATTTCATCAGCAACACTTTGTGAGGCTTTCCCTGAAATCCCAGTATCAATTTCATCAAAAATCACAGTATTTATATTGTCACTTTGTGCAAAAATAGATTTTATTGCAAGCATAACACGGGAAATTTCACCGCCTGATGCTACTTTTGCAAGAGGTTTTAAATCTTCAGACACGTTTGTTGATATTAAAAATTCAACATTATCAATTCCATCTGAACTAAGTTCTTTTTGTTGAATGGAAATCTCAAATTTAGCTTTAGGCAACTCAAGTTTTTCCAATTTTTCTTGAATTAGTACAGATAAGACTTGTGCATAATTTTTTCTGCTTTCACTTATTTCAAAAGCTTTATTTTCAAGATCTTTTTTTGTTTCACTTATTTTATTTTCTATTTCTTCAATATTTTGTGTTGAAAACTCTATTGTTCTTAATTCATTTGAAAGTTGCTCAAAATTTGCAAGAACAGATTCTAATGTACCGCCATATTTCCTTTTCAATTTATCAAGAATAAATAATCTTTCTTGAATTTCATTTAGTCTTTCCGTGTCATTATCAAGATTTTGGCTGTATTCTCTTAAATCACTGGATGAATCTTTTAATCGCTCAATAATATCTATTATGTTGCTTTCAATTTCCTCCAAATTTTTATCCATAGAAGCAGCTTTTGAAATATTTTGTTTAATCTTCCCCAGTGCCTCAATAATTGATCCGTCATCTCCATTGATAGTCCAATAAGATGTGCCGGTTAGTTCTTTTAATTTTTCAGAGTTTTCAAGAACTTCAAGTTCTTCACTTAACTTCTCATCTTCATCACTTGATGTGATATTGGCACTTTCAATCTCTTCTACCTGAAATTGTAGGAATTCTATTTGATTTTCAGTAGCATTGGAAGCTGCTTTTAAATCTTCAAGTTTATTTTGAAGTTGAACATACTCTTTAAATTTTTCTTTATACTTTTCGAGTTTTTCACCGTAAGATTCTTTTGCATAGTTATCCAGCAAAGTAATATGATACTTAGGCTGCATAAATGCGTAAGTTTGATGTTGAGAGTGGATATCAAGAAAGCAACTTTTTAAATTCTTTATAAACTCGAGATTAACAATTGTCCCATTAACTCTTGATCGAACACCATTTGAAGTAATTTCTTTGGTAAGTACAATTTCTTCACCATAATCATCTACACCATTTTCATCAAATAATGCTTTAAGGTCATGTTTTTTATTTTCTATTACAAGTTCTATTACAGCCTTATCTTTTTCGTGTTTTATAACATCTTTTGAAACTCTAGGGGCAAATGCAATATCTATTGCGTTTATCAAAATACTCTTACCTGCACCGGTCTCACCTGTAATAACGTTAAGACCAGAATCGAAATTTGCGGTAAGCTCATCGATTAATATGTAATCTTTAATTCTCAGCTGTTTAATCATATATATAGCATAGAACAATATTTTATTTTGGGCAATAGTTCAATGTCTTTAATAATATTTTATTTCCCAGTTATCCAATAATATTCTCCTAGAACAACAGACTCCAGCGCCATTTTTAGAACAATCACTTTTTACTTCATTTTCAGTTTTATCAAAGCAGTTTGGAATTATTCCTTTATCTGTAGTTCTTCGAAATGTAAATAAATCTTTCCCGTATGTATTAGGTGGTTTACTTCCATTTATATCTACCATAATTCCGTTATCAGGAGTTCCAGTTCCTTGTAAGAATGAAAATATGTATACGATACCATCATTCGTAATAAATGGGGTTCTATACTGCCCAGTGAGTGAAGTGTTGGAATGTCCGCCACTTAAGGATGAGAATGGGTCGTTGCTCTCATAATTACAATCACCCGGAGTGTAACAAATTTTAGCTATTTTAAAATATTTTTTCCAATACTTTTCAAAAAATTCAACACCATTAGAACATGAGCTTAAATCCCAATATTCCATTTCGCCATTGTCAATTTCAGAAAGTTTTAAAGCTTGTGTCATTGTAGTATAGGCTTTTTTCAATCTTGAAACAGTCTCTTGCTTTTTATAATTCTCAATTACCATAGGCAGAGTAAGTGCAGCGACAATCCCTATAATACCTAAAGTAACCAATACCTCAGCGAGAGTAAACCCATTACTAAGTCTCTTAAGAGTTTTTAAAATTCTGCAACCCCTTGTTACATCAATGAATTTCGGGGGGGGGGCAATCTGAATGCTTCTTGTATTGTCATATTTACCTCCAGTCTACATACTCATTATCCAAAATTTTTATTTTTTTGTCAAGCTCTTTTAAGCTCATATAAACGAAACTCACTTGCCTCTAATTTATCAAAATGAAGAGTTGAAGTCTCTGAATCAAATTGATCAGATGTAAATTTTCCATTATTTATATAATATTCTTTTTGAATAGAGTAATCCAGCGGCAAGTTAATTGTTTTATCAAATACAGCTTTTCCCTGCATTACTTCAGAATAGCTTTTGTTGTTTTCATCAAACATTGTTACTAACTCTGTTGTGTAGTTGTAGTTTGAAACTACTAAATAAGCAGTTCTAAGTGGTGCATTTGATATAATCCATGCAACAAAACCATCTTCATCTTGAATTATTATTTGAGCTTCTCCTTCAGTGATGATAGAGTTATTTTTTACAAACATGTCAATCGCGTTGAATTTTTTGAAAAATTCCATGTTAAATTCTCTTGGCATAGATTTTTCTTCACCTATTACGCTTTCTATACCACGTTTTGTGAAACTTTCGTCTCCATCAACATACAACATCGGACGAGGGGCGAATTTCCCACCCGGAAGAAATTTGTATTTAAACCATTTATAAAGAGCTCCGTTTTCGCTTAACTGTCCTGGATATTGGTTAATACATCTAAATTCTCCATCTTGGTTATTGTATGTTTTTAAAATAGAAAGTTTTTCACCTTTTTTAAAGTTAACGTTGTAATTTGCAAGGTGCTGATTGTCAAGAGTTATTTTTTCAGGAGTTTTTTCGCTTTGAGAAACAATATCATTTCCCCATAGTAAGTCAAAACTCATGTCCTTATGATATTCTTTCAAGAAATCATCCCAAAGCATGTATTCTGCAAGTGTTGCAAAATAAGGGATTTTTGCTTTCATTGTTTTGTTTAATTTGTTAAGAACAACTCTTGGTGCTCTGTAACTTATAGGTCTACCATGATTTTCAGAAACTTTATCAACAATATGATCAATATGGTCCACTCTGAAACCGTCAAAGTTATATTCATTTTGTAATTCAAGCATATATTTAACAAAGTATTCTATGACCGGTTTGTTGTAAGTTCCATTCTCAAGGTAACAAAAATAGTAAGGAGTTTGACAATCCAAGTTTGCAAAGCTTGTTACATCTTCTCCTTTGTAGTCATAATGTTTAAATGTTGGATAACCTCCACATTCACTCATTTTGTCATAAATAGGTACGCCTGCAGAACACCAAGCTCCACCAGGTGCTGGCCAAAGCCCTTCTTTTATTAGAGCTTGAATTGCTTCAATTTGCTTAGTTATATCATTTTCTGTTAATTTCTGGTTAGGTTTAAATCCATGAACATTCGCAATAATTTCTTTTGCTTGTTTTTGAAGCTTTTCTTGATTAGCTTTTTTCATCATCGCATTTGATAAATTTTTCTTAGCTTCATTCATTAAGCTGTCAAAAGTATCGTAAATGTTTTTGTAATGAGAACTTAAATCTCCTGATGTACCATTTTGAGAGTCTTTATATATATTTTTTACAAGTTCAATATCCTCATCATCAAAAGCTTCAGGCATGTTTTTTGCAATCTTGTCTATATTTGCTTCAAGTTCTTGATTTAATGTGTTAATGTTAAACCATCTTGCAATTTCCGGATTTGCAAGTACAGCTTTAGAGAATCTCCCTGTTTGAGGAAGAATATCATATATAACAGGATGGCCTGCAAGTTGAGCCAGCATTATGAATGTTGCTACCTGTTCTTTAGCATCCATGCCGGTTTTTTCTTCAATGTTTTTGTCTAGAAGATTCTCACTTACCTCAGAACTTTTTGGTAAATAAGCACACCCAAATTCTCTTGGATGGAAAGGTATAAGATATATTGTAGTGTTAAATATTTTATTGTCCATGTTACCGGTAGGGAGTATAAGAAGTTGTCTAAGCCAATCCATAAATTTCCCGGTTTCTTTTGTTTCATTACCGTTTCCCAGTCCCGCAAGGTTTATAAGCTTAATATTATGTCCCTCTTTTTGAATCCAAGAAGAATTTTTTATATTGTTTCTGGCTAGAACACTAATTTTATCGTCTGTAAACGAGAATTCTCCATCTTTAAATATTTTGTTTGCTTTCCATTTTATTTCAAGACCATATAGAACCTCTTCCAAAGAAAGTTCCTCAAGAGCTTTTATGTAAGGATAAGGCAAATATCCGTATTCCTCTATCAAATTGCCAAGATAGTTTTTTCTTTCCTCTGAGATATTTTCTGATGGATATAATTTTTTTAGGTTTGAATATATTTCATTTAGTCTTATATTTTTTGAGTTACCAATATTTTTCTTTTTCTCGAAAAGAAATTTTAGCATAATCACACTCCCTTAATTTTTATGTCTTATATCTATATTATATCAAAATAAAAATTTTGCATGTAATTTTTCTAATAATTGTAATTTATACAATAATATTAGACAATCGGGTAATGGATTAATACTTGTCGATATTATTAAATATATGTGTTGCTTAGTTAAATAGTTTATGCGCTGATGTATTTATGAAAGGTGGGGTTAACATGGTACAAAATGCAGAAGAAATTCAGTCAAAACCTATTAGTGTAATTATTGTAGAAGATTTTAAACTTACAAGAGTTGGGCTAAGATGTGCTCTTAATGCTAATGATGACATAAATGTGGTTGCAGAGGCTGAAGATGCTATTGAAGGACTAAAACTTATTGAAAAAAATAAACCTGATGTTGTGCTTATGGATTTGGGACTTCCCGGCATGAACGGTATTGAAGCTATGATAAAATGCAAAGAAATGATTCCTGACATAAAAATTATAGCTTTGACATCTCATGACAGAAGTGAAGAAGTAATTGCAGCATTAAGTTCCGGTGCTAGTGCATATTGTCTTAAAGATATTGATCCGCAAAAGCTTGCAGATGTGGTAAGAGATGTTGCAATAGGCGTTTGTTGGATTGACCCTATGGTTGCTCAAATGACACTTAATGCTTTACCAAAAATTGATAATATTGGTTTCCTTCCAAATAAGTCAAGTTCTGAAGGTAGAGTTCCTCTTACCGAAAGAGAATTTGAGGTGTTAAAACATTTGGTTTCAGGAAAGAGCAACACTGAAATTGCAAAAGAATTAATTGTGAGTGTACATACTGCGAAAGCTCATGTTTGTTCTATTCTTCAAAAAATGTGTGTTAATGATAGAGTCCAAGCTGCAGTAAAGGCAGTTAAAGAAGGTATGGTATAGTGGTCTTTATTTAGTTCTTGTATATAATGTACTTATCTCAAAAAAAAGAGGATTTTTAATCCTCTTTTAAGTCTCTAATAATTTTATTAACTTTCTCTACAAGAGATTCATAGTCAGAATTGTTTTCTATTACGTAATCCCAATCTTTAATATTATCAAGTCCTACTTCTGTGATATCTGTTTCTCCGACAAGCTCCCCTCGTTTAGCTCTTACATCTCTGTCAGCTTCAATCCTGATTGATATTGCTCCTGAGTTTTTGAAAACTTCATATTCATGTGGGACTCTTACGTCTGTAACCATTATGTTACCTTCTTGTTCTATAATTTTCTTTAACCAATAATCAGGGTCTTGTGATCTCCCCCAGTTTCCCAGATTAATTAAATCTTGTCTGTACATTGGTTTGTTTTTTTCTATTTCTTCGTAAGACAATCCTTTTTCTTTGCCATAAGTCAGTTTAATAATATCCCCCATTGCACATCTTCTATAATTTTGCATTTCTTCAAGCATAATTTTTGCAACGGTATCTTTCCCTGAATATTGCTTGCCCGAAAAGATTATAATTTTATCTGCCATGTTAATCTCCTTTTTACCTATGTTACATTTTTAACATAAAATTTGCAATTTTACTATGTTCGTCATAGCATAGATAAGCACGAATTTTTCGTGGAATTAGTGTAGTAAATACAATAAATGGAATATGTTATGGCTTTAAACTTTCAGGAACTAGTTTTTAATTTACAAAAATTTTGGTCGGATTATGGTTGTATAATCCAACAACCTTATGATATTGAAAAGGGTGCATCTACAATGAACCCTGCAACTTTCTTAAGAGCATTAGGTCCAGAACCTTGGAATACTGCAATGATTGAACCTTGCAGAAGACCTACAGATGCTCGATATGGTGAAAATCCTAATAGACTTGGACATTATTATCAGTTTCAAGTAATATTAAAACCTTCTCCGGACAATGCTCAAGAACTTTATTTAAAAAGTTTGGAAGCAATGGGTATTGATTTAAAGGAGCATGATGTAAGATTTGTAGAAGATAACTGGGAATCTCCAACTTTAGGAGCTGCTGGTGTAGGTTGGGAAGTTTGGCTTGACGGTATGGAAATTACTCAATTTACATATTTTCAGCAGGTC
>CALVHB010000011.1 GCA_944327275.1 Candidatus Gastranaerophilales bacterium | reverse complement strand
AAATCAAACCATTTGTCTTTTTACAAAATCATTTAGTTCTGCTGATTTTCTTATCTTGAATTTTCCATATAAGAAATAATGAGATATAGAACATTCATACCCCACTATGGGTTGACAGACATTGCAGGAATTTAATTTTTTTGAACTAATAGGGGTGTGTTTCAAATATATCTTGATTTTTTTAGTCGGAATTTGCTAAAAATAGAATTCCTGAACTGGCAAAAAAGTCCGATTACTGTCCGTCAATGTCTGAAACAAGACAGTGTCTCAAAACCTTAAATGGCGGGAATTTAGACACAGCTTAAGAATTTTGAGATAGTTCATGATTCTTGGTGCAGGACAGTGTTAAAAATTTTCCAAAATTATGAGTTTAGTTGAAAATTTATTTCAATTACTCGGGAATTTTTACCTTTCTACAAGTCTTGCAAATGCACTACATCATATATAAAACTTGAACATACAAGATATTGCTAGAACTGCTACCGGTATCAAGAATTATTTCTAACTCAATAGTTCTCTCACAATGTATTTTAGCCAAAAATAAACTTATTATTAAATCAAGCTATATATGTTTTGAAAATAATCAAGATAAGTAATCTTTTAACAAGTTTTCTATATTATCTCCAAAAGCATATGCTTCATTTTCCAATGGATTATTCCTATACTTTTCAGAACCAAAGCCCAAAATGTCTAAGCCTTCGTAATTTTTTAGAGCTTCTAAATGTCTTTTAGCTCTTATTCCATCTACAGAACCAGCTTTTATTTTTGGCAACTTTAGAACTTCAGAAAAATTAGTTTCGATTTCTGCAATAATTTTATCTGTTGTATTATCTATCGCTTTCTGCATAAATTCTTCTCCTTTTCCATTTTTTAAAGCTCTTTCGTAGCTACTTTTAAACATAAATTCAAAAGAAGAATCATCTAATGCCTGATTTACGTTCCTTTCAGCTAATGCACGAGCATAGCCATTAACTCCTATTCCTTCTGTTCTAAGCATGTTAGCAGCTTGTTCACAATGCTTAAGTTCATGAGCAATTAAGTTAATTTGTTGCCTTGGAGATAAATTTGTAAAAAAACCTTGCGAAAAGTTTATTGTATTTGCGATTGGATCATATCCTCCAGTTGCAGTCACTAAACCATTACAACCTTCAATTTTTATATTATTTGGAGCAATACCTCTTAAATTCATATAATCAACAATATTTTTATATGCATTATCGACAAACTCTTGACCAGTCTTACCCTCCAAATTGGCTAAAAGAGGCTTTATTTCACTCGGAATATTTCTTGAAGGACCAACATTTTTTGTGATCATAGATGATTTCACTGTAGTATTAGTCGGACTTGTAGAAAATCTATTTTTTACATAATTTTTAAATCTAGTTGTAGGACTTTGTGCTATTTTTTTCACTTTTGTCCATTCATTTTGTAAAAGCAAATACCCCCAACCTCGACGAGTTTGTGGAAGTTCGTTTAATGTTTTTTTAGATAAATTTTCCATTACCTCACCTAAACAATCGTCTAGCTGTGATGTAATTCGCTCATTAATACCATTCATTCCTCCGACAGATTTCAATCCATTTTGAAGTCCCCTATATGCAGCAAAATTTGTGGCTAAATTTGTTCCATTTTCAATGCCAAGATTTTCGAATGCTTTTTTATTGAAAACTGTTAATACTTTTTGTTGCTGACTTGAATTAACTTTTTGTAATCCCTCATATGCTGATTTAAAGTCACCTTCCTTTGCGGCATCATAAACTTTGCCAACAAACTTCTTAAAAAATCTAACTTTCATAAATTTTCCCCTATTAATTCCCCTTGATATTTACATAAAGTATTTATTCAATACAAAATTGCTTCGTTATTACAAAATGTAAAGTTTCACTATTATAAAAAAATATTATGGTTTCGATTGCAATTCTATTAATTTTCTTATTTTCTCAACTTCAGATATTATTACTTTTTCATCTGTGTAGAATATAGCATCTAACTCTTTATAACAATTCTTTTTAAAAGTATCTATTTTATCTGCTTGAACATTGGATTCTTTTGCTTTTTCGACCAATGCATCTATAATAGGGCTTATTAGAGCTTTTTTTCTGTTTCCACTTCCTAAACCGGACTGATATTTATCCAATTTTTCTATCAAGTTTGGTTTCATATCCAAAACTTGCAGTACAATATCCTTATCTATAGACTTCATTGTGGACAAAATTCCGTTATATGCAAAACCATTTTCAATATCAAGCAATTCCCAAGATGAATTATTTAGGCAATCTTCTAATTTAAATTCATTATCACGAAGTTTTTGCTTATTTTTTAATTCCTCCAATTCTTTTAGAGTATTTTCTCTAGCATCAGCTAACATATTTAAATGTTGTTGATATTTAAGTTCATAGTTTTCAGATAATGCATAGTTTTCTACTTGTTTTTTAGTATCTTCATTTTGTGAAGATATATACAAGCTCTCAACATCTTCAACGAATTTTTTCCAAGGCAATTTTATTTCTTTATCAGTGTGATAAGGGTCTATTACAACAACTTCTTTTCCATAAGATATTTCCTTTATAGCATACGCATGAAACCCATGTACCTGATCATTATCATCTCTTATACCAAACATATCTTTTATTCCGGAAAAGGTACAAACTGTTGCATTATCTTTTTGATTCTTAGACAGGTATAATAAAGTTTTTTCTTTTTCTAATAATGGTTTATTATTGTCATCACAAGCAGTAAAATCAACATGAGTTCGGTCAACACCTGTTATTAAAGTTGAAATATGAAGAGTTTCATTCGATTTTCTGTCTAAATATATTCCGGTTAAATATGATTCATAACCTATAATTTTATCAAAATCACTTATTCGTTGGTAATTCCCAGATTTCGCAAGTTTTTTTATTACTTGTTCGGTAGCTAATTCTAAAGCTAACATATCGTCATCTCCGGTAGAATACCGACCACTATTTTTTGCGTTTTGAATATCTTCAGCAGTAATATGAAAATTTTTCTGTGGGAGAGGCGACCCTTTAAAATGTATAGTTACTCCTCCTTCGCTATCTGGAATAATTGATTTTTTAATAGCTTCTTTACCCCATTTAGATTGACTCATTGCATTAATATCAGATAAAAGCCAACAGTCCCCTTGAATATCTGATTGAAATGTCTTTTCTATTTCTTGATTAAATTGAGTTTTTGGAGTTTCTTTTTTAGGCTCCTTTACTTTAGAAAAACTTCCACCCAAAGCTTCTGTTATACTGAAATCATCATTTTGTTTATTTATTTGAAAACTATTTTCTATTAAAAATAGGCTTTCATTTGCCTTAATTCTTTTAGCAACTTCAAGCGATATCACACCATCTTCCACCATTAAATCAACTATAGCATCCCTGTTGTACAAAGGGTATCTTCTTTGGTAATCATTAAACTTAGCTTGAATTTCACTACTCATAAACAAAAACCTTTATTTATAACCATTGACTATACAAGCTGTATTAACGGATATTTTTGAAAAAAATTTAATATTAATAAAAAAAATTTACAATTAGATACAGTCTTACAACAAGTAAAACTCCTACTTATTTTTAATTAACTTTAGTAATCGAGAAGAAAAAGATTCTTTATACCACTTTGGAAAAAGTGGCAAATAATTTGCGTGTTGAGTATCATAAGCGAATTTTACTTTTTTAAATTCAGCCTTATCCTTTTCACTTGGATTATATGCAAGATTAATTAGCACATCCGTTACAAACTCATTAGTAAAGTATTTTTGGAGAGAATTTGAGAATATATAATTCATTTGACTTGCACAAGCTATACATCCAGTCTCTATATCTTTAAATATTAAACTCCTTTGTTCCTCACTTTGAGATATTTCTTTATACTTTGGAGAATTATCAATCAAAGTCAATATAGGTGGCTCTGGGGAGGACATAATAAATTCAATCAATTTTAAATCTTTACTATATTTTTTTATAGGTTTAAAACTGCTGACATCCAAATCATTTATTTTAGCTTTCTTTTGTATTTGGTAGTAATAACCGCTAATAGATCTATTCTTTAAAACTTTTGAAAATAGTTTTAAAGCAGAAAAGAATTGACTAACACTATCTACAACTGCAAGCCTATCATTTTGGATATCACAGAAAGAAAGATATTTTTCATAATTGCTAACTTCTCTTTCTTGCAATTTTGTAAGTTCTGAACTCCTATCAAGAACATCTTCAACAGCTATTTTATTTTCATTATTTCTATTATAAATTTCTACAATAGACATAGCATGATCTCTCTTGAACTTCCCTTGAAAATCTATATTTAATGTACAAGAGAGGCAAATTGACCTTGGAGCATAGACATAATGTGTTTTATATCCTTTATACAGTATACTAAAAATTTTATTCAACAAATAGCCATCTCTTGCGACAAAAAGGATTTCTTTTATACCTTTTTTATCAATACTATTTTTTATCCAATACACATAAGATAAAGTTGACAACCCTGCATATAAATAACCAAAAAGTTCCCAATAACTTTTGGTTTTATTATAGTGAATTGCCGATAACATTAGAATTGAAGACAATAAAAGATTATTCTTATATTTTTTCAATAGGTACTTAATACCAGGAAATTCCGTCAAGAAACGGTCAAAAACCCTTTTATATAAAATTGCATCCATATTATTTTTTAACGGCTGTTGATAGTCCCCAACTTCATTATCTCCGATATGAAGAATTTTTCTTGGATCTACATTTAATTCTTCTATAACTGTTTTAAATAAGCTTCCATATCGCTTTAATTTCTTGTAATCTGCTGATACAAAAAGGTTATCATACCCCTCAATACCATTTTTACTTAGAAACCTTTCAATAATAGATTTCGGGAAATACATATCACTTACAATAATAACTTTCTTATTCAACTTCTTTGCATAAGAAAACACCTCAAGGATTTCCGGATTAGGCATTGTCTGGTTAATCTCTAAATCTATCTCTATGTCCATAAGATATAACAAATCTTTAGGCATACAAGAATATATCTCATCTATAGTTATATCTTCAATTGGGGTATTTTTATACTTTTTTCTAGCTTGCTTTTCTGCGGCAACCCTTATTTTAGAAAAATCTTTTACATTATACACTGTCTCAATATATCTAAATAAATCAGATGCATTAACAAACGGTCTTAACAACAATGTATCAAATATATCAAAAGATATAACATCATGTTTTTCTACTGAACTCTTGTAATCCATAACACTCCAATGAATTAATTGATTTTATTTAAGTAAATCATCATATACTCTCGATTTAAATATAATAGCATGGAAATAGAAGAATCACTAGAATAAAAGACAACAAATAAATCAAAAAGGATAAGACAATTTCAATCCTTATCCTTTTCACTTAACTTAAAAACTTTCCCTTTTATAATTTAATTCTTATAACCAATCGGTCTTCTTACATTTAGTTTTTTTGAAAAATCTGCCATAGCCCTTTCAAAATCCTCTTGAGAAATTTTTATTCCTTCTGCATCTGCTTTTGTAAAAGTCCCATTTTCCATTTTTTCATACACACCGAGTCTTTCAAAAGCCTGACCGTGAGCAGAATTAACAATATGGGCGATATCTGCTCCGGTAGATTTTAAATCAAACAATTTATTAGCAAGCTTTTCCTTATCAACATCATCAGCTAAAGGTTTTCTTGCAGTATGTATATCTAAAATTTGTTTCACTCCTGACAAATCTGGAGCCGGAACTTCAATATGTTTTCCAAATCTGCCGGAACGAGTAATAGCACTATCCAATGCATCAAGCTTATTTGTAGCTGCAATTACATAGACAGAATCTCCATTTTTTTCAATATCACTCATTAATGTTAAAAACTGATTGACAAATTTATCTCCATAGACATCATGCCCACCTCTTTTTCTTGCTATTGCATCAAATTCATCAAAAAATATCACACTTGGTTGATTATCAATAGCTTCTTTAAATAAATTTCTTAGATTGTCTTCAGACTCTCCAACCCACTTTGACTCCAATTCCAAGCCGTTTAGTTTTTTATAATAAGCATCTGACTCATTGGCTAAAGCTTCTGCAATTAAAGTCTTACCTGTTCCAGGAGGACCAGAAAGGATAAAACCTTTATTTAAAATGTGATTTTCATAGGCTTCAGGATATTTTATCGGATATAATATCCCTTTTTTCAATTCACTTATAACGTTATCCTGACCTCCAACATCTTTAAAAGATAATGTTCTTTGAGAAGTTTTATCATTTTTTAACAACAACTTAAAAGATTTCTTATTTTCTTTTTCTATTGCTGGTTGAACAATGTCACTAAAATCAAATACTTGTGCAAACTTATCTCTTACCAAACTTAAATCGACATCAGGTTCTTTTTTAAATTTCAACTTTGTTTGCCCTAAAGATAATGTATCACCATTTTCAAGATAAAAAGTATCTTTTGGTTTCATTATATAATTCCCTAATGAAGAATTTAACTCAATATTGAATTTATTAACATTTACAAACTCATTTTCATAATTACCATTCCTCAAAAAAGCCATAGTTCCATCTAAAGAAGAATCTTTTACAAAAAACATCTTTTTTATCACGTCACTAAATACATCTACACTATCTCTTAGAGATTTTTGAACCTCTTTCAAAGATGGTCCTGCAACTACTAAATCTCCAATATTTGTAACTTGAAAAATTGATGCTAATCTATCTTCTAAGGGAGCAACTTTAACAATGGCTCCAAGTTTTGGTTGCACTCCTGTGAAAGATATAACATCACCATTTTTTAAATCATTCTTGTAATTTAAACCAAACTTAGGAAGCATAGAATTAGTTAACAGATTAGAACGATGAATACTATTGTTAGCATTAGTTTTAGTGTAACTATTACAATTAAAATTTTGTACAACAGGGATTCTCATAATTTCGACCTCCTTTAACTAACTCTACACACATAAACTTGAGCAAATATCCTCAATATTATTTTAATCTACTACATATGTAGCAAATTGTCAATAGAAAGATGTCTTATTTCATGAGATGTTCAGCTACTTTCAATATTTATTGTAATTACAACACTTTACAAATATTTATATTGAAAGTTTGTCTAAAATTTAATATTACTAAATTATAAAATTTTTGCTAAAAAATGATTATTTAAGAATTTTATATTATAATGAATAAACATTCAGATATTTGGAGAGTTTATATTATGTTAGAGATGAAAAATTTTAAAGCGTTTACATTAGCTGAAGTCCTTATTACATTAGGAATAATAGGAGTTGTAGCCTCATTAACAATGCCTTCTGTTATTTCAAATCAAAACGAAAAGAAAACTGTAACAAGAGTAAAAAAGGCATATTCTACACTTCAACAAGCATACTTGAGAGCAGAGCAGGACTTTGGGACTCCCGACGGATGGGAAGCTACTGGAATGTACAATTCTACAAGCCATATACTAACTGCCAGAAAATTTATACCTTATCTCAATGTTGTAAAAGATTGTACAAGATTAAATATGACAGAAGTTGTTAAAAGCTGTACAAAAGTCTATGCAGATACAGCCAGTTATGCAAGTATAAAAATTGCAGACGGAACCACTGTAATTTTCAGACGTTGGAATGCTCAATGCAATTGGAGATACGGTTCCACTCCAGCTTTACAAAGCGTTTGTGGGGCTGTAATAGTAGATATTAACGCAACCAATAAGCCAAATATTTCAGGAAAGGATATCTTTACTTTTTATTTAACAAAACAGGGCTTATATCCTGTAGGTACAACATTTGACAGCTTATCTGTATCTCGCTATTGCAACAGCTCAAGAGAGTTTGGACAAGCCTATGGGGATTATGAAAACGGAACGGCTTGCACCGCTTGGGTCCTTTATAGGGAAAATCTTGATTATCTCCATTGTGAAGTTGATTGGAACAACGGCAATAAATCTTGTAAAGAGAATTAAGCAAAAATTAGAAAGTTTAATATTTTTATTTTTGTTAAACCATATAATATAGTATATTAAGTATTAGTTTTTTGCATGACATTTATTATCTGGAGGTTATATGAAAGAATTTAAAAGCAGAGTAGCGACAAAATTATTATGGAGTGTTTTTGGAATCTGTACTGGCTATTTTTTATATAACCTTACAAGTTTTATAACCAATAATTTCTTGATAGCTGGTACTGTCGGAGCTGTGACAATTTTAGGGTTCTTTTTCAAAAATTTTTACATTGATAATATCTCAATCATAATCAGTGACGATAAAAAACTTGTGGTTAAACGATTCGGAAAAGCTGTCCGGATTTACAATATTGAAAAATATAATTGGTCAGAATATTCTATGTATTGGCCTACAAAAAATGTAGAAGATCAGGATATATACTACGTGGACAAAGAAAACAATATGGAAGAATACATTGATGCATCCAATTTTAGTCACGAAGATTACGAAGAAATTCTTAATATACTTGGAGCCAAAGGAACTGATACTGAACCTATAAAGGTAGAAACTATAAAAAAATAATAAGGAGGTTAAAAATGATTTCTAGTCAGTATATTCTAATTGTAGGGGGACTTATACTTTTTAGTTTCATTTATCAAGGTATTGCTATGTATATACATTCAATGTCTAAGAAAAGATTTGAAAATGAAAATCCAGAGGCATCTATAATGGTAATAAAAGATAGACAATTTCATCCGTTGGGATTTATCAACACATTAACTTGCCTATCAATTAACGGAGAACCCAGAGAACAAATTATGACAGGTTTAGGGCAAAGAGGACATTATCTTTTACCTGGAAAAAACATATTGGAACTGCAATATGAAACTCAAAGACCAGGAATATTACACAAATGGGTAAGAACATCATATGACCCTCAAAAAATAGAAGTAAATGTTGAACCGAATAAAAAATATTCGATATCATTTGACAAAAATTCAAATGGATTTACATTTGCAGAAATTGATTAAATTATGGAATTATAAGAATAAATCAAAAAAAGATAAGGAAAATGTTTTCTTTATCTTTTTTGTGTTTAAGATTGATTTTTGAATTTTTTTTTTTTTATTATAACATTTCTGTGTAAACAGAAGAAAATGGGAGATATGAATATGCTTAAAGATTTACTTGATAATAAAAAATGCTTTAAATTAGTCTGTGGAGCTGGAAATGAAGATGCTCAAGAAGTAGAAAAATTGGTTACAATATACTCTCTTGCAGGTTGCAACTTTTTCGATCTTTGTGCAAAGACTGAAATTGTTGATGCAGCAAAAAGAGGACTAGAAAGAGCCGGAATAAAAGAAGACAGATATTTGTGCGTAAGTATCGGTATTGACGGAGATCCCCATATCACAAAGGCTGTAATTGATCAGGGAAAATGCGTAAAATGTGGAAAATGTAAACTTATTTGTCCACATGATGCAATTATTGAATTAGACAAATACAAAGTAAAAAAAGAGCGTTGCATCGGCTGCGGACAATGTGCTAGTAATTGTCCTAAGCAAGCTATAGAAATGATTAGTCAATTACAAGATTACAAGGAAGTTCTACCAAAAATTATTGAAAAGGGAATTGACTGCATTGAGTTTCATGCCATTTCGACTGATGAAAAAGATGTAATGGAAAAATGGCTGCAAATTAATGAATACTTTGATGGCATGCTTTGCATTTCTCTAGACCGTTCGGAACTTGGAGATAAAAAGCTTAAGGAAAGAGTAAGTAAAATGCTTTCTATAAGAAAACCTTACACAACAATAATCCAAGCAGATGGAATTGCTATGAGTGGAAGTAATGATGAATTTGGAACTACACTCCAAGCGGTAGCTACCGCACAATTATTCCAAAATGCAAAAATGCCAGCTTACATCATGATGTCTGGTGGAACAAATACAAAATCAATTGAACTTGCATCAAGTTGTGATGTACACCCACACTGCTTGGCTGTTGGGTCTTATGCCAGAAAAATAGTAAAAGAATACCTGCAAGATGATAATTTATTAGATAAACCCGATAAATTATCAAAAGCTGCTGAAATAGCAAAATCACTTGTTGACACTGTAATGAAGGAGAAATAATGATTAGCCTCTCTAGCGGGAATTGGAATATTCGAAATATAGATACAGTTTTGTTTGATAAAGATGGAACCTTTATAGATTTACATTATTTTTGGGGCAAAATGACAGAACTCAGAGTTAATGAAATCATAAAACGTTTTGATCTTTCCCAGAAATTATTCAAAGAACTTTGTCTAAAACTTGGATATAATCCAGATTCCGGATTAATGCTAAAAGACGGTATTACTGCTTTATATTCAAGACAAATAATAATAGAAATATTTTGTAAAGACTTAAAAAACATGGGAATAGATATTTCTGAAAAAGACCTTGAAAAAATTTTTGATGATGTGAGTACCATATTTTATAAAGATATGGTACTTTATACTAAACCTATAGAATCAGCTATTAATTTTATTAAAAAATTAAAAGAAAAAGGCATTAAAACAGGTATAGTTACCTCAGATTCAATAGAGTCAACTATTTTAACTCTAAAGCATTTTGGATGGGAAAGTTTATTCGATGTTTCTGTCGGAAGAGAAACCTGTAAAGAAACTAAAGAAAGCGGAATTCCTGTAAAATATGCCTTAAATAAAACTAACTCGAATCCTGAAAGTTCAATTATGATTGGAGATGCTCCAATGGATTTTATAGCAGCACAAAATGCTGGGATTGAGAACACAATACTTGTTGCAACCGGACAAATAGGAAAAGTAGACCTACAAAATACCTCCAAATTTGTAGTCAATTCTTTAGATGAAATTGAAATAAAGTAAATTTTACTAGCAAAAAATTTTCTTTATATGTTTTTAAGCACATATGAAAATAAATTATACCAATTCCCCATCGTTTAAAAGTACATATACTGTAGATACAAGCACTGCAACATCCAAAAGGCAAATATTTATGCTTGGGGCGCTAATGAATAATTTTTGGCTAAACAATCCAAATACAACATTTTTTCAAATAAAAAATTCTGGAGTTTATGGCAAGATAGATATGGACGTAAAAGATTATAGAGATAAAGCTTTTGAATCCGTTCTTAGAAATAATAATATTTCATACAAAAAAAAAGAGACAAACTTTAATTATTATGCATAAAAATGATTAAGCTAGAAACAACTTTTAATAACACACATTTACCCTTAAAGATAATACAAGGTTCAGAAAAAAAACGATTTAAAATGGCTAAAAATCTCAATAGAGATTTTTTTCAGAAGTTAAATCCTAAATGCAATGGAGAAAATTGTAGCGTAAAGGATTTTGAGAATACTCTCAATGAAATCCTCAATGGGCACAAAATAAGCTTTCAAATAAATAAAGAAACAAGAAAAGAATGCAACGGGAGTCTTGGACTCAATATTAAAGGAACAGAAGAAAAAGATAAAATTAAATTTTTTATAAATGGATATAGAATTTCCTTACCACTAGATGAATCAGAAAAAATAATTAAAGACAAATTTGTTGCATTTCACGAAACAAGACATTTGTTTGACAAAATTACAAACCCTAAAATGAATCAACATAGATTAGGACATGTGATTTTTACATCTCAAGATGTAAACGACAAAATTGGTTTGATATGGCAAACTTTTTTTGATAATTTTGCAAATAAAAAAAGTAAATCAGAATTAATTAAACAAATTGAGGGATATTTTAAAGGTATAGATTCTGGAATAAAAATTGACAATTTGCAAAAAATAAGAATGAAATTAAAAACTGAAATAAATGCATACAATGACGAAATTAATTTAATGAAAAAAGATAGTTTTTTCAAATATTTGTATAGAATTATAAATACCAGAATATATAGTTCAAAACTTATGAAATATAAACTAAAACTGAAAGTTGCAAATACTATTCTAAAAAAAGAGTTAACAAATCAGAGAAACAAAAATGCAATTTTATATTCTAAGCATTAATTTTCTTTTCTAGAATAAGCATGGCGTTCTAACATTACCATAAGAATTGAAATATCAGCAGGTTTAACACCACCTATCCTTGAAGCTTGAGCTAATGTCTTAGGCCTAATTTTAGACAATTTATCCCTTGTTTCTGATGAAATATGTTCAATAGACGAATAATCAATATCGTCAGGGATTTTAAACTTATCTAACTTTCCAGCTTGCTCTACCTGAAATTCCTGACGTTTCAAATACCCATCATACTTTACTAGAATTTCGACCTGTTCTGATACATCAAACGGAATATCAGCAAGCCTTGTTTCTTCATCAATTTCAGAAATTACTTTATAATCAATATTAGGGCGTTTCAAAAGTTCAGAAACTTTCATACCTCTGTCGATATGTTCTCCATATTTTGCAAGAATCTCATTTACATTGTCATTCGCAGGTATTTTCACATCTTTTATTCTTACTAATTCTTTTTCAATAGCCTCGTGCTTATCTACAAAAACTCTATATTGATTATCATCAATCAATCCGACTTTTCTACCTATAGGAGTAAGCCTTGTATCAGCGTTATCCTGTCTTAAGAGTAACCTGTATTCAGAACGAGAAGTAAGCATTCTGTAAGGATCTTGAATATCTTTAGTAACTAAATCATCAATCAAAGTTCCAATATAAGATGAACTTCTTGATAATTCCAGCATTTCAGAACCATTCAAATAATTAAAAGCATTTATTCCGGCAATAAGTCCTTGAGCAGCAGCTTCCTCATATCCGCTTGTCCCGTTTATTTGCCCACCGAAGAATAACCCTTTAATATTTTTCGACATCAACGAATGTGATGTTTGAACTGCAGGAACATAGTCATATTCTACAGCATAAGCAGGTTTAATAACATGAGCCTTTTCTAAGCCCGGCAAAGTTCTTAACATCTTTACCTGAACATCAGCAGGCAAACTGCTTGAAAATCCTTGAATGTAAACTTCGTAAGTACCTAAACCTTCTGGTTCAATAAAAATATGATGTGAAGGGTTTTCACTAAATCGAACAATTTTGTCCTCAATAGAAGGGCAATAACGAGGTCCAACACCTTGAATTAACCCCTGAAACATAGGTGATTTATCTAAATTTGCTTTAATAATTGCATGAGTTTCTGCATTTGTTCTTGTTAGATAGCAAGGATATTGCTTTCTAATTGGCCTATTCGGTCTAAATGAATAAAAGTGCAAAGTCTCATCACCAGGTTGAATTGTCATTTGAGAATAATCAATTGTACGTTTATCAACTCTAGGAGGAGTACCTGTTTTTAATTTCTTAATTTGAATTCCATGTTTTACTAAAGATTCAGAAAGTCCATAAGCGGCCTTTTCACCAAGCCTTCCTGCACTGTATGATCTTAATCCTACAAAAATCTTGCCATTCAGAGACGTTCCAGTTGTAAGAACTACTGCACGCGCAGAATATTCTATTCCAAATTCATCAACTGCACCTACAATCACACCATCCTTTACTAATAAATCTGTAATACATGCTTGGCGTAGGAATATATTTTCATTATTTTCAATGATATTACGCATATACTCCATGTATTGTTTTTTATCGGATTGTGCTCTCAAAGCTCTTACAGCGGGGCCCTTTGAAGAATTTAGCATCTTCATCTGAATATAAGTAGCATCAGCCACTTCTCCCATAACCCCGCCTAAGGCATCTATTTCTCTAACCAAAGTAGACTTTGCAGGGCCACCAATTGCAGGATTACACGGCATCAAAGCGATATTATCAACATTCAATGTAGCCAAAAGAACCTTAGCGCCCAATCTTGCACAAGATATTGCAGCTTCACAACCAGCATGTCCGGCACCTACAACTATTACATCATATTTATTATTCAAATAATCCATTTTCATATTCCTAATCGGCTACAAAAAATATTATAGTACAAATATAAAAATTAAAAGCAAAAGAAAAAAAGATATTTTAAACAAATTATCTACTCCAGATGGATGATATTAATTTAAATTACTAAAGATTATTATAATATATATCGTCATAAGAACACAAATGAATACACATCTTATTGGAGCTCATTGATGTCAGAACAAACTTTACTACAGCCGATACAGGCCGCAAATTCGAATAAAGCACAAGAATCCCTGGAAAAAGCCAGAATAGCACACGAAAAATATCTTATCGGGCAACAAAATCAGGATTTACAAGAAGCTATTGAATACTACGTTGATGCGGTAAAGTATGATCCATCAATGCCAGAAGCATACTATAGACTTGCAACTTTAATGTGGGAACAAGGGCAAATCAGCCTTGATACTGCTATTGAACAGTGTAAAACAGCTGTTTCACTAGCTCCACACAATATAAATGCGCATTTATATACAGGATTTTTTATGAAACTTGCCCAAGATTTTAAATCTGCAGAATCTGAGTTTAAATCTGCAATCAAAATGGGGAAACTAAAATCCGCTCGTCCAAGATTAATTCTTTCTCAATCTATTTTGCAGAAAATTAATAACAAAGACGGAAATATAAATGACTATTTAAGTTTTGTATACTACTTTTTATCAGGAAGTCTCATGCTTGCATGGGATAGACCTTCGATGAAAATGTTTTATAAAAACATTTCTGACGATTTTTCCGTATTTACATATAATACTATCGGGAAATTTCTTGAAAAATTTAAGCTTTATCCAACTGCAGAAAATTTATACAGGAAGGCAATTACTGAAACAAACCACGCTGAAATTTTTTACAATAAAATGGGTGATTTGGCCTTAAAAAATAAAGAAATGGATTTGACAGTTGACTGTTACAGAAGAGTTTTAGAGGCTAACCCTCTTAACAGAGAAGTCTTGGTGAAGTTAGCTACAGTATTACAAACTTACTTCCCAGAAAATACTGATGAAACAATTGACTGCTATGAAAAACTACTTGAATTTGATATAGATACACCTCAAATATATTATGAACTAGGACATCTATATCTAAAAAAAGAAGATAAAATCAACTCAATAAGTGCTTTTAAACTAGCTCTTGAAAGAGATACAGAAAACCCATTCTATAATAACTCACTAGCTTACGCATATTCAAAAGCTGAATTATATGATGAAGCAATTGAACATTATCAAAAAGCAATAGCAATTAATCCTGATAAAGAATGGACTTCTATCGTATGTCAGGCACTTGGTACAATTTATGCTGAAGTTAAAGGGAATATTGATGCTGCAGTTTCAACGTACCAAGCAGGAATAATACTTGATCCTAATAATTATGATCTTTATCTTTCATTAGGAGATGTACATATGGCTGCATATGATTTGGATAATGCCATAAGAGCATACTGCGATGCAATTACAATTAATCCAGATGATTATCGTGGTTATTCTAAAGCAGGAATTGCACTATGGGAAAAGGATTATCTAGAAGAAGCTCTTGTCTCTTTCCACAAAGCGATTGATATTAATCCGGACAACGAATACGCTCACAATAATCTTGGTATTTTATATCTCGATGGATTAGGAGACGCAGAAGAAGCTCTTGAATATTTTGAAAATGCGGTCGAATTAAATCCAAGCTATACTCTTGCATATTTTAATGCCGCAAGAGCATCGCAAGCAATGGGATTTATCAATGATGCCGCAAATTACTATCAAATGGCTATTGATTTAAACAAAATAACACAAGATTTAGACGAAGAAGACATTAGAACAAGACTTCACAAACTTTTTGATATTTAAAACAGTGTTAACTGCTCTTGTTTTGCAAAATGCTTTTTTAAGTAAGATGGTCTATGGTACTTACAAAGTCCATACTTATCGATAGCTGCCATATGTTCTTTTGTCAAATAGCCTGCATTATCCTTCCAGTTATATTGAGGGAATTCTTCATCTAATTTATTCATGTACCTATCTCTTGATACTTTTGCTAAAATACTTGCAGCAGCTATAGAGGCTGAACGGGCATCACCTTTTACAACATATTTTTGAGAATAATCAAAATCATATATCCTTTTATTACCATCTACAAGAACAATTACCTCGTTTTGTGATAACATATTACGTGCAATTTGTTTATTAATATCTTCAGAAATAGGATATAACTGAGAAATAACATCCTCGCAAGCCATACGCATTGCCTTTAATGAAGCATTCAGGATATTAATTCTTTCAATTTCGTCAACCTCAATACAAACAGTAGAATTTATTGAATTTTCTTTAATTATGTCGAATAAATATTCTCTTTTTTTTGAAGAAAGTTTCTTACTGTCATTCAAATCAGCTAAATCTTCAATAAGTTTTTTTGAACGGTGATTAAAACATACGGCTGCTGCAAAAACGCCTCCGGCACCACATCCCCTGCCGGCTTCATCAGTTCCTACTACAACCTTTTTTTGTTCAACATCAAAAGAAAATAGTTTCACTATACGTGAATCTACGTCTAACAATGTCCCTAAATCACCTTCCATGACTATCCCTCAAAATCATCTAATATAAACTTACCGATTTTACCTTCTCTAAAATCTCGCAAGACATAAATAGCAGTTCTTTCTATATCAGGATTTCCTCCAGAAACAATCCAGTTCCTGGATTTTGCGATACAATCCAAAGAAAGCTCATCTACTTTATAAAAACTTTTAACAACATCTGAATATTTTAAATCCAAAATAGATAACAATTCTTTCGCAACTATTTCATTTGAATAAGCATTTTCAGATACAGCATTTACAAATGCAAGTTTTTTGGCTCTTTCCTGATCCTCTTGTTTCATGGGAATAATTCCCGGAGTATCAAGTAAATCCAATTTAGGATTAATTCTAACCCACTGCTGCTGACGAGTAACACCCGCTTTTGCTCCGATTTTTGTCTTTGAAGACCTTGTCAACTTATTTATAATACTGGATTTACCAACATTTGGCATTCCTACAACCATGACTCTTGCCGGACGACGTAACAAGCCTTTTTTCATCAAAGCTTGAATTCTTGGTTCCGAAAGTTCTACTGCTTTCCTTACAATAAAACCTAAATCTTTTGAATTTTTTGCATCGGACTTCAAAACCGGGAAACCTGATTCTTTTTCAAGAACCTCTATAAAATTTTTCAACTCATCTGAATCCACTAAATCAGACTTATTCAACAAAATTAAACGAGGCTTTTCACCTAAAAGCCTCGTAATATTATCATAACTACTTGAATAAGGTAGTCTCGCATCTATAACTTCAATTACGGCATCAACTAAGGAGAGCTGTTCTTTTAGTTTTTTTTCAGCTTTCGCAATATGTCCAGGATACCAATGAATATGAAGCTTATCTTTTTTCAATTTTTTCCTTGATACGAGTTGCTTTACCTGAACGTTCTCTCAAATAGTAAAGTTTAGAACGTCTTACATCACCTTTTCTAAGAACAGTAATTTTGTCTATTCTTGGAGAGTTTAGTAAGAATACACGTTCTACGCCAACACCTTGGAATACTTTTCTTACTGTAATAGTTTTATTTACACCAGAACCATGTTTTTTAATAACTGTTCCTTCAAAAGCCTGAATTCTTTCTTTGTTACCTTCAACGATTCTTACGAAAACCTTCACAGTATCTCCTGGATTAGCATCTGGAAGATTTTCTTTCAAATAAGATTTTTCCAATTCATCAATAATAGGGTTCATTTCACATTTCCTTTATAATTTTATATTTCGTACTTTATCAAATTCCTTTAATCGATGCTCCACAAGTACACCGACGCACGTAAAACCATCCTAAAACAAATGTATAAAAAATTCAAGTAGCTTTTAAAATTTTGTAATATAATATCATTATGAGTGGAGATTACAAAAAATTACTAAACAAAAACAAGAAAAAAAAATTTGCTGATCCCAAAAACATGGGAGTTAATATCGATAAAAACGAGTATTATGAAATAATACTTTCTAATTCTGCTCACCCAGAGATTATTAGAAAGGACAATGGATAATTTAATTCTTGTATATTTTGGGACAACACGAAAAAGAGTAATAAAAAGTTCTTGACAACAAAACTCTTTCAAGTTATATTAAATCTTGCGTCAGACGTAGTGACAATTAAATATGGGCCTGTGGCGAAATTGGTAGACGCACTAGACTTAGGATCTAGCGCAGCGATGTGTGAGAGTTCGAGTCTCTCCGGGCCCACCATAACTTTAAAAGACCTTGATAAAAAGGTCTTTTTTTAATCAAATGGGATATTAAAATGATACATCCAATTAACACCCAAATGAGTATTCAAAGAAATTTTGGGACGGATAGATATAATAAACGCAATGACGACTTTGTAAAAAATTCCAAAGCCGGTTTTGATCAGGTGAACTTTACAGGATTTAGTTTTGAAGAAATTTCACCACTTAACTATTACATGCGAAAAGTTTTAAACAAATTTACATTTATCTCCAAAAGAAGACGGTTCCCTGTAGACGAATCTTTAAAAGAGCATCTCAAAATTTTAAAACTAAAAACAGGGAAGACAACTTGTGAAGCTTGGGATATAAACCCAAATAATTCTGATAAATATGTAATTTTTTACCATGGACTTGGACAAAACGTAACATCTAACCAAGAAATGTACAAATCCATAATAGGAAAAGGATACGGTGTATTTGCTCCAGAGTATGGTGGTTTTGGAGAAAGTACCGGCACTATTACTGCCCAATCAATTAAAACAAATACCAAAGCAGCAATAAAATATCTTAAAAATAAAGGAATAGATGAAAAAGATATTGGAGTTGTGGGATTCAGTATGGGAAGTTTACCTGCAATAGACTTAGCTCATAAAAATGATAATTTAAAATTTTTGATACTTATATCGCCATTTAACTCTGTTAAAAATGAATCCGAAATGCTGTCAAAAGGTCAATCCATCAAGTTACCCAAAATATTGAAATATTTAATAGAAAAATTCCCATTTTTACTAAAATTTGTAGATAGCACTTTCAAAAATATTCAGAAAATGAAGAATATAAAACTTCCGGTATATTTTATTCATTCCGAAAATGACAACATAATTCCGACCAAATCAACAAAAGAACTTGCCGGATTTTCAAAGAATTTAAAGAAATTCATTCTACTAAAAAATGGCGGACATTCTATTGAAAAAAATAAAATTGACGCATTTAATAATTTAACTGATATTTAATTTCTAATAGTCTTTTTCCCGATACAAATATATTCAAATCCTTTTTGAAACATTCTTTCAGGATCATATTGATTTCGACCGTCAAATATAATAGGAGATTTCATTAGAGATTTTACTCTATCGAAATCAGGACGTCTAAATTCATTCCATTCAGTTAATAAAAGTAAAGCATCAGAGTTTTCTAATGCATTATAAGAACTTTTTGCATAAGTAATTCTGTCTCCCCAAATATTTTTTGCTTGCTCAAAACCTTTCGGGTCATATGCTTGAACTTTAGCACCAAATTCCAACAAGAAATTAATTATAGTAATCGCAGGAGACATTCTCATATCATTTGTCTTAGGTTTAAAAGTTAAACCCCACACCGCAAAAGTCTTTCCTGCAAGATTCATTCCAAAACGTGACAAAATTTTATTTATGAAAATGACTCTTTGCTCTTTATTTACTTCATCGGCTGCTTCAATTAAGCGATATCCGCAATTGTTGTCTTTTGCAGTTTTCAACAAAGCTTTTACATCCTTAGGGAAACAGCTTCCACCATAGCCAAGTCCTGGAAATAAAAATTGAGATCCTATTCTTTTATCAGAACACATCCCAATTCTAACCATTTCTGCATTTGCGCCGACTGCTTCGCAAATGTTCGCAATTTCATTAGCATAAGAAATTTTAATTGCCAAAAAAGAATTTGCAGCATATTTAGTCATTTCTGCAGATTTCACATCCATAATAACAAATCTGCTTGCAGTTCTAAAGAACGGTGCATATACTTCCTGCATTATGGCTGTAGCTTTTGGAGAATTTGAACCGATTACAACCCTGTCTGGTTTTAGAAAATCATCAACAGCAGCTCCTTGTTTTAAAAATTCTGGGTTTGACACGACATCAAAGTCGCCATCATAATATTTTCGGATAATCCCTGAAACTTTTTCAGCAGTTCCTACAGGAACTGTCGATTTATCAACAATAACTTTATAGCCGTTCATAGATTTTCCTATACTTTCAGCGACTTGTTCCACATAACGCAAATCGGCAGAACCGTCATCACTTTGAGGGGTTCCTACGGCAATAAAACATACTAAAGATCTCTGTACAGCATCTTGTAAGTCTGAAGAAAAAGAAAGACGACCTTCCATTACATTTGCTTTAATTAATTCTTCTAAACCAGGTTCATATATTGGAACAATACCTTCTTTGAGCTTTTTTAATTTTTCAAGATCATTATCAATACAAATAACATCATTTCCCATATCAGCAAGACAGGTACCTACTACCAAACCCACATATCCTGTTCCAATTACACAAATTTTCATCATTTCTCCTCTTAATACTTACTTACATTCAGGATAACACAAAAAATTTTTTCATGAGATAATGTAATTGTATAAAAAAGCAATCATAAACAAGAGAGGGATAATAAATTCATGGAATATAGACTACAAAATACAGTATCTAAGGATGCATTTAAGTATGGATATTTGTTGAATAAAATATACCCATACATAAAACCTGTCATGGGTAGAGCAATCATAAATCTTATCATCGCAATTCCTTTGGGATTACTAGATGGTGTTGTGGCTCTTTCTTTAAAACCATACTTAGACTTTGTAGTTAATGGAGACCCTAATCATACTTGGACGTTTTTTGGAATAACCGTTCACTCACAAGCATGGTTAGCAGCAATTATACCTTTTGGTATAGTTGCTTTTGCCCTGTTCCAAGGAGTGCTTAAATATGTTAGCAATTACCTGACAGATTGGACAGGACTAAAAATTTCAAACTCTTTAAAGATAGATTTATTTAAAAGACTTACTCTAATGGATCCGCAATTTTTTGATGTAAATTCATCCGGACTTGTATTAACAAGATTCTTATCTGATCCTGATACTGCTTCTAAAAATATTATTGAAATGCTTAAGTCTTTTATTGCTACGTTTTTTGGCTTAATTGGTCTGGTTGCAGTTTTACTATACAACTCTTGGAAACTTGCTATTATCGGTGTAACCATTATGGCAATAGCAATTACACCTGTAACTCTTATTAGAAAAAGAATTAAGAAAGTTTCAAATGCCACAATGGTTGTAGGCGGCAACATGACAACAAACTTCAATGAAACATTTGCTGGAAATAAAATCATTACAGCTTACAACTTACAAAAAGATCAAAATGAAAAATTTGAAAATCAAGTACATGAACAATTCCACCTTGCTATGTCTTTAACAAAAAGAGTAGGCTGGATGTCCCCGATTATGTATTTTGTATGTTCTATAGGAATAGCTCTTGTTATGGCATACGGCAACCACTTGATATTGTCAGGTGATATGACTGCAGGAAGCTTTGCATCATTCGTAACTTCTTTATTGCTATTGTACAAACCTACAAAAACTTTAGGTAATACACTTACAAACTTGCAAGGTGTATTCGTCGCAATGGGTCGTGTATTTGAATTATTTGAAATTGAACCTCAAATTAAATCTCCTGAAAATCCGGTTCAACTTACTGGGCTTAATAATTCAATATGTTTCAAAAACGTATATTTTGAATACGAACCTAATACTCCTGTGTTGAAAAATTTCAATCTTGATGTAAGAAAAAATGAAACAATTGCTCTTGTAGGAAACTCTGGAGGCGGAAAAAGTACAGTAGTAAGCTTACTCCCTAGATTTTATGATGTTACATCAGGAGCCATTGAATTTGATGGAATAAATATTAAAAACTTCAGTCTTGAATCTCTAAGAAACCAGATCTCGTTTGTATTTCAAGATAACTTCTTGTTCACCGGTACTATAAAAGAAAATATCCTAATGGGTAACGAACATGCCAGTGAAGAAGATATTGAAAGAGTCGTAAGAATGGCTCATTTGGACGAATTTGCAAGTACTCTTGAAAAAGGGCTTGATACTTTCGTAGGAGAAAGAGGTACTACTTTATCCGGAGGTCAAAGACAACGTGTAGCTATTGCCAGAGCAATGCTAAAAGATGCTCCTATAGTTATCCTTGATGAAGCAACTTCCGCACTGGATAATAAATCTGAAGCAATTGTTCAAAAAGCACTTGATAATTTAATTCAAAACAAGACAGTATTTGTAATTGCACATAGACTATCTACAATCAA
This sequence comes from Candidatus Gastranaerophilales bacterium, assembly GCA_944327275.1. Lineage (GTDB taxonomy): Bacteria > Cyanobacteriota > Vampirovibrionia > Gastranaerophilales > Gastranaerophilaceae > Stercorousia. The sequence continues at coordinate 78,202 of CALVHB010000011.1, read as the reverse complement.
AAATGCTGATAGAATTGCTGTCATAAATGAAGGAGAACTAGCAGAACTTGGAACACATGAACAGCTTATGCAGATAGAAAATGGTAAATACAAACACCTTTATGAGATGCAGTTCAAAAAACAAGAAGAAGCAGTAGAGGCATAAAATGAATCAAATTATAAAAAAATGGATAGAGCCTTACGTTTTGTTGGAAACAATTAAAGCAAATAATGAACTTGTAAAGGATTATACTTTTGACGGTTTTTCTAAAAATAAAATAAAAAAAGACTTTCTTGAACATTTACAAAAAGGGCAATTCTTTGGATTATACATGAAAAATGTAAATAAATTTTATTTATTCAACGGAGATATCCAAATCGAAAAAGTGTTTAATCTTGAATCTTGTGATTTTGAGAATACTGAAGATTTAGACAAACCTTTTGATATGGTAGATATGGGAAAAGCTGAAGCTTGTTTTATAAAATTGTAGTTTCTACTTACTCTTTATATCCCAGTTCTAAAGCTTTTTTGTATGCAATTTCAGCTTCCTTATTTTTCCCTAAGGAAGCTAGTATATTTGATTTATGCAAAAATGTCCACGCATCATTTTCTCCAAGCAGAATTGATTTATTTATACATTTAAGAGCATCAGAATATTCTTCCTTTGCTTCATAAGAACAAGCAAGCCAATAATAAAGATTACCATCTTCTCCAAATTCAAGAGTTCTCTGAGCTGTATTTATCGCTTCATCAAAATATCCGTTTCTATAAAGTAATACTGTTTTTTCTCGATAAAAAAATGCAGTTCTATCTAACATTAATTGTTTATTTATATGTTTCAAAGCATTTTTAAAATCATTCAAATCACTATATATCAAGTAAAAATAGTAATTTAAATTACTGCTCTGAGGGAATTCCTCTTCTATCTTTAGCAAAATATCAAGAGCTTTTTCAAACTCTCCCAAATCCTTTAATATTGCAAATTTTTTAAAATAGGCATCTTCTAAATTACTATTATTTAGAATAGCTTTATTTGCAAATTCCAAAGCTAATTTGTAATCACCTTTTATCAGATAAATGTTCGCTAAAGAAATATAACATTGAGTATATGTACTATCTTCTTCCAGAACATCATTATATATTTTTATTGCTTTATCATATTCTTCAAGTGAAACATAAATTTCTGCCATATGAATAAAATAACGAAAGCTAGGATTAATTTTACAAGCTTTTTCTAAAAAACGTAAAGCTTTTTTAGGCTTATCATTAGACAGACTGATTTCCGCAAGATAAGAATAAGCGTCCTCTTTAGGCACTAAAAGAAATACAAATATTGATAATAAGTTTAAACCAGTTTCATTTTTTAACAATAAATTTAACAATGAGATAATTACTAATAGCAATTCAATCAACAAATACTCAATATTTCCAAATATTTTACGTATTGTAGATTTTGAGTATTTCAAAATACTTTTGTAATCCTGAACAAAGAAATATATGTAAGTCCTCAAAAATAAATAATTAGGATTTTCAGTACTTAATTGCAAAAATTTATCTGAATATTTTTTTGCAATATCAGGTTCTCCTTTTATGTAATATAGAAATGCTCCAACGTAATAAGTTAAATAGTAATCCTCAGGGGATTTATCAATTAAATTCTCAAGATATTTTTCTGCTTTATATATATTTTCTTCTTCAATATATATCAGCGCAATAATATGATCTGCATAATAATAATTTTCATCAATTTGTTTTGCCTTTAATGCATACTTTATAGCTTTTAATTTATCATTTCGAGCATAATATGCATTAGCTAAAAAAGCGTAATTTTGAGCAGTTTCCTGCCCATCTAAAATGCGTTTTTCTAAAAGCTTAATTATTTTTTTCGCATTAAAAGATGTAATAATATATTCAGCATCATCATACGATGTATAAATATTATCAAACATAACTAACCTCTATGGGAAATATCGGAAATTATTGGGAAACTCTTTAATTATTTTAACAAACTTTTACATTTAGCAATTTTTTAATTTCTAAATCCTTTATATATATAACGGGGAAAATATAAAGGGAAATATTTTGAGTTTAGTAAACATTAATATCATTAGGAATAATCCGACTTTGCAAAATCAATCTGCTTTTGCAAGTCCTTCTTCGTTTAATTTCCCTGTTTTCAACTACAATGCAAATCAATATTTTCAATCTCTTTATAACATGTTAATGTATAACACCCCTATTCCAAGCGGATTAAGCTGGCAACCAAGCGGAGACTACACAAAAATAGAAAATTATAATAGCGTAAAAGGAGAAAAACTAGCAAAAACAATTGCCGCAAATACTGTTGGTTTTACAGGGAACTGTGCAAGATATGTAAGAACTGCACTGGAAGCAAATGGTTTAGGAAATGGAGAAAGAGGCAGCGGTTACAAATATGCAGACATACTATCACGAAATCCTAATTTTAAAGAAATTTCAACTGCCAACCTAGATTTATCTAAACTACCTCCGGGATGCATACTCGTCTACGGTCGCGGAGTCGCAAATTATAGTAGTGACGATGGTCACGTAGAAGTAACTCTTGGAAATGGGAAGGCTGCAAGTGACGGAATAACAAATAATATAAGAGCAGGAGCTAGAGTATTTATTCCTGTTTAAGCCTTTTTAACAAACTTTCAACAGATTTTTCAAGATCTGAAATATCGCCATTGTTATAAATTATATAATCAGATAGTCTAACTTTTTCATCCTGATTTATTTGAGAGTCAATCCTTGCAATTGCATGCTCTTTGGTATAATTATTCCTTTTTATCAGTCTTTGCAATCTTAACTCATCATCTGTATAAATAAAAATAATTTTATCAAACAAATCCTGCATATTAGCTTCAAATAAAAGAGGAATACCTACAAACAAAAAGTCTTCATTAGAATTTTCAACAAAAAACTCTGAAATTTTTTCCCGTATCTGTGGATGCATAACTTTCTCAAGCTCTATACGAAGTACTGAATCCGAGAAAATTAACTGCCCCATTTTTTCTCTTGAAAATTCTCCATCGAAAAATACATCATAATTTTTAAATTTTTCATATAACTTAGAATTTTTTACAGTCAACAACTCATGAGCAACAGAATCGGTATCCAAAACCTTATAATTTTTAGATTCTAAAAACTTTTGAACAGTAGTTTTTCCGGAGGCAATATTTCCACAGACTGCAAACTTTTTCACTTTTTTGAAATCCTATTTAAAAAATTTTTCAATTCTCTTATTTGAATAGGTTTGATCGGTTTAAACTCCCCTCGTTTAAGACCGTCAATTCTTATTGTTGCATGTTGAATTCTCTTTAAAGTTTTTACTTCATATCCGAAATATTCAAACATCTTACGAATTTGTCTATTCATTCCCTGATACAAAGTAATCTGCATTTCAGTTTTCTTATTATCCATATTTAAAACCTGAATATCTGCATAAGCAGTTTTTCCGGGTTCTATTTCTATACCGCAAGCCATTTGTTCAAGTTCATGCCTGTTAACTTTAGAATCAACAGACACAAGATAGACTTTCGGAACCTTAACAGATGGATGAGTCAGAGAATTAATTAAATCTCCATCATTTGTAAGGATTAAAAGACCAGTCGAATCTTTATCAAGTCTACCTACTGGTTTTAAACCCAAAAGATTCTCAGGAAGCAAATCATATATAGTTTTACGTCCTTTTTCATCATCACAAGTTGTGATATAACCAGCCGGTTTATAAAATCTGTAGTATTCATGCTTTGCAGGTCTGACTAAATTCTTGTTAACAAAAACCTTATCAGAAGGCTTTACAAGAAATCCTAATTCCTTAACAACTTTTCCGTTGACACTCACACAACCCTGTTCAATTAATTCATCAGCCTTTCTTCTTGAACAAAGTCCTGAAGATGCAATATATTTGTTTAAACGGATGTCAGGCATTTTTCAGAATCCTTTTCAAAAGCTTGCACAATACATTCCGGCAAACGTCGATACAATTTACCCGCTTCATTTATGGCAACTACATCAAATTGAGCTTCAATAAAAACTTTTTGAGTTTCTTTAGACTTAATTACCTGCTTGAAATTAACCGACAGACTATTGAATTTTTCTATCCAAGTTTCAATAATAACAAAGTCATTAAGTTTCGCAGAAGCTTTGTAACGAACATTCATATTTGTAACCGGCAATAAAATATCCATATTTTTAAGAGTTACAAGATCTAATCCCATTGAATCACAAAGATCAACTCTACCTTTCTCAAGCCATCTCAAATATGAGCCGTGCCATACAACGCCATATGCGTCAGTATCAGAATAATAAACTTTAGTTTCAAATATATTTTTCATAACAGAATAATTATAACACAAAAGGAGATAAAAAATGAAATACAAATGCGATATTTGTTCTTGGATATACGATGAAACAGAAGAAGGAACGCCATTCAATGATTTAGGAGAAGATTGGGTATGTCCTCTTTGCGGAGCAAGTAAAGATATGTTTAGCAAAATTGAAGAAAATTAGCAAAAATTTTGCATTTTTTGTTTTAATACATATGTGCGTGTAGTAGATTATAACAATTATAACTTAGCGAATCAAAATTCTTATTGTTCTTTGCAAAAAAAATGCGATAGACCTTCTTTTCAGGCGCATTATCAAGAAGAACGACAAGAAAGTTCCCCTGCTGTAAAAACTCTTGTATCTGCAGGTCTTTTGCAAGCCTTTGCGATGTTTTTACAAAAAGCATCTCAATGGTGCGGAAATAAACTTATGCAAGGGAAAGAATTTACTACAAAAGAAAATATTATTAAAACTGCCAAAAGCATGGTAGATAATAACAAACTAGATGTATATGTAGATTTAATTGATGAAAATAATATAAATAAATACCCTGCACATTTGCATGAAGCATTAGGGCCTGTAGCTAGAGGTGAAAATGCATTTTATGCAGACAACTTAAAACTTGCAGTTGCTCCTAAGAATAAACCGTCTTTAATTCTACATGAGCTTGGTCATGCTATCAATGCAAGCAAAGGAAAATTTTTGCGATTTTTACAAAAGTCAAGAGGTTATGTTGCTGCAGTACCAACTGCTCTAGTCCTTTTGAACAGTGCATTTAAACGAGAAGACAACAAACCTAATTTCATCGAAAGAAATGCAGGCTTAATCGGATTTTCAGCTTTTCTGCCTACTATAATAGAAGAAGGCCTTGCATCATTAAGAGGACTAAAAGCAGCAAAAGGTACTTTAGGAAAAACTGTAAACCTTGCACCTCTAAAAAGAAATTATTTCTTTGCCTGGTTAACATATGTTATAGCCGGTCTAGGTCTTGGAGTTGCGGCCAAACAAAGTTTTATAGAAAACAAATAATAAAAAAAAAGACCTGATTTGACAGGTCTTTTTAAATGGTCGGGATGACACGATTTGAACGTGCGACCCCCTCGTCCCAAGCGAGGTGCGCTACCAAGCTGCGCCACATCCCGATGAGGTCATTGTCACCCTCAAGCGACATCTACTATTCTAAACAAAACAAAATTTAATGTCAATAGAAATATTTTAAATATTCAAAAGTTGACTACAATATTATTTTATAATAAACTTTTAAAGAGAGATTTTACACTATTAAATGAGGATTAGGGAAATTGGATTTTACAACTTTAACTATTGAAGCATTAAAAGCATTAGCTTCTGTCGTAGGGAATTACGGACTTGCAATTATATTATTAACAATTGTTATAAGATTAGCGATGTGGCCATTGAATGTATCTCAACAGAGATCTATGAAAATGATGCAGTCATTACAGCCAAAAATTAAAGCAATTCAAGACAGATATAAAAGTGATCCGCAAAAAATGCAGCAAAAACTTATGGAATTCTATAAAGAACATAAGTTTAACCCAATGGGTGGCTGCCTTCCATTGTTAATTCAATTGCCAATATTTATTTTGTTATATTCTGCTTTGATGAGTCCTCAATTTATTCAAATTGCAGGAGACACATCTTTTGGATTCTTAAGCAGATTAGATACTACTTTAAGAGCTACTGCCGGACGTTCTTATGACGGAACTTTCGGAGTATCACAGAACGATACTTTCACTTTGGGTAAAACTGCAAAAGTGTACCTTCCTACAGAAACTCTTGATGATGTAAAAATAAAAAATCCAAACAAAGCTATTGAAATTCAGGGAGATTTTAAACCTGGTGAAAATATCGATTTCAAAGTTGATTTAGATTACTTAAATTTAAAATTTGCTCAATTAGACCAAATTGAAAAAGCTGAAATAGCAGTTACTGACATGACAAACAAAGAAGTTGAAAATATTACTTTTACAAAACAAGGTAGTGTCCTTGCAGCATCTGTTCCTACAGTTGTAGCTTCAAGATCTTTCCACTGGGATGTATTCGTTTTAATCGCACTATTTGCACTTACAATGTTTGCATCTCAAAAAATCATGATGGCAACTCAAAACGGGAAAAATTCTCAACTTGATCCAACTCAAGAAGCTATACAAAAATCTATGGGTACATTTATGCCTATAATGATTATCGGTACTTTTGTAATAATCCCGATACCTGCAGGTGTTCTTCTTTACTTAGTAACAAGCAACGTAATCCAAATTATCCAAACAGTTGTTGTAAACAAACAAATTGATATGGAACAAGCAAGAACAAAAGTTTTAGCAAGCGATTCAGATATAGCTGATGCTAAAAAAATACAACCAAAAGAATAGGTGGAAAATTTTGTTATTATCCGAATATGATTATAATTTACCAGAAGGGCTAATCGCTCAGTTACCTGCGGATAAAAGAGAAAATTCAAAGATGATGGTTCTGGAAAGAAAAAACAGAACCATTTCTCATAAGCATTTTTATGACATTGTAGATCTGCTTGATAAAGATACTTTACTGGTAATGAATAATACAAAAGTTTTACCAGCAAGACTTATCGGGCACAAAGATACCGGAGCTAAAATTGAAGTATTTTTACTATCCCAAAAAGACGGTAACTTATGGGATGTTCTAATTAAACCTTCAAAAAGAGTAAAGCCTGGAACTGTTATAAAAATAAGTGATGAGCTTTCAACAAAAGCAATTGAAAGACTTGAAGAGAACGGAGAATGGTTGGTTGAGCTTATATATAATGGAGACAACCTTTTAGATATTTTGCATAGAAACGGGCAAATCCCTCTACCTCCATACATTGAAAGAAAAATTCCGAACGAAGAATTAAAGAAACTTGACTTTGAAAGATATCAAACAGTTTACGCAAAAGATGAGGGATCTGTAGCTGCTCCTACTGCGGGTTTGCATTTTACTGAAGATATTCTAAATAAACTTGAGCAAAAGGGGGTAGAACTAGCATACATAACTTTGAACGTAGGCCTTGGGACTTTTAGACCTGTGCAGTGTGAAAATTTGGAAAATCATAAAATGCATTCTGAAACTTTTGAAATTTCACAAAAAGCAGCAGAACAAATTAACCGAGCCAAAAAAGACGGTAAAAAAATTGTGGCTGTTGGAACTACAACAGTGAGGACTCTTGAGACTGCATATAAAAAATTTGGCTGCATAAAACCTTGTCATGATCATTCTGAACTATTCATATACCCGCCTTATGAATTTAAAGTAATAGATAGTTTAATCACAAATTTTCACTTACCTAAATCTACATTGTTAATGCTAGTAAGTGCTCTTGCAGGGAAAGACTTTATTTTTAAAGCATATGAGGAAGCAATAGATAAGCAATATAGATTTTTCTCTTACGGCGATTGCATGTTTATTAATTGACATTTGTGAGAATATCATTAATTCAAATAGAGGATACATAAAATAACTATTTTATGTAGAATAGAAGCTGTTAAGGGTAGAGGTATAAATAGGCGGTATGTTTTCAAATTTTATCCAAAACTTATTAAATACAGGCGGACAAGCTCAGGCTATGCAACGATATGCTCAAATTGCGAATAGAGTAAACAATTTAACTGCAGCAGAAGAGCCACAAAACCCGCTTGATGCGATTTACCCTAATAACGGGAAGATAAATTCCCCGTCATTTGAAAAAGTTTTACAATCAACTTCAAAATCTAATTTCGGGACATTACTACTTGATCCACAACTTAAAAAAGTTAATGCAAACATAGTCACACAATCACCGCAAATTAGCCTTACTAATGCATTACAAGAAGCTGCAGCATTACAAGCAAATCAGCAACCTGCAACAAAATCTCAAATATTGAATGTTGTATCTCAAATTTCAAAAAAACACGGTGTGGATGAAAAACTTGTACAAGCTCTAATAAAGCAGGAATCCGGTTTTAACCCTAAAGCAAAATCTAAAGCAGGAGCTATGGGACTTATGCAATTAATGCCGTCTACTGCAAAAAATTTAGGAGTAAAAGATCCTTATAACACTGTACAAAATGTAGAAGGCGGAGTTAGATATCTTAAATCAATGTTAGACAAGTATAATGGAAACGTTATACTCGCACTTGCAGCCTATAATGCAGGTCCCGGAGCTGTTGATAAATATGACGGAGTCCCTCCCTACAAAGAAACTCAAAATTACGTTAGAAACATTTTAGCAAATTATCTGTAATACTCTTGTTTTTTTATAATTTGTCAACATTTTGCATTTAATTTTCTTTTTTGCTACAATCAATCTGTAGATAATATTTAGAGGGATTAAATGAAACTTTCATCATCTTTTAAAGTCGGACTTTTGACTTTATTGGCATTAGTATTACTTATAGGGGTAGTTTTTAAAGTGAAGGGAAGAACTTTTTCTTCTGCCGATCGCGTAGAGATAGAGTTTAAAGATGTAAACGGACTACGTACCGGAGCAGGGGTCCAAATGATGGGCCTTAGAGTCGGACAAGTAGAAGAAATTACTCCTGTAATAGATGGTGAGAACAGTTATGTAAAAGTAAAATTTGTTATCACTGAACCTAATATTGATATCCCTAAAGCATCTACATTTTCTATACAACAAACCGGACTTATTGGGGAACTTTTCCTAGAAATTACTCCTCCAAAGACCAGAACTGTATTTGTTCCAATGTTAACCAAAGACATATTATACAAAGATGATGATGTACAAATGAAATTAGATAAAAAATTCTATAACGTTGGAAAAATAAAAGACATTGAAGTGGTTTCAAAAGATGTTTTACCATATACTATAAAAGATACTATAAAAACAAATTATGCCTATAAGGTCGATTATGTAATTAACTTACCAGGGCTTATATTACCGGAATTTTTAAAAGGGAAAGTAGTTAGAGCTAACGGAACAAATGTTTTGAGAATTTCAACTCTTGATGACGTGACACTTCCTTATCCTGCTCAAACTTCTCCTTATACAATAATAGAACCTATGAGAATTGCTGATTTTATGGATTGGCAATATAGAGCAGCGGAATCTCTTACAGAAACAAATAAGAAAATTAATGATTTACTTTCTGATCAAGTAATAGCTGAATTAAAAATGTCAGTTGCAAACATAAACTCACTTACAGGACAAACAAGCGCAACTATGAGTAAATTGAATGATTTAATAGACACTTCTAAGGGCGATTTAAATCAACTTATGATAATGATGGATAAAGCAACTACTGATTTCAACATATTATCTTATAATATTAACAATATAATTGGAGATCCTGAATTTAAGACAACTCTAATGTCTACAGCAAACTCCGTTGATAAATTATCACAAAATCTGAATAAAATCATAGGAGATGAAAAAGAAGCTGAACAAATGGCTGCAGATATTAGAGCTATTACACATAATGTTAATGAAATAAGCGGATATGTTAATTCTTTGACTAAAGATGATCAACTTAAAAATGATATAAACAGAGCTGTTGCAAATATAAATACAGCAATGGTCAATATCTCTAAAACTCTTGATACAGTTAATTCTGTAACCCCTGAAAATAAAACAGAATTGCAATCTATAGTTGAAAATACTAGAGCAACAACATGCAACTTAAGAAAATTCTCTGAAAAATTAAATAAAAGATTCCTTCTTTGGAGATTAATGTTCTAAAAAGAGTATAAAAATGAATTTAAAAACAAAAATCACAAAAATTCACTACGATAAAAATGCAAAAGGTGCGTTATTTAAAATCCTTGAGTTTGCTTCTATTTTTTATGGAATAGGAAGTGCTCTCAAAAACAAATTATATGATAACAACATAATTACCCCTAAAAAAGTAAATGCATACGTCGTTTCAGTTGGGAATATTACTACAGGTGGTGTTGGAAAAACCCCTGTGGTATCTGAAATTGCAAAATACTACATGTCAAAAGGAGAAAAAGTTGCCATTATTTCCAGAGGATACGGTGGGAAATTATCAAATAAGAATATTAATATAATATCTGACGGAGAAAAAATATACTATAATGCAAACCTTTGTGGAGATGAGCCATATTGGCTTGCTAAAAACACTGATGGAGCCATTGTTATTACATCCAAAAACAGATATAACGCAGCAAAATTTGCTATTGAAAAATATGGTGTTAGCAAAATAGTATTAGATGACGGATTCCAACACAGAAAATTATATAGAGATCTTAATATTGTTTTGATAGATAGCAAAATGGGACTAGGAAATGAAAAATTACTTCCTGCCGGTCCATTGCGAGAAGGTACAGAAGCTTTCCAAAGAATAAATAAACTAGTTATAGTAAGCAAGAATTCAGATCATACAAGAGCTGAGAAATTTGCAAAAATAATGAATAAAAAACTTAAAATTCCTACAACCATATGCAAAACAGAACCTGATAAAATATATAATATAAAATCCCAAGAATTACTGAATAAAAGTGATGAAGTCTCAGCAATTTGCGCAATAGGCCAACCTTCACAGTTTTATGACTTTTTAAAAGACTATAACGTCAGTAAAACTATTTCTTATGACGATCATCATTCTTACAAAGAAGAAGAAATACCAACCGGAAAGATTGTCACAACGGAAAAAGATGCCGTAAAAATGCTTGACTTCAAAAGAGATGATATTTATGCTCTTAAACTAAAAACTGTACTTAATCTTGAGGAATTATTAAATGACCCCAAAAATTAATATTGATAAAATAGTAGAACTTCTAAAAAAAGCTGATCAACCAAAAAGTGATTTTGTTAAGCTTATGGATAGCTTTCAAAACCCTTATTTAGTTCTAATTGCCTGTATTCTTAGCCTCAGGACAAATGATAAAACAACTTATCCTGCGACATTACGAATGCTTGAATTAGGAAGAACTCCTAAGGAATTCGCTAAATGCGATTTAAAAAAATTAGAAAATGCAATTTATCCTGTTGGTTTTTACGCAAATAAGGCGAAACAAATAATTAAATTGTCTAAAACATTAGTTGAGGAATATAACTCTCAAGTACCAAAATCAATAGAGGAATTATGTAAATTTAACGGAGTCGGCAGAAAAACTGCTAATTTGACAATTTCCAGAGGCTTTAATGAACCTGCAATTTGCGTTGATGTACATGTTCATAGAATTTTTAACCGTATTGGCTATGTTAAAACTAATAACCCTGAAGAAACGGAATTCGCTCTAAGAGAAAAGTTGCCAGAAAAATACTGGATAGATATTAATACTTTGATGGTTACACATGGACAAAATGTTTGTAAACCAATAAATCCTAAATGTAATGAATGCCCCATTAATAAATATTGCTTAAAGCTTATAAAAAAATAATAAATTAATTTACAAAAATAAATACAATAGCAAAAATTTTTATTTCAAGTTTTATTACAATGAAAATAAAGGAGTTAAAATGATAAAAATATATGGAAAAATTGAAAATTTAACAAGACACATAAAAGAAAAAAGAGCTGATAAATTAGTAAATAAATATATTAAACTCCATGATACAGATACATATATGGATTCCTTTGAACAACTTTATAATGCGAAAGAAACTATTGCAAATTATGCAAGAAGTAAAAATGTAAAAATTGATATATATAAAGGAGACAAATGTCTTCCTGAGATGATTTCAGGAAATGAAGAAAAATTAGTAAAGGATAAGGTTTTTGTACAAATCACAAATCTAAAAAATAAAAAAACATCTTGTGGACTTATTCCTGCAGATACAGATAAAATATACCAATATCAAGTTAACGGATATGCAGTATATGACACTTCTGACGAAACACAAATTGTTAAAAAGTTCATTGCAAAAGATCATGAAGATAATTTCTTACGTAATTTTTATAGAAAAATTGATACTTTAGTTAATCAATTAAAAGGTTCTAAAAAGAAATAATCTTGATTTAGTTTAAAATTTATGCGATACTTCAAATAAGATTGTACTTTATTTGAACCTTTTCTATAATGCAATCGGGGTTAATATATAAAAGAGTGAATAGGAGTGCGTAATGAGTGTAGAAAATACTCATAAAATTGACACATCCAAATTAGATGAAATCATAAAGTCTTATGAATGTAAAAAATCTAATTTGATTGCAATTTTACAAAAAGTGCAGGAAGTATACCGATATCTTCCTGAGGAAGCAATGATTTATATCGGGACAAAAATAGAAGGTCTATCACCTGCTACTGTATTTGGCGTTGCAACGTTTTATGCTCAGTTTTCTTTAGAACCAAAAGGGAAATATGAAATAAAAGTATGCGATGGAACAGCTTGTCACGTAAGAGGTTCTATGCCTGTACTAAATGCAATCAGAGCAAAACTTAACATGCCTGAAGGGCAACTAACAAGTGAAAACGGAATGTTCTCTCTTGAGACAGTCAGCTGTCTTGGTGCCTGTGGGCTTGCCCCAGTTGTTGTAATCAACGATAAAGTCTATCCTCAAATGACATCCGATGCTATCACAATAGTATTAGATACACTTATGAAGGAGGAAGATTAATGAGTAAAAATACTTTGAATATAAATATTAAAGAAGAACAAGAAAAGGCTCAAAAACTCATAAAAGAACAAGGACTTAGAGTTTTGGTATGTGCCGGTACAGGTTGCGTAGCAAACGGTTCTTTGAAAGTTATTGAAAAATTTAAAGAATTAGGAGCTGACGTATCTATTTTGACAGATTTTGACAAAATGACAATCGTTCCTACAGGATGTCACGGTTTTTGTGAACAAGGTGTTTTGGTTGTGATTCCAGATAAACATGTAACTTACGTAAAAGTAAAAGAAAAGGATGTTGAAGAAATTTATGAAAGTCACATCAAAAATAATAAACCTGTAGAAAGATTGCTTTATGTCGATCCTAAAACTCATGAACATATACAAGATGATGAACATATAAACTTTTATGCAAAACAAACACGTACAGCATTAGCAAATTGCGGGAATATTAATGCTGAAAGCATAGATGAAGCTATATCCGTAAGAGGATATGAAGCATTATCAAAAGTTATTGAAGAAAATAATCCTGATTCAGTTATTGATACAATTGAAAAATCAGGACTTCGCGGAAGAGGCGGAGGAGGGTTCCCTACCGGTCGGAAATGGCGTTTTACAGCTGCTAACAAAGGTGGAAAATCCTATGTAGTATGCAACGGTGATGAGGGTGATCCAGGCGCATTTATGGATAGATCCGTAATGGAAGGAGATCCACATAAACTACTTGAAGGGATGGCTATCGCAGCTTTCGCAATCGGCGCTGATGAAGGATATATATATGTCAGAGCTGAATACCCATTAGCTATTAAAAGATTAAGAAAAGCCATAAAAGATGCTGAAGAAAGAAATTTTTTAGTCAAAAATATTATGGGAAGCGACTTTTCTTTTGAAATACACATAAAAGAAGGTGCCGGAGCATTTGTCTGCGGAGAAGAAACAGCTCTTATTGCTTCAATTGAAGGGGAAAGAGGAATGCCAAGGCCAAAACCACCATTCCCTGCTAACAAAGGTTTATTTGGCAGACCTACACTCATAAATAACGTTGAAACTCTTGCAAATGTTCCTCTTATTATTTTAAACGGCGCAGACTGGTTCGCTAAAATGGGAACTGAAACTTCAAAAGGGACAAAAACATTTGCACTTACAGGTGAAGTTAATAATACTGGCCTTATAGAAGTTCCTATGGGAACAACTCTTAGAGAAATCGTATTTGATATTGGCGGGGGAATGAGAGATGGTAAAAAATTTAAAGCCGTACAAATAGGAGGTCCATCCGGAGGTTGTTTAACAGAGGAACATCTTGATATCCCTATGGATTATGATAATTTAATAAAAGCAGGAGCTATGGTAGGCTCAGGCGGACTTGTTGTAATGAGTGAAAAAACTTGTATTGTAGAAGTTGCAAGATTTTTCATGAATTTTACACAACACGAAAGTTGTGGGAAATGCATTCCTTGCAGAGAAGGAACTAAGAATATGTTGAAAATCCTTGAAAAAATTGTAGCAGGAAAAGGTGAAATGAGTGATTTAGACACTCTTGAAGAATTGGCTCAAGCTGTAAAAGATGGTTCTTTATGTGGTCTTGGTAAAACTGCACCAAACCCTGTACTATCGACACTTAAATACTTTAGAGATGAATACATTGCACATATAAAAGATAAAAAATGCCCTGCAGGTGTATGTACCGCAATGAAAAAAATTGTAATTAACGAAGCACTGTGCAAAGGATGTACAAAATGTGCAAGAACATGTCCGGTTGGAGCAATAGAAGGAACTGTAAAAAATCCTCATCACATTAATCAAGATAAATGTATTAAATGTGAAGCTTGCCTAACTAACTGTCCATTCAGAGCTATTGTTTTAGAATAAAAAATTTAAAGGATAATTAAAATGACTGATAAAAAAACATTATTTATAGATGGTAAAGAAGTAGAATTCTCAAATGAACCAAACCTACTTGAAGTAATAAGAAAAGCAGGAATGAATGTTCCTACATTTTGCTACCGTCCAGATTTAACATCATTTGGAGCTTGCAGAATGTGTGTAGTAGAAATTGAAGGTCGTGGGATACAATCATCTTGTACAATGCCACCTGAACCTGGGTTAAAAATTCATTTGAATACAGAAAGAACTAGAAGAATAAGAAGAACAGTACTTGAACTTTTGCTTGCAAATCACGACAAAAACTGTTTGACTTGCGAAAAATCAGGAAATTGTGAATTACAACAATACGCGGAAGAATATGGTATAAGAAAAATTCGTTACCCAGAAAAACAACTTGATGAATACTTGCCTATAGATGATTCAAGTCCTTCAATAGTAAGAGACCCAAATAAATGTATATTATGTGGAGCTTGCGTAAGAGCTTGTACAGAATTTCAGGGCCATTCAGTATTAGGATTTGCAAACAGAGGTTCAAAAACTCTTGTACAACCGATGAATGGAAGACCTTTAGGCCAAGTTGATTGTGTTAACTGTGGACAATGTGCAGCTGTATGTCCAACAGGAGCATTAACAATAAAGTCTGATGTTGAAAAAGTTTGGAGTGAAATTACAAATCCTAATAAAACTGTAGTTGTTCAAATGGCTCCTGCGACAAGAGTTGCAATAGGTGAAATGTTTGGACTTGAACCTGGAGAAAATTCTATAGGAAAAATGAATGCAGCTCTTAGAAGAATTGGATTCAACTATATTTTCGACACCAATTTTTCTGCTGACTTAACAATAATGGAAGAAGCAACTGAATTTCTTGGCAGATTAAAATCAGGAAATAATTTACCATTATTCACATCTTGCTGCCCGGCTTGGGTAAAATACCTTGAAGATCGACATCCTGACATGCTTCATCATCTGTCAAGCTGCAAATCTCCAATGTCTATGTTATCTCCTGTTTTAGCAGAATTCCTGCCGAAACAAATTAATATTAGCAGAGATAATTTGGTAATTGTTGGTATTATGCCTTGTACAGCTAAAAAATATGAATGCAAGCGTCCGGAACTTTCTAAAAATGGAAGACCTGATACTGATTATGTTTTAACTACACAAGAATTAGGCAGAATGATAAAAGAAGCAGGAATTAACTTTAATGCAATTGATCCTGAGAAAGCTGACTCTCCATATGGAGAATACTCTGGAGCCGGAACAATATTCGGTGCATCAGGCGGAGTCGCAGAAGCAGCAGTAAGAACTGCATATGAGTTTGCTACAAGTGAACCCTTAGAAAATGTTGATATTAAACAACTTAGAGGAACTTCTAACAGGTGCAGAGACATTGAACTAGATTTGAAAGGAACTAAATTAACTGTAAGAGTTGTTTCAACTCTAAAAGAAGCGGAAAAATCTATTCAAGAAATTAAATCTGGAAAAGCAAAATTTCAAATGCTCGAAGTAATGGCTTGTCCAGGAGGATGCATAAATGGAGGCGGACAGCCAAGAAGTTATGATGACTCTAAAATTAAAGAAGAACGCGCTCAAGGATTGTATAAAGAAGATGCGGAATTAAGTTTAAGAAAATCACACTTCAATCCTTCTATCAGAAAACTTTATAATGAATATCTTCAAGAACCAAATTCACATAAAGCTCATGAACTGCTTCATACAATTTATAAAGATAAATTTACTGGTTCTTACAAAGATGTTTAAAGGTAAAAAAATACCGGTTTTATAAAAAACCGGTATTTTTTTTATTTTAAATTTTTAGAATTACTATTTCACTGCTTTTTTTACAGCATCAGTAATGTCAGTTCCACCGTACAAAACAACACCTTTTGCAAGAACAATGTCATAATTACCGGCTTTTGCCTGTTCAGAAATTTTTGCAGAAATAGTATTATCAATTGCTGTTAATTTTGAAGCGTAATCTTTATCCATAGCAGCTTTTTTATTGTTTAATTCTTTATTATACTTTTCTTCTAAAGCTTGTTTTTTCTTAACATCCTTAGTTGCTGCGACATCTTTTCTTGCCTTTTCTACAAATGCAACGATGTCTTTAGCTTTAGCTTGCTGTTCCTTTTTCAATGCCTGAACTTGAGAAGATGCATTTACGACTTGTTGAACATCTACTACTGCAATCTTTGAAGGAACATCAGACATCGCAAAATTGTTTACGGAAAAACCAATAACAAATGCCGATAGACCTACTACTAATACTTTCATTTTACTTTTCATATTTTCTCCTTTATACACCATACATATGAAATTTAATTTATACAATAAGCTATTAAAATGATTTTTCACCCAACTGCTTTACAGTACTAACGATATAATATATAATAATAGCAGGTTAAGTATGATTTTGTGAAATAATTAATTTTTATTAAGATTGTTTAATAAAAATTAAAAAATATTTTAAAGTTTTATGCTAAAAGCGCAAAAAATTACATTGACCGAACTTAAGTTTAAATATATATATTTAAAAATTTGAAGGTGAATCAATGAAAAAGATTAAATCTAAACAACATATTTTAAGTGCAGTCTTATCTGTAGCATTTGCACTTACGTTGCCTGCATCTTTTAATACAGCTGAAGCAAATCCGTTTATGAACGGAGCTGGAGTTACCCCTGGTGCAGAAGCTGGTATGAACCAAGGTCACGATATGAATTACATGAGAGACCAGTTCCAAGATAAAAGACGAGATGATGATTATCAATACTATCAAAGACGCAAAAAACTTGAAGCAGATCCTAGTTCTGAAAACCAAATCATACAAAACTATAATGGAGGCTCATTACAACAAGCTACAGTTGAAGAGTTAAATACAAAAGGAGTATATGTTAACTCCGTTGAGGTTGCACCTTCAGAAATTTTAACCAAGGAAGAAATAAATAAGTTAGTTCAACCAATTGTTGGGAAGAACGTATTCATTGAAGATATTCAAAAAGTTATTGATGATATCAACAATCTGTATGCAGAAAAAGGTTTCGTTACTGCAAGAGCATTTCTTCCAGAACAAACTGTTCAAAATGGCAACATTTACATTGCCCTTACTGAAAGCCGTATAGGAAGTATTACTGTAGAAGAAAACAGATGGACTAGAGACAAATATATCAAAGACAGATTACCTCAAAAAGAAGGGGATTTGTTTGATATCGTTGAACTTGAAAAAGACATATTAGATTTTAATAGATATAATGAGGGCGTTAAACTTTCTGCAAATTTGAAAGCAGGTCAAACTCCGGGAACAACAGATGTAGAAGTTGTAGCTGAAGAAAATTTCCCATTCCACATAATGGGTATAATGGATAACGCCGGTCGTTACAACACAGGTAGTATCCGTGGTGGTGCAATGTTATATGCTGACAGCTTGTTTGGCGTAAGAGACAGAATGTCTTTAGGGTCTTATTTCTCTAAAGGCGCACAGAGCCCTTTCTTTGACTATAACATTCCTGTAAATAAACATGATGGACGTGTTGGATTTATGTTCTCATCAACATTTGCTAACATAAAATACGGACCATACAAAGACTGGGGTTTGGGCAGTAACGCTTATCAATATTCATTGTACTATTCACAACCACTTGTTAGAAAACCTGGTTTTGAATTGAAAGCATATGCTTCTGCTAACTACAAAAGAGCAAGAACTTTTTCTGATTTAATTTTCCCAGGATATGGCGATGTTCTTAAGAACGTTGATAACATTACTTCTTTAGAAGTTGCATTGCAAGCAAGAAAAGATACTAAATATGGTATTTGGTATTTAAATCAAGATGCATACTATGCAATTCCTATATTTAACAGTGATAGAGACAACAACTACTTCAAATATAGCGGTAGTGTTGTAAGATTACATGATTTTTCTCACGGTGTAATCGGTCAATTAAGAGGTAACTATCAAATTGTTCCTGGAGATAAAAGAATCCCTTACCTAGACCAAATGCAAACCGGTGGTCTTGCTACTGTAAGAGGATATTCTGAAGGTTTGATGATTGGTAAAAATGGTTACTTTATCAGTGGAGAATTAATGTTCCCATTCTTGCCAAGAGAAATCACAAGCCCTAGAACAGGTGAAAAAATTCCATTTATCGGAAGATATGTAAAAGGTGCAATTTTTGCAGATACTGCAGGTATTTTCCCTGCCGCATCTGAGGATTATATGCAAGGAAGCTATTTTGCAGCATCTGTAGGTATGGGGCTTAGAGTCCAATTACCTGGGGATTTAAGTGCAAGATTATATTGGGGCTATCCTCTAATAAGAAACTACAATGAGCCTTACAGTAAAGCAGGCAGATTCCACTTTGAACTTACACTAGCTCCAAATATTGATGCATTATTAGCTTCAAGACAAACTGCAGCAGTTCCAAAAACTCAATTCCAAAAAAATGTTGAGGCAGAATACATAAATAACTACGATGATATAAGACACTATGACTACTTCCTTGATGGTGGCGGCGGTGCTTTATAAAAAACTATTGAATAATTAAAATTATGCGGTAACTTTATATATAGAGTTACCGCATAATTTTAGCGGATAAAAGGAGATATTATGACAAAAGGGATATTTATTACAGCAACCGGAACAGATATCGGTAAAACCTACATATCTGGTCTTATTGTAAAAAAAATGAGAGAATTAGGTTTTAATTGCGGGTATTATAAACCTGCACTCAGCGGAGCAGAAATTGTCGAAGGGAAATTAATCCCAGGCGACTGTAAGCACGTATTAGAAGAAGCTAAAATAAAAGATAATCCTTTTGACTTTGTCTCTTACGTATTTAAACCAGCTGTATCTCCTCACTTAGCTGCTCAAATTGAGAATAATCCTATTAAATTGCAAAAAATCTTAAACGATTTTGAAGAACTCAAAAAGAAATTTGATTATATTGTTGTAGAAGGAGCTGGAGGCATTATATGTCCATTTAACCTTAAAGAAGAAAAATTAATGTTACCTGACGTAATCAAATCGTTGGGATTGGATATAATAATTGTAGCATCCGGATCTCTAGGAACAATAAATTCCACAGTACTGACTGTTGAATATGCAAAACAACAAGGGATAAATATTAAAGGGATAATTTTAAATAATTTTAACCCAAATGATGAAATGCAAATTGACAATAAATTACAAGTAGAAAATTTGACGGGTATAAAAGTTATATCTACTGTGGGAAATAACGATAAAACAATAAAAATAGATGATATTCAATCATTATTTAAAGAGGTATAAATATGAATAACTGGGTAGAAAAAGATTTAGAATATATATGGCATCCTTGCTCTCAAATGAAAGATTATGAAACTCTTAAACCAATTGTAATAGAAAAAGGTGAAGGCATATATTTGTATGACATGCAAGGCAAAAAGTATTACGACGTAATAAGTTCTTGGTGGTGCAATTTACTAGGGCACTGCAATCCAACAATTAATAGTGCTATAAAAAAACAAGTCGATAATCTTGAACACGTTATATTCGCAAACTTCACTCATATACAGGCTATTAAGCTTTGTGAAAGATTAGCAAAAATACTCCCCAAAGGACTATGTAAGTTTAATTTTACTGATAACGGTTCATCTGCAATAGAAGCAGCTATGAAAGTAAGTTTCCAATATCATGAACAGACCGGAAATCCGCAAAAAACTAAATTTATGGCACTTTCAGAAGCATACCATGGAGAAACAATAGGAGCTTTGTCTGTTGGGGACTGCGATCTTTATACAAAACTATACAAGCCAATCTTAATGGATATAGTAAGAATCCAAGGCCCAGACTGTTATAGATGTCCTTTTGGAAAAAACAGAGATAATTGTAACTGCGAATGCGCAATAAATGCGGAAAAAACGTTTGAAAAATACGGAAATGAAACAGCAGCCCTCCTCGTTGAACCTCTACTACAAGGTTCTGCCGGAATGAAAATTTATCCTCCGCTTTACCTTAAAAAATTAAGAGAATTATGCGACAAATATAACGTACATCTTATTGCAGATGAAATTGCTACAGGATATGGCAGAACAGGTAAAATGTTTGCATTTGAACATGCTGGCGTATCACCAGATATAATGTGTCTATCAAAAGGGCTAACTGGAGGTTATATGCCTATGGCACTTTTTGTTACTACTCAAAAAATCTATGATGCATTTTATGATGAATATAACACCGGAAAAGCATTTATGCACAGCCATACATACAGTGGAAATCCTCTGGCTTGTTCAGCTGCAAATGCTGTCCTTGACATTTTAGAAGATGGTAGTGTACTTAATAAAGCAAGAGAAAATGCTATATACTTTAATAATATAATTAAAGAAAAATTTCTTTCCCACAAAAATGTCGGAGAAGTGAGACATATCGGACTTATTAATGCTATAGAACTTGTTCAAGACAAACAAAGCAAAAAGCCTTTCGACAGTAGATTCAGAACCGGTTACCAAATCTACAAGAAGGCTTTAATGGAGGGAGTTATACTAAGACCTTTAGGAGACGTAATTTACTTCAATCCGCCTCTTATAATGGAAAGAAAAGATATGGACCGTGTAACAGACATTGCCAAAAAGTGTCTTGACCAAATTTTGCCATAACAAAACTTGGCGTTAAATAATTAACGTACATAAAACACTTTTTAAATCAGACTCTCTAACCTTCCAAAAAAGTTTGGCGAAAACAGGAACTCCTACGTATTAAATTCGTCTTAACCTTTAGGAGAAATTAGTTTACCCTTCAGTGGTTAGTTCTTCCCAAATACTTGGAACTACAATCAATGCAGTGTAAACAATAAATCCAAATAGAATTAAGTTAATAGCTTCCATGATAACACTCCTATCTGTTAGCTCTAGCGAATCAGAAACGACATATATAATTCGCTACACTTATATTATTCCCATGCTTATAAGTAAATTAACAATTTTTAATAAAATTTCTATTATAATATTAATGAGGACTTTATGAAAAAAAAGATAAAAAAATTATTCAATAATCTTTGCTGCTCCTACTGCAGAAATGGCTTTGATGAAGATTCTATTATCGTCAAAAGAGAAGAGGAAGGACTTACTGTAGTAAGTCTTGAATGCCAACACTGCGGGAAAAATTTCGGTGTAGCATTTGTAGGATTTACAAATATTGATGTAAAAAATTATGAGCCACTGGAAGTCCAAGAGGGACCTGATCCTATATCTTATGACGATGTCATAGATGCTCATAGATTCATCAAAAACCTTGATAGTGACTGGCAAAAACATTTACCAAAGTAATCTTACTACTCCCTAAAAAAATATATTCTATTTTATATGAAAAGATTTATCTAAAAAAAAGATAAATCTTTTTTCTATTTCATAGGCAATTTTTAACAATCAAAAACGTTTATATATAAACAGGGGATATTTTATGGGATCATTAATAACTAAAAGCGAAAATATTTCAGCATCTACATATCAAAATCTAGATGGCTCAAACTACACAGTTGTTGGACTTGAAGAAAAACTATCGAGTGACTCTGCATATGCTTCAGTATTTTTAGGAGGAGGTACTGACTTCAATAAAACAGTAGCTGGGGTTTTTGATATAAAATACGGCATAAACTATGACAAAAAAGGAATTAGTAACCAAAATTTAAGGATAAGAACTAAATTTGGGAAATTCTCAGAATCTGTACAAATAAGATATTCTCCTATATCATTGAATATTCCGATATCAAAAAACACAAATATCTACGTAAATCCGCACTATTCAGGGCAGATGGATTTCAAGAAAGATAAATGGACCAATAGCATAGGAACATTCGCAGGAGTTAGTCAAAAACTGAATGACAAAACCACTTTATCATTAGAAGCACAAAGGTACAATTTACAAGATATAAAAGACAATAGCGGTAAAAACTGGGGGATAAACGCTATTATTTCTTATAAATTTTAATCTTTCACCTCATGCTGAAAAGCCCAAGCAGAATGATTATGAATACTCTCTAAAGCTTCACAGTCCACTTCAAACTCTTTTACTATAGGGTGGTTACGTAATTTTACAACAGTATCACGTAAAACATCCTCAACAAATTTAGGATTATCCCAAGCTTTTTCTGTAACATATTTTTCATCTTCTCTTTTTAACAAAGGATAAACAGGACAAGATGAACATGATTCTATTAATTCAATTAAATCTTCTAACCAAACATGATCTGTTTCATCATAAGAAACTTTAACCTTAATCATAGCTCTTTGGTTATGAGCTCCGTTGTCAGAAATCTCCTTTGAACAAGGGCACAAAGTAGTTACAGGAACAGTCACCCCAAGGATAAATTTATAATCTCCATTTTCTATACGTCCTTCAAAAGAACAGTCATAACTCATAGGCGCAGACATCCCAGTTACCGGAGATTTCTTATCCAAAAAATAAGTAAAATTAAACTCTAATTCTCCACTTTGAGCATCTAAATTGCTAATAATTTTTTCTAAACAACCTTTTATATCAACTCCCAAAAGATTTTTATGTTGCCATTCAGTCAAAACCTCAACAAAACGAGACATATGCGTCCCCTTATAGTCTCTTGGCAAAGAAACATTGACTCTCGCCTTTGCACATACTATCTGATTTGAATTATTTTTCCTTTGAATTATCAAAGGGAGTTCCAGATTCTTTATTCCTACTTTTTGAATATCTACGTTTCTGTTATCTTTTAAATTTTGTATATCTTTCATGTTAATATTTCTTAATATTTGTACCTTTAACTAGCAAATTTTTTTTACACACTTACTTTATATAAATATATAAAGCTCTCTCTTCTTATTTAAACGGATAGGCCTTGAATATCACAAGGTCTTTTTTTTTGCCTATTTTTTCTCTGCACTGTCTAATATTGATCTAATTCTCAAATATCTATCTAACTCTATACGGAACTTAGATAAATTTTGATAAATACTATTTGGTAAAAGCACCCTATTATCATATTTCGGATCCAATATGTAAACTGTAGGGAAACCTGATATTCCAACATCTTCTGACAACTTAGAATAAGCTGGATCTTCAACATTTATCATTACAAAATTGAATTTTTTATCATACAACTTACTCAATATTTTATACTTAGGCATAAATCTTAAACAATAACCACACCAATCAACATAAAAAACCGCTAACATTGGTTTATCAGACGTCAAAGCTTCTTCATATTGAATTCCAATATGATATTCTGACGGGTGTTTTGGAGCATTCATTGACGCAACCCCAACAGCCACAACAGATGTCATAATTAATGTTAAAAATATACCTAATGTTATTAACAATTTCTTTTTCATAATACCCTCCACAATACAATTATACTAAAAATAAGAGAACATACAAGGTTAACTCTTTTTAATAAATCTTAATAAAAGACTTGAAATTGTATATACTATAGTATATACTAATTATATACTAAGTGTAATTGTTACTCGGTCA
This sequence comes from Candidatus Gastranaerophilales bacterium, assembly GCA_944327275.1. Taxonomy (GTDB): domain Bacteria; phylum Cyanobacteriota; class Vampirovibrionia; order Gastranaerophilales; family Gastranaerophilaceae; genus Stercorousia. The sequence goes on along the minus strand of CALVHB010000011.1, from coordinate 53,970 downwards.
TCTTGTGTAAAAAAATAAAAAGAAGGAGTTTAAAGAGGTATGAAAAAAGATTCGCCTGTAAAAATGAAAACAACAGTAAAGTTTTCAAATCCGGCAAAAAATGAAATCTTGGAAGGTACAAATGACAATATTTTAAAAGATTACATAAGAGAGATTTCAGACTACCGTTCACTATCCGTACAAGAAGAAAGAGAACTAGCAGAAAAAGCAAAAGACGGAGATGAAGAAGCAAGACAAAAACTTATCAAAGCAAACTTAAAACTTGTTGTCACAATTGCTAAAAAAGCAATTCACATGTCTAATTTACCCCTAATTGATTTGATTCAGGAAGGCAACTTGGGATTGATGGTTGCTGCAGAAAAATTTAACCACAAACTTGGATACAAATTTGCAACATATGCAAGCTGGTGGATTAAACAAGCAATGTTCAAAGCAATATCCGAACAATCGCACTGTATGAAAATCCCAGTATACATACAAGAGACCCTGTCAAGATTCTCAAAAATAAAAAGAGAAATGGAAAATGAAACCAACTGTCAGGTAAAAAATGAAGATGTTGCTAAAAAAATGAATATCGAACCGAATAAAATTGATACATTTTTATCAGCATATTCAAAAACAATTTCAATTGAAAGCGGACTTGAAAATGGCGACGGCAAAGAAATGAATATCGCAGATATAATTCAAGACGAAAAAGCTTCTGCTACAGAAAAAGTTGAATATGAAAATCTCAAATCAGATATCTTGAATGTAGTATCAACCTTAAAAGAAAGAGAACAAGAAGTTGTAAAAATGCGCTATGGACTTGAAGACAATACTAAAAGAACCCTTGAAGAAATCGGTAATATCTATGGTGTAACAAAAGAATGTATTAGACAAACAGAACTAAGAGCACTAAAAAAAATGAGATTCTCCGTGTTAGGTCAGGAAGTTTTATCGGCTTACGTTGACTAAAAGAAGGTGTATATTGTGTTTATTAATAAAAATGTTTGAATGCCGCTTAATGCGGCATTTTTTGTATATTATCTTATCCAAGGATAATCATCAGGAATCTTCCAACCATTTGCCTGAATTACTGCAGCACAAGAATTTTTTTGATTTGGATTATAGCATAAAGACTTTTTGCTTGCATAGCTCTGATTTTGCCAGAAAGTTTCTACTTGCTTACTCTCAGGATTATATACAAAAAAGAATGTATTTTTTCCATCAAAACTTGCCCACTCATTCCTTGCATCTATAAAATAATACAAATATATCTTACTACTTTGCTGAACTAAAACACTATGAAAACCACTTCCATCATTAAATATAATCTTAACATAGGAACCAGACTGCTTTATTTCCTTTATTGTAGTAATATATTTAGTTACATATTCTTTATACCAATTCAACAAATATTCAGAATTATCATTTGTTGAAAAAGATTCAAAAGGGATATCACCATGTTCTTCTATAGAACGAGCTATCGCTTGATTCATTACAGAATAAAACTTTGATAATCTTGCTTCAACTACTTTACGCTTATATGTTCCTACTAGCTGAGGGATTGTAAGAGCTGCAACGACACCAATTACTCCCAAAGTAATTAAAACTTCCGCTAATGTAAAACCAAACCTTTTTCTGTGACTTCGCATATCACTATTATACAATATTTTTGCTTTTTTACAAGAGCTAAAACCTGATAGAAAGCCTAGAGCTGCCCCCCCCCCGATAATTTCAATAATTCAATCTTTTCCATAATTTGCTCCCTTCTAAATAACTCACTGATAAAAGTATAGCAAATTCACAATATTATAGCAATATGTCATATAAAAAGAGGTTTACTAAATCAAAAAAAACATTAAAATATTGGTATGAAAAAGTTTTTATTAATCTTATCACTCACATTATTAGCAAATTGTAATACAGCACTAGCAGATGGTGATCTTTGGGATAATTTCGGAGATCAAAATGTTTACGGACAAGAGGCTGTAAGTGACGAGGATTTTCAAAAAGCTCTTGAAAGTAAAAAGGGTAAGAAAAAGAAAGATAAAAATATTCCTAAAGGAGAAAGCTTTCAACAAAGCAACGAAACTGAAACTATAATTAGCCAATCAAAAGAACTACCTATACTAATGATACCTTTAAACCTTAAATTTAACGATAAATTTTTTATCCCCGCAGGGCACTACCAAGTAGAAGGAGTCAGAGAAAAAGGTAAAACATATTTGAAACTTTATCAAGCACATTATGTAATTGCCAAAATCCCTGCAAATGAAACTCAAGATGACTTCAATGAAAAAACTATCAATTTTGTAAAAATATTACCCCATGGAACAAACCACGTAGAAATAATATACGGAGGATTGGAGTTCAACGCCTACTCGGTAATTGACATTGCAAATTAGTGTTGCTAAAATATATAAGCTATCTGGAGGGGTAATATGAAAAGAATTATAGTTATGGTTATCGATTCTATGGGAATTGGAGCAATGGACGATTGCCAAGAGTTTAACGATTCTCCAAAATGTAACACTCTAAAAAATGTGTGCGAATTTAACAACGGTCTACATCTACCTAACATGCAAAAGCTTGGTTTAGGCAATATTCAAGATTTTAAAGGATTGGAAAAAGAAAATAATCCAATCGGACAATATGGAACCATGTTAGAAAAATCAAAAGGGAAAGACACTACAACAGGTCATTGGGAAATGACAGGGATTATATCGAAAAAGCCCTTTGCGACATTCCCAGAAGGATTTCCAAAAGAATTGATTTCTAAGTTTATTGAAAAAACAGGTTGTAAAGGAGTTCTTGCAAACTGCCCAGCTAGCGGAACTGCAATAATTGAAAAATTAAACGAAGAACACCATAAAACTAAATATCCTATTGTATACACAAGTGCTGACAGTGTGTTCCAAATAGCTGTTGATACCGACTTAATCCCACTTGAAGTTCTTTATGAATGGTGTAAAATTGCAAGAGAAATTTTAGACCAAGACAATTGGAATGTATCAAGAGTTATTGCAAGACCATACAAAATAATTGATGGAAAACCAACAAGAATTTCTAAAGACAGAAGAGATTACTCAATGATCCCTCCGAAAAATGTTCTAAATGAGGTTAAAGAATCTGGAGGCAGAGTCATTGCTATAGGAAAGATTGAAGACATTTTCTCTAAATCCGGAATAACACATGCAATTCATACCGGTTCTAACAAAGAAGGTCTGGAATTAACTCTTGATGCTGTAAAAGAAAAACTTGATTTAGACAAGATTGCATATAAAGATTTTGATAAATCAAAAAATTGTATAGGTGATTTTATTTTTACTAATTTAGTAGATACAGATATGCTTTTTGGTCACAGAAACGATGCAAAAGGTTATGGCAAAGCTATAGAAGAAATTGATTCTTATATCTCAAAGATAATAGAAAACCTTAAAAATGAAGATATTCTTATTATTACGGCTGACCATGGCTGCGATCCTACTGTAGAAGGAACTGATCATACAAGAGAACAAGTTCCTATATTAATTTACGGTAATAATTTAGATCCTATAAATCTTGGTATTATTGAAGGATTTGATTATATTTCCAAAATAGTAAGAAAACATCTTTTAAGTTAATTGAAATTTAAAAATTTTATATTATAATAGATGTGTGAAGAAATTCACAATGTGATAAATATAAGGAGAAAGTAGAAATGACAGTAAAAGTAAATGATTCTTGTATCGGATGCGGCGCTTGCGAATCAATTTGTGACGCAGTATTTTCAGTAGACGGCGTAGCTGTAGTTGATGAAGCAGCTGTTGCAGATAACATGGATTGCGTAAAAGAAGCAGCTGATGCTTGCCCAGTTGGAGCAATCGAAGTTGAATAGTTTATAAAAACACTAAACAAAAAAGCGGTTGGATTATTTCAACCGCTTTTTTGTTTCCTTAATTATCTTACTTTCTATATTCACAAATAAAAACAATTTTCTGTGATTTCAAATCAAAATTTGACGATAATGGAACAATTTCATCATTTTCATCTAAAGCTCCATCTATAGTACACACATACTTATCAGAAACATCAGAGCTTCCACCTTGTTCATAATCTGCCTGCACTTGTTCCAGTTCATCAATTCTTGAACTCAAACGAGACTCCATATTTTGCATCTCTTCAGAAAGATTCTGTAAAGATTCATCAGAACGATTAGATCGTCGACTTCTTCTTTCTCCAGCGCCATAGCTATCAACAGAATTTTGGGAGTACGAATTTCCAGCTTGATTAGAATTTTTAGAAACATTATATTTTTCAACCATCATAGGAGCGCTGATTATCATTATAATGGCCAAAACTATAACAAAAACTATTGCATAACCCAACACAGACATTCCAAAATGTTTTTTATTCATTTAAAGCCCCTCTTTTTTCTAAGTATATCATAAAATAAGGTCAGGTTCAATAAAATTAAGCCTGACCTTACAATTTATTCAATAACTAAGAATTACTATACTCCAGCAGGGATTTTAGCTTCCTTGATAACAGCTTCTAATGCTTCTAACGCATCAGCAGGAAGTTTATCAATACCAGCTTTTTCAGTTTCTCTTGATTTTACGAATGCAATTCTATCGTTCATACGAGCAACAAATTGTTCTGCATATTCTTTATTAGAGAATGATGCATCAAATCCTTCAACATCCATAATTTCAATATCTGAGAAGCTTTCCCATTTATGGAATTTAGCACTGCCTTCAACAATAGCTTCAATAATTCCTAATGTATGAGCAGGTTTAACCTTTGTTCCCATGAATTCGCCTGTATTCAAGATGTAACAATCAACACCATCAGCAATTAATTGTTTAAATCTTGTGTAATCAACAGACAAAGGATATACTCTGAATGGGTTTGCATAAGGTTCTACAACCAATGCATTAGGGTCAACTCCAGCTGCTAATCTTTCAGCTGATGAACGTTTTGTAGCTAATGTTGCGCCCATTGCAGAACCTAAAGATGCACCTGACAATTTAAGTACAGGAGGAATTGTAGGATCTTTCATTAACCAGAAGATAGCATGAATTGGTTGGTCAATTCTATCAACTCTGTTTGGAGACCAAAGTTTTGATTTAACAGCACGACCGTTACCATTTCTGATATCTTCTGTAACTGATACTACTTTTCCGTCAGCTAATTGAATAGCACCGGCATTTTGTTGTGTCAAAATATATTTGTTATCATCACATCCGATTGGATAATCCGCAGTTTTATCAAAGTATGCAGGTTCCAATGCAATTGTATATTTGTCATGTACATTGATGATAAATGCATCATCGTGTAATACTGTAATGTTATATTTGTTATTATGTTTTGCGTGAGTAATTGTTGACTTACCTGAACCAGAAAGACCAAATACCGCAACTTGGAAAGATTTTCCATCTTCTAAGTTATAACGTTTCATACCACCGTGGCAAGAAGCATAACCATTACGAGCAGCACAACCCCAAGCAAGAGTCAATGTACCTTTTTTATGTTCTCCGAAGTATCTCATACCTAAAATAGCAGCACAGTTATGTTCTGGGTCAAAGAATGTCAAACCGTATGGAAAATCAGGGTGTGACCAATCAGGGTCAGAGAATACATAAATATCGCCATCAGGTAATTCTCTTGATTCAGCATACATGTTTGCGTAAGCTTCGTTAATATATTGGAAGTTTAACATCCAAGAATACATAATATTTTCAAAGCCTTCAGGAATCATCAAGTGAGCTTTTACCATAAAATCACCTTCAAGACCAACAACAGCTTCAGTTTTGTACATTAGTCTATCACGTGTTCCATAAATAGCTTCACGAATGATCGGTAATAAATATTTTAAATCACAATTTGGTTCACCAACAATTTTTCTTGCTGCTGCACAACGACCAACAACTGTTCCATCGTTGAATAACAATTGATTTGCACCTTGAGGGAGACCTACTTTTTCTGGTTTATAAACCGGCATGCCTGTTAGTTCAATTGTTCCAGGACTATTTTTTGCCAATTTGTAAGCTTCAGAAACAGTTTTTACTTCTTCTACATTGTTGCCAAAAAACGGTGCAGTAATAGTTGCACGTGCGGCAGACATCAATTTCTTCAATTCTTCAGAATTTGTAAAGAATTCTTTAGTTGCCATATATTTTCTCCTTTTCCTTGAACACCAAACGAATAAGTGTTCAAAATACATTAACCTCTACTCCCAATGCTATCACAAAATTTTTAAAAGCACAATTAAAATACTCAAATATAATTATTACAGGTAGTTACAAATAATAAATATTGTGCTAAAATGTATTAGAAATAAAACATAACTACAAAAAAGGGGACGTAAATAAAATGAAAAAATTTAAAGGTCTGATTTTAACACTAGCAATAATTTCAGGATTAAGCGTTTGTGCAATGCAAGAATCCTTACTTGTTAATGTCGCAAATACAACTATGCAACCATCTAAACAAGCTGTACAATATATGGCTGTTAACCCATTGGATATAGTTGCAAGACCTAACTTTTATATGAACAAAAATGTCAAAATTAAAGCAAAATTTGACAAATTTTCAACATTAGGGCTTGACTACAAACCTGCAATGAGAAGTTCCGAAAAATATATCTCATTTTTAATACAAAGACCTGACGTAGTTGACCATAATATTCCGCTTTCTGAACTTAAGATATTCCTTAACAGAACAGAAGCAGAAAAACATATTGACTTAAATTCTGGTGATGTTATTGAATTTACAGGCAAAGTTTTTTCTAATGCATTGGGAGATGCTTGGATGGACGTAGATAAATTTACTGTAATCAGCACTAAACCTAAAAACGAAACAAAATAAAATAATTTATAAATATTTAACGGAGTTGAGAGATGAGCAATAAAAAAAGCAACAATGATATATTTCTGACAATCCATGGGCATTTTTATCAACCACCAAGGGAAAATCCTTGGCTTGAAGCCATTGAATTGCAGGATAGTGCATTACCGTTTCATGATTGGAATGAAAGAATTAACAAAGAATGCTATAATCCAAACTCCGTTTCAAAAATAGTTGATAGTAGGAATAGAATATTAGACGTAGTTAATAATTATGAGTATATGAGCTACAATTTTGGACCAACACTTTTATCTTGGTTGGAACATTTTGCACCTCTTACTTATGAAAGAATAATAAAAGCAGATATTGAAAGTATTCCTCAGCACAATGGACATGGCAATGCTATTGCACAAGTTTACAATCATATGATTATGCCTCTTGCAAATGAACATGATAAACAGACTCAAATAAAATGGGGGATACGAGATTTTGAATATCGTTTCGGAAGAAAACCCGAAGGAATGTGGCTTGCTGAAACTGCTGTAGATGACGCAACTTTAAGAATTCTTGAAGAAAACGGAATTAAATTTACAATCCTTTCACCATATCAAGCTGACAAATTCAAGAAAAAAGGTGATAAAGATTGGACAGATGTAAGCTGGGGGAACATTGATCCGGCAAGATCTTATAGATATAATATAAAATCAGCTCCAGGAAAATTCATTGACTTGTTCTTTTATGATGGGGCAATTTCTCGTTCTGTAGCTTTTGATGAATTACTTAAAGATGGTAATAAATTCAGTAAAAGACTTAAAGAAGGAGTTTCTGATTGTAGAGATTATCCTCAACTCGTTAATATTGCAACTGATGGTGAAAGCTACGGACACCACACAAAATTTGGAGACATGGCATTAGCTTATGTCTTGAAAATTAAAGCAAAAGATGAAGGTTTCACAATTACAAATTATGCGGAATATTTAGATAAGTACAGAAGTGATTGTGAAGTTGAAATAAAACAAGCTTCAAGTTGGAGTTGTTTCCATGGTGTCGGCAGATGGAAAGAAGATTGTGGTTGCTCTACTGGTGGACATCCTGGATGGAATCAAATGTGGAGAAAACCTTTACGAGATGCTCTTGATTATTTAAGAGATGAGTTAGCTGTTGTATTTGAAGAAAATGGAAAAAAATATTTTGATAACGTTTGGGATGTTAGAAATAACTATATTGACGTTATTTTAGACAGAAGCGATATGAGTATTAAAAATTTCCAACAAGCTAATTTCCATAAAGATTTGTCAGATGAAGACAAAGTGTCGGCAATGGAATTACTAGAAATTCAAAGACAAGCAATGCTTATGTACACAAGCTGCGGATGGTTCTTCTCTGAAATATCAGGAATTGAAACTGTACAAATAATGAAATACGCTGCAAGAGCTATGCAACTGGCTTCTAAATTTACTGACAAAAATCTTGAAGAGAATTTCTTGAATATACTTTCTCAAGCTAAAAGTAACATACCAGAACATGGTACAGGAAAAGATATTTATGAACGTTTTGTAAAACCTTCTGTAGTAACTACAAAACAAATAGCAAGCCTTTGGGCGCTATCTTCACTTTATCAGGATTTTGAAGATGAGGAACAAGTATATTGCTATACCGTTAAGAAAAAAGCTTATAAAAAAGTTCATAAAGGCACATCGAGCTTCATCGTAGGCCATATTGATATACAGTCAAAAATAACTTTGCAAAAATCAAATCTTATGTTTGCACTAATTCAATATTCAGGTGGAGACTTCCATTGTGCAATAAAAGAATATTCTGATGATATTGAGTTTAATAAAATTAAAAACGACTTAGTTAAAATATACTTAATGAATACACTAACAGAAATTATCAGAGCAATGGATGAATATTTCGGGAAAGAATATTTTACATTAAAAGATATTTTCATTGAAGAAAGAAGAAAAATCCTTCAAATACTATTGAAAGGTAAACTTGAAAAATTCTCTCAAATATACCAACAAATGTATGACGAAGGGAAAGGCGCAATCTATAACTTACAGGGACTTGGACTAAATATCCCTGATGAATTTAAAATATCGGCTGGATATGCTCTAAGTCACAAATTCAATGATATAGTTGTACATTCCGGAGGTTTTCTGGAAAACGATGCAATCCAACAAGCTATGGACATAAACTTTGAAGCACGTAGGATAGATATCGTACTTGATAAAAAAAGTTCTAATTTAATATTTAGTAAAAAAATTCTACAAAATGTAAATAGACTTGTTCATAGCTTTGAACCTCAACAAGCAGAAGTAATTTTAGAAATTTTTGATACTATTGAAAAACTTGAACTGCAAGTTGATATTTCTGAAGCACAAAATACTTATTTCGCAAAAATATATCACAGAATAGGTGACATAATTGATGCAGAATTAGGAAATAAAAAATCTCATAATCAAAGATTCGTAGAAATGCTTCTTGATATTGGAGAAAAACTGAACATTAATACAGAATTTTATCAAAAAAAATTAGATAAACTACTTTTACAGTAATAATTTTACCAATGTTGAGAACCGTATTTTTTAAACAAATCAATATTGCTTTGCAGTTTTTTCTCAACAGCATTAATTTTTTGAATAATACTTGGATCTTTTGTTCTTTTTTTCAGGAGCTCAAGCTCTAACAATTCCTCTTTCATTCTGCGAATTCGTTGTTTATCCTCTTCACGTTTCAAAAAAAGCCAACCTTCAAAGCCACAATCTGGAGGCACAATAGCCCATGGGGAAGACGGGAAGTACCTGCAAAGAATTGGTCGATTCTCATAGTTTCCGCACAAATTATTTCCCTGCAAATATCGACAATAGTAAAATGTCATATCATCTTCATTATATTTACCATCCTCTGAAAGTCTTCGGATTATATTATCCACAATTTCAGAATCGACTTCCCTAGCTTTTTCAATAGAATCATAAGGCACAAAAATTGATAAAAAATCCTTTGCACCTTCATCCCCACTATCTGCCATTTCTTTTAATTTAGAATAAGGATGAGGAGCTGTAACCACTCTACAACACTTTCCACACATTTTACATAAGTGTTGAGGACGCTTAGATAAATAATTTTCCTCGTATAAATTCATAAAATAATTATAACTACCATGAATCAATTTAAAAATTATGTAACATTTCTTAAAAAAAAAGCAATATTTTTATCATTAATTACTTTATAAATATAAGTAATAGTAAAAAGGTTAGTGTTCATGCAAAATTCAGTAGGTCAACAAAATATTGGGCAAACAAATACTATGCCACAGGCACAGTATCAAACTCAACCTGTACAGTACGCACAACAGACTCCAATGGTACAACAACCGCAACAGCCTCAACAAGCTCAAAACGTTCAAGTACCAAATTATTCAGGAGTAAATATTCAAATATTTAATCCATCAGTTACCCCTCCAGGAGCAACTGCGCCTGTATACAATGTAAATGCTCCAAACTATGGAACAACTCCTGCAAATGGCTGCTATCCTTCAAATTATTATACTAATAACTGGGGAAATAATGCTAAAAACATAACAGAACCAGCTAAAAAAGAAGAAAAGAAAACTGAAAAAAGAGAAATAGTTCAATTAACTGATGATTACATAAGAAACCTGGAAAACTATCTTAACAGTCAAGACAAAGAAGTAAGATTAATGGGTGCAAAAGAAGTTATAGCAAGACTCGAAGAAGATAAAACAAGAAAAGATGACAAAGCTTTAAATGCTTTAGTTAACAAAATGCTTCAGGACCCATACACTCCAGTAAAAGTTCTTGCACTAAGCGCTCTTGATTCAAGAGTTGTAACAGGTGATGATTACACAGTAGGTTTATTAAAACAAATGCAAACATCTGACTCAGGTTACGGACAAGATGCTCTACAAGCAAGTAACATTCTGTTGAAAATGTCCGGACAAAAAGTGGAAAAAGAATTTGAAGTAAAAGATAAACCAAAAACTGAAACTAAACAAGGAAAATAAAAAATGAACATCAGATCAGCACTTACTACAGTAAAAAGAAATATTGTAAAATATGCTGCTAAAGGAGCAGGTGTAGCTGCTTTAGGGATTGTTGCCTATGATGCACATGTCGTTGGTAAACTTCAATCTGATATATATTCAAAAACTAAAGACGCAGAGGCTTGTATGCAAACTTTTAGTAACACTCAATACCTATCAAGTCCAAGTGTTACTACTTCAAACTTGAAAAAAAGCGTATTCAATCTTGAAGTGGAAAGCAATCTAAGACATTTTATTAACTCTGGAATAGGTTACTTTAAAGGTTTCGGCTCAATGCTTATTGATAGCGTTGTACCTTTCACTCTAGGCCTCACAGCTCTCTGTGGCAAAGGTAAATGGTCCAAAGGCTCTGCAATAGGTCTTGGCATATATGCCGGTGTTAAACTCTTTAAAGATATTCTTGGTTTTGGTCATTATAACGACTTAAATCAAAAATTCTAGCTATTATTATTTTGTTCTAACCACAACTTATACAAATCAGGACGTTTAATTTTTGTTCTTTCAATACTTTTCTTTGCTCTGAACTCGTTAATTTCTTTATGATTACCGTTCAAAAGCACCTCAGGAACTTTTAAACCTCTGTATTCCCTCGGTTTTGTATAATGAGGATATTCCAAAAGGCCATTTGCAAAGCTATCATCATCTGCAGACTCTATTTTCCCTAAGGTTCCTTCAATTTTTCTGCTCACAGCATCAATCAAACACAAAGATGGAAGTTCTCCTCCTGTTAAAACAAAATCACCTAAAGATATCTCTTTTGGAGAAATTATATCTCTTATTCTCTCATCAAAACCTTCATAATGCCCGCACAGCATAATTATCTGGTCATAAGAAGATAATTCATTAACTAATTTATCATTCAAAGGTTCACCCTGAGGCGATAACATGACAGTTATCGAATTATCCAATTTTTCTACACTCTCATATGCATCTACATATGGCTGGGCCATTAACACCATTCCAGCACCGCCTCCATAAGGAGTATCATCAACTTTCTTATGTTTATCTAATGTAAAATCACGTGGATTAACTGTTTCAACAGAAATAACTCCAGCATCTACAGCACGCTTTAATATACTGTATTTACAAGAATCTTCAATCATTTCTGGGAAAAGGGTTAAAACATTGAATTTCATTATTCTATTAACCCTTCAATATTATTAATTTTTATTTTTCTATTTTTTATATCCACATCAGTTACAATGGCTTTAACAAAAGGTACAAGAACAATCTTTTTTGAATTTGTTTTTACAGACAATAAGTCACTCGCTCCATTGTTAGAAACTCCAACTACGAAACCTAACTTTTTATCATCTTGATCAAACACTTCCAAACTGACAAGCTCATCTATCAAAAATTCATCTTCTTCTAGAGAATCTCTTATTGTCTGTTCTTCTACGTACAAAAAAGCGCCCTTAAATTCCATCAATTCATTTATAGAATTTATGCCTTCAAATTTAACTAAAGCAAAATTTTTATGTAAACGACAACTTTTTATGTTTAATTGACGATAATCCGAACCTTCTTTGACAAAAACCTTATCTAAAGAGCAGAAAAAATCCTCTTGGTTCTTTGTAAAACCAACTTTTGCTTCTCCTTGGATACCATGAAAATTTAATATCTTACCTACAGATACAAATTTTGTCATAACTATTCTTCCGGAGTTTCTTCAACCTTTTTAGGTTTTCTGCCTCTTTTTGGTTTAACTTCCTCTTGCTTTGAAGGATCTTCAGCCGCAGCGGAATCCTCTTTTTTTGAATCAGCCTTTGCCTTTGACTTTTCTTTAGATTTTGCTTCTTCATTTTGTTTTTTAAACTCTTCAGGCAAATCAGGTCTGTCTTGGTTCCAACGATCAAGTCCCCTTTGAGAACGAATTAAACCAATTCCAACGTGTACACGCCATTCATCCATTTTTAATTGAGCTGCAATAATTTTATGGCAACCAATTGGAGGCAATGGCAACAATGGTTCATACAAATTCTTAATAGCAAACATTTGATCAGGTGAAATTGCCAATTTTCTCTTAGGGAAAGGTAATTTAGGCAACATCATCTTTTGTCTTACTAAATTTATACCAAAGAATACTTTTCTTGGTTCCAAACCAATTTTTTCACCAATAACCTCATGGCAATCAGGGTTAGGTAAAGGCAACATAGCCTTATACAACAATTCAATTTGTTCTAATTGCTCCTTACTAACAAGTAATTGTTTTGGTGCTTTATTTTTTGGACGTCTGTTTTGAAAATTAGGTCTTCCACCCTGAGGACGTCTGTTTTGGAAATTATTATTTCTATTGTATCCGCCGTTTTGAGAAGGTCTATTTTGGTAACCACCTTGACTAGGGCGTCCATATCCGCCTCTATTGTCTCTACCATAGCCAGAACCACGGTTATTTTGTCTATTATTATAACCACCTCTGTTATCTCTATAGTTGTTAGAAGAATAATTTCTTTGTGGTCTTGTATATCTTTGTGGTTCTTGTCCGCCACCTGCACTGTAATAACGAGGTGGTTCTTCATTCCCGCCAGCACTATAACCTTTTAACGGTTCTTCTGTCGGAGCTGGAGCTGCATCACCTTCAGATGGGGCATTAATCATCATTTTCTTATCAGGGTACAGACAATCTGGACAAATAACTCTTTTGGGGTTTTTTGTTTCAAACTCACGACCACATTTGATACACTTGTTTACATACATATTAAAAGCCTCTTAATTAAAAAATAATAACGTAATTCCGGGTTAAATAAAAAATTTCTCCTCAAAGTATAAAAAAATCGATTTCTGACTCTTTATCAATGTTCTCATTATACCATGCCTTTTAAATATTTGCAAGTGCCATGTTTACTTTTCAACCATAAATGTTACAGGTCCGTCATTTATAAGCTCAACATCCATCATTGCTCTAAATTTACCCGTTTTTACTTTTAGACCAGAATCAGAAATTATTTTTACGAAATATTCATATAACTCAACAGCAATATCAGGATGAGCTGCATTATCAAATGATGGTCTTGTGCCTTTTTTGCAATCACCACATAAAGTAAACTGTGAAACCACAAGCAACTCTCCAGATACATCCTTTATTGATAAATTCATCTTATCATTTTCATCTTCAAATATTCTCAGATTTAACACTTTTTGAGCAAGTTTTTCCGCATTAATATTTGTATCATTTTTTTCCACACCAAGAAAAACTAATAATCCGTTTCCAATATCAGAATAAAGTTTATTTTCAACAGTTACAGATGCTCTTTTTACTCTTTGAATCAACGCTTTCATATTTAAAAACTACAACAAAAACAATATATTGGCAATGATAAAAGTACTATTTCACTTTACCACTGAGCTGACCACAAGCAGCATCAATATCAGCTCCTCGTTCCAACCTTATGGTAACTTTTTTCCCTGATTGTTCAAGCAGTGATTTAAACCTCATAATCGAATTATTTGAAGGCTTTTGATAGTCATTTTTTGCAGTGGGATTATATGGGATTAAATTAATATTACATTTCAAATCAGAAAGATAAGCTACTAATTCCTTCACACTTTGCATTGTATCATTCAAATCTTTTATAAGAAGATATTCTATTGTTATACGTCTACCGGTTTTTTCAATATAATTTTTTAAAGCCTTTTTCAAATCAGACATATTATACTTTTCTTCAATTTGCATAAGTTTTCGTCTTATTTCATGATTTGGAGCATGAAGAGATATTGCAAGAGTAGACTGCATATCTAAATCAGCAAGCTTATTTATCCCTGGTATAATTCCTGATGTAGATACCGTAAGCCTTCTTGCTCCTATTTGAAAATTTTCATTAAATATTTCCATTGCTTTAAGAACGTTATCAAGATTTAAAAGAGGCTCACCCTGTCCCATAAAGACAACGTTTGTAACCTTTAGCCCTGTATCTCTTTGAATAGTAAGAACTTGCTCTATAATTTCTTTATACGTCAGGTTTCTTATAAAACCTCTTTTTCCCGTCGCACAAAAAGAACAATTCACAGCGCAACCAACTTGAGAACTTACACAAGCAGTTAAATTAGCTCTATTATCAAAACGCATCAAAACAGTTTCTACACACTCTCCATCAGGATATTCCAATAAATACTTAATAGTACCGTCAGAACTTTCCTGCTTTACTTTAATTTTCGTATCAGAAACAGTTGCAACTTTTTTTAATTCCTCACGAAACTTGATTGATAAATCAGTCATTTCATCAATACTTTTTACTGATTTTAGATAAATCCAATTGTGCACCTGCCTTGCTCTAAATTTTGAAGCATGTAATTCATCTGTTATTTTCTCTATTTCACTTAGTGAAAGTCCTGATAATATATTCATTTTTAATCCTTTTTATTTGGTATTTTCTTTTTATAATAATCAATTATTTCAACCATTGCATGAAGCATCATTGCAACAGGCTCAACCTCTTTTCGCCACTCATAAAACCCACAAGATTCAGGTAAAATACACAGAGGATTATCCGGAAAATCTCTACATATCTGCGGACGATTTTCATAATCAGAGCATTTTTTACAGTCATTGAGTTTGGGACAATGATAGAAATAAACATCATCATCTGTATGCTTTTCCAACAGTTTAATATACTCGGGATAAATATCTTTAAATTCCTCTTTTGAATTATATGGGATAAAAATACTTGTAAACTGCTTTGCAAAATTATCTCCATTGGCAGCTCTCAATTTTAACTCTTCCGGAGAAAATTCTGAACAAGCTAAATTACAACAAGTTGCACAACCTTTACAGTGAAAATTTTGTCGGTATGCAATGATTTCATTCCACTTCCTGAATATTTCGTGAGAGATATCATCTTCAAACATTTTTAAAACAGCATCTTGCCAACTCACACCAACACTATCAGACGAATAGGTATCAAAAATATCTCCATCGAAATCAATTGGTTTTATTTCATCAACCCTGTCTTTTATAGCATCAGCTGATTTTAAAAATATCTCACGATATTTTTCTTTCATAGAATTTAAGACATTATCAAGTTCATTCATAAGAATATGATATCACAAAGACTAAGAGATATCCCATCTTCCACAAGTTCCGCCCCAACGAGCAATTATATTACCTTTTATGTCTTTAATCTTTTCAACGTGTTGAACTTCCTGCTCACCTTCAACAATGGTAATAACCTCACAGTTATTAGAACATCCAGTACAATCACAGGTAATTGAATGGAAATGCATTTCCCCAACTTGCCAGCCTTTAAATTTTGTAGGAGCTTCTGTGTACTGATGATTTTCCATTGCAAGCAGCGCTGCACCGATAGCACCCATTGTCTGGTGATTTTCAGGAACTACAACTTTGTGCCCCAAAGCCTCTTCAAAAGCTTTCACCATACCTGAGTTTGTTGCAACTCCTCCTTGGAATGAGAACACCGGTAAAAGTTCTTTTCCTAGTGCTAAGTTTGAAAGGTAATTTCTAACTAAAGCCTGGCAAAGGCCATATAACAAATCTTCAACAGGATATCCAAGTTGTTGTTTGTGAATCAAGTCACTTTCGGCAAAAACACCACATCTTCCAGCGATACGAGCAGGATTTGTAGATTTTAATGCTGTAGGTCCAAAATCTTGGATAGGAACATTTAATCTATTTGCCTGTTGATCTAGAAAACTACCAGTACCCGCTGCACATACCGTATTCATAGCAAAATCTGTTACAATACCATCACGTAATATAATAATTTTACTATCTTGACCACCTATTTCAAGAATAGTTTGTACTCCAGGAACGTTGATACTTGCAGCCACAGCGTGAGCTGTAATTTCATTTTTAATTACATCTGCTCCAACCAATGCTCCAGCAAGATTACGTCCAGAACCTGTAGTACCAACACCCATGACTTCGTAATCTGTAATTCTTTTTGAATATAACTCGTTAAGACCTTTTTGAACAGCCATAACAGGTTTACCTGCAGTTCTAAGCATGTAGCTGTCAACGTACTTACCTTTTTCGTCTACTAAAGCCAATTTTGTTGTTACTGATCCTACGTCTATCCCTAAATATACTGTTAAACTCATATGTCCACTTCCTTGTTTTTTTTAACCTTGTGTTATATTTTTTATCTCTAGGCTATTGTGAATTCTCAAAAACAGTTTATCATAAAAAAAATATACAGCAAACTTGTACTATATCTCTGCTTAAATTGTCTACCATATTTATATCGAAATCTGCATGTGAACAAACTTTTTATTATTAATACTCTATAATTACCAAAAAGCACAGAGATTTCTGTGCTTTTTGGTAATTAACTTTAAAAATATTTATTAACCCAACAATCCTCCATCATTTATACCTTTTTTACCTGTTTCATTTTTTTTAGATTCTTCAGGGTATTGCTCAACGAATTTTAAGAAATTATAAATAGTTACCAGGTCTTGATAAAGTTTTTCTTTGTTTTTTACACCCTCAATATCACCATCTCTCAAACAATTTTTTATTTCATAATATAAATTGTTAATTTCTGATATCAGGAAAGCTTCGTCTTTTTGCTTTGGAGATTTAAATAGTTTTTTTAACTGCTTTAATTCACCTATAATTGCTTGTTTTTCTACTTCCAACCCTTTACCTACTTTCTCAAGCATATCAAGTTGTTCTTTATTTAGTTCATTAAGCTGTTTTTTTGTATGTTCAGATTTTTCTGTTTTATCATACTTTTGCAAATCCTTATATTTATTTTCAAGCTCTGCTTTTTTAGCGTCAATATCATTTATATTTACAGTCTCTTGAGGCATTTCTGTTTTTTTGTAATAATTTTGAATTTCTTCATTGTTTTTTTGTTTTTCAAGCTCTACTTGCTCTTCTTTAGAAAGATTTTTGTTAGTTGTACCTTCTAAGTTTTTCTCTGAAAAGTTTGTACTATTAATTTCTGAACCCATGGTAAATTTTCTCCTTATCTTATCTACACAAGATATACTTACGGGTATGTTATTTAAAAACTTTAATTAGTTATAACATTTTTTACAAAATGTTACTAACTAAAATCACCTCGAATTGTTTCAGAGCGATTCTTATATATGCAAAATTACAGACAATGAATATCAATGTAATAGATTGGGCTATATTCCGAAATAATTCTGAAAAAGTAATTCCCATAGAAAGTGATTCGAGTAATATTGCAATAAAACTACACCGATAAAAAATTATTGTCTCACAGTTTTATAAACCCATTTACATTTATTTATAAGAATAAAGAAGCATATAAGCAGTATTTCTACCGCCTTTTTCTACAGGATTACAACTAAGATCAGTAGCGACATAAGCAGGATCTTCTAAAGTTGCTCTTGTACCGAATGAGAATAAATCATGTCCCCATTTGTTTGGTCCCTTCATTCCATTTATATCAATAGCAAATATACTAGGTCCAGAACCGTAAAGTAAAAGAATAGTACCATCTGCAAGAACATATGCAATCCTATTATTTTCAATTTGACTTTGAGTCCAACCAGAGCAACCATATGCTTTTTGTATAGCCATATCATCCGTTAATGTATCATCTTGCTGTTTATAGTAAGTATCAATACCCATATATTTTGGAATACATTTATCTCGTAAAGCATGACCATTGCATTTTTTCACTATTTTTAAATATTTTTCTAAATGAGACATAAAAGCAGCACAACCATTAGTTTTTCCTGCATAGTCTGCAGGCTTAGGAGATCCATCAGGCATCTCAAGTTTTGTACAAGTTCCAGCATCATTCCATTCAACACACACTGCTTCTGGATAAGGTCTCACTTTCCAATAAAAACAATCATAATTATATCCAGTATCTGAATACACTTGTTGATATGCTTGTTGCATGTTTGAATACGCACGCTTGAACTGTTGTTTTAAGACCATATCTTTATATTTTCCGACTAAAACAACCAAAGTTAATGCAGCTACAACACCTATTATTCCTAAGGTAATTAAGACCTCTGCTAAAGTAAAACCTAATTTTTTATTGTGATATTTCATATCACTATTATACACAATTTCAAAAGAATTACAAGTCTTAAATCCTTGCAATAAGCTTATAGTCGCCCCCCCCCGAAATTTTCAATCGTTTAAATCTCTTCATAAATTACCTCCATATAAATCTTCTAAAACAATTTTAACAAAAATTTCACTCTGTTTCAAGCATTATAAAAAAAGAAAAGAGTCAGGAAATAAATCCTGACTCTTTTTATATGAGAAATACTCATATTCCCTATTTGTTTGTAGGTATTCTCATTGCATAGAAAGAACGGACAACGAATATCAATGCAATAATTAAAAATACCCAGCCTGCTATTGGAGCTATGTTTCTGAATGATTCAGAAATAGCAATTTCCATAGCAAGTAATCCGAATAATGTTGTAAATTTAATAATCGGATTCATTGCAACTGATGATGTATCTTTGAAAGGATCACCAACTGTATCACCTACAACTGTTGCTTCATGTAGAGGGGTTCCTTTTTCTTGAAGGTCTACTTCTACAATTTTCTTAGCATTATCCCAACATCCACCGGCATTTGCCATAAATACGGCTTGGAATAAACCAAATACAGCAATAGCAATCAAGTAGCTTACGAAGAATGCTACAGGAGCAGATGTCATACAGTTTGGAGCTGACAAACATGCAAATGCTAATGCAAAAGCAAACAATGCGATGAAGATATTTACCATACCTTTTTGTGCGTATTGTGTGCAAATTTTTACAACTTCTTTTGAATTTGCAACATTTGCACTCTTAGAGTTTGCATCATCTAACTTAATATTATCTTTAATATACTCAGTAGCAGAATATGCACCTGTAGTTACAGCTTGCATTGATGCTCCTGAGAACCAGTAAATTACTGCACCACCTGATAACAAACCAAGCAATGTATATGGGTTTAACATATTAAGTATCATTTCTGGTTCAATACCCAATGTTGATTTTATAACCAAAATCAAAGAGAAAATCATAGTTGTAGCACCTACAACAGCTGTACCAATCAATACAGGTTTTGAAGTTGCTTTGAATGTATTTCCAGCACCGTCATTTTCTTCTAAGTATTTTTTAGCATTATCAAAATCAGGTTTGAATCCGAAATCTTTTTCGATTTCTTCAGCAACATTTGGAACATCTTCTATCAAAGATAATTCATAAACAGATTGAGCATTATCAGTTACAGGTCCATAAGAATCAACTGCAATAGTTACAGGTCCCATACCCAAGAAACCAAATGCTACAAGACCAAATGCAAATACTGACGGATAAATCATTACAGATTCAGGAATATGTAATGATGCAACATAAGCTAATCCCATTAACAATACAATTACCATACCAATCCAGAACCCTGAGAAGTTACCTGAAACGATACCTGAAAGAATTGTCAATGAAGCTCCGCCTTCACGAGAAGCAGTAACTACTTCTTCAGTATGTTTTGCTTTTGGAGAAGTAAATATCTTTGTAAATTCAGGAATCAACGCAGCTCCCAAAGTTCCGCAAGAAATAATTGCAGAAAGAACAAGCCATAAATTGTTTCCTAAATCAGCCAACAACCAGTGGCTTACGCCAAAAGTCATAGCAATTGATAATATAGATGTTAACCAAACCAAGTTTGTTAAAGGTTTTTCAAAATCAAATTTGTCTGTTTTTGCAGCATAGAATTTATCTGCAATACCATTAATCCAGTAAGCAACTACAGAAGTTACAATCATTAAGAATCTCATAACGAAAATCCAAGTTAACAATTGAACTTGGTTTGCTTCACCGGCAACAGCCAACAATATAAATGAAACAAGAGCAACACCTGTTACACCATAAGTTTCAAAACCATCAGCTGTAGGTCCAATAGAATCCCCTGCGTTATCACCAGTACAATCTGCAATTACACCAGGGTTTCTTGGATCATCTTCTTTGATTCCAAATTGAATTTTCATCAAGTCAGAACCGATATCAGCAATCTTTGTAAAAATACCACCAGCTACACGTAAAGCTGAAGCTCCCAAAGATTCACCGATTGCAAAACCGATGAAACAAGCACCAGCAATTTCACCAGGGACAAATAACAAGATTGTTAACATCATTATAAGTTCAACTGATACTAGACATACACCAATTGACATACCAGCTTTTAAAGGGATATTCATCACATTTAAAGGATTACCTTTTAATGATGCAAACGCTGTTCTTGAATTAGCAAGAGTGTTCATTCTAATACCAAACCAAGCAACACCGTATGAACCCAAAATACCAATTACTGACCAAGTTAAAATAATTAGAACATGGCTAAGTGGCATATGTTGTAAATAGCCGAAGTAAAATGCGATACATAGACCGATTAATACTTCTAATACTAACAAGAACTTACCTTGTTGAATCAAGTAAGTTTTACAAGTTTCAAAAATAGTATGTCCAACTTCAGCCATAGCTGCATGAACATCCAATTTTTTAATTCTTAAAAATTCAATAAATCCAAATATCAAGCCTACAAAAGATATTGCGATACCAATTAACAACAAGTTAAAACTTGTAGCACTAGCATCTTTGATACTTGGAACAACTAAATCAGCTTCACTTGCTAACGCAGGTGAAACTACCAACAACATAGTTGCAAACATTGCAAACAATGCCTTTGGTGAAGTTAATTTTTTAATCATGTTTTCTCCTTCACGAATATAAGTTGTCTCACTACTACTAAACTAATACGAGTATTATAAACTAAACTTAAATATTAAACAATACTGTAACAATAAATCATATTCTTAGAGGGTAAATTTATGTTAATATTTGAACATAACAGAGGAATTATATGAAAAAAGAAAGCTTAATTGAATTATGTTTAATTTCTAAGGATACTATTGCAGATTGCCCTTTTAAAAATGATGATGAAACAACAGTAATACGGCATTCTAATAACAAAAAATGGTATGCATTAATTTTTAAACTGGAGAGAAAATTATTCATAAATTTAAAGTGTAATCCGGACTTGGCAGCTGTTTTAAAATACGAAAATCCTTCTATTACCAGTGGGTGGCACATGAATAAAAAACACTGGATTAAAGTGGATGTGAACAATATTGAGAAAGAAACACTTTTAGAACTTATCAGAATCAGTTACAATCTTACAGCTTCTAAAAAAAATAAGGGCTAGTACAGATAAACATCTTCTAATAGTTTAATTTCAAACTCACTTCCTGCAGGAATAGAAATTCTTCCACCCTTTGACCAGATTGCAAATATTGGAGAACCCACAAAGTTTACGGCATATACAAGCATACCTGTAATTGTCGGAATTGGAGAAATAATTATACCAACAGGATTGTCTGCCAATTTTGAAGATGTTCTGCGAGTTTTTTTGTAAAAATTCTCTCCTTTATCTATTTGATTTGCAACACCTTTCCAATATTGGCGTTTACCTTTTATGTTATTAAAAAATACTTTTTTCAAGTTCGCCTTTGTTATTTTTGCATGAACTGATCTTGTCTGACCATTAAACGTCATACTGTCAACCAATAACACAATCAAACCGCCATTTCCAGTAAATTGAGGGAGATGAGAATCCTCAACAACAGCTGTAAATTTAGTTCCTTCCGTAATTGTCACATATCTTTGCGTAACAGGTTTAATCGATGTAAAAGATACTCTTGCTCCTTCTCGCAGATAATCCGAAATAACAGAATTAGATTTGACTCTAAATTTTGTACCCTTTTTAATTCTTATTGCAGTAGATTTGTCATACTTGTAATCGTTCTGAAGTTTTTTTACACCAAGTTGAGGTCTGGCAGCAGGAGTCACAGGTGATGTCTTGGGAGGTGTTTGAGTCGTTTGACTAGGCTTTGGAACAGAAGTTTGTGCAGGCGCAGTCTTAGGCAATGCAGGCAAAGACTGCTCTAATTTTGACGGATCGTAAGTTCTACGAATTTCATCATCTACAGACATGTCCAATTCCAATGCAAAGACTGGACAAAATAAATAAGAAATAATTATTGTAATAAATAATATTTTTTTTAATAATTTGTATTTCATGTTATTTTAGTAGCTCATTAATAGCTTTTGCGGCTTTTTTACCTGCTCCCATAGCGTTAATCGCATTAGATTCGCCAACCGGAGCAACGTCACCACCGGCAAAAACTGTTGGAATATTTGTACATCTTGTATCACAATCAACAGTTATATATCCACGCTTATCAGTTATAATTTCCAAACCTTCTGCTTCTGCAGAGCGTTGTATAATCGGATTCGGACCAGTACCTAGAGCGACAATTACAGTATCAAGTTCCATTATTTCAGTCTTGCCAGTCGCAACAGGTCGTCTTCTTCCTGACTCATCAGGTTCTCCAAGCTCCATAACTTCTAATTCTACTGCTTTTACATAGCCATCTTCTCCAATTATCTCTTTTGGAGCGTATAAGAATTTGAATACAATACCTTCTTCTTTAGCATGTCTAATTTCTTCCAAACGAGCAGGAAGCTCTTTTTCTGTTCTTCGATAAATAATATAAACTTCTTCAAAGCCTACACGTACAGCAGTTCTTGCGGCATCCATCGCAACATTACCGCCACCAAATATTGCAACCTTTTTGCCTACTCTCAACGGGGTTGGACTATCAGGTTGCCCCGCATGCATCAAATTTACCCTTGTCAAAAATTCATTAGCAGAAAATACTCCATTCAAATTTTCTCCAGGGACATGAAGCATTTTAGGTAATCCCGCACCGGAACAAATAAATATTGCATCAAAACCATCTTCTTTAAGTTGCTTTAATGTGATAGATTTTCCGACAATCATATTTGTATGGAATTTAACACCCATTGCTTTTAAATTCTCAATTTCTCTATCTAAAACAATTCTTGGTAATCTGAACGGAGGAATCCCATATCTTAAAACACCGCCTAGCTCGTGCAATGCCTCAAATACTTCAACCTCATGACCTTCTTTTCTTAAATCACAAGCTGCTGTCATTCCTGCACATCCAGAACCGACTACTGCAACCTTTTTACCTGATGGTTTAATTTCAGGCATCTCAGCTTTGGTATTATCCCCGACATATCTTTCCAAAGCTCCAATCGCAACAGGTTCTCCCTTTATTCCTAAAATACAATTTCCTTCACATTGTCTTTCCTGAGGGCACACTCGTCCGCAAACAGAAGGCAACATACTTGTCTGACGGATAATTTCACCAGCTTTATTCAAATCCCCATCCTTTATTGCTTGAATAAATTCTGGAATCTGAATATTTACCGGACAACCTTGAACACATTTAGGATTTTTACAATGCAAACATCTTGAAGCTTCCAATTTTACCTGTTCTTCTGTCAAATTACTTTCTACAGGTTCAAAATTGTGACGTCTTGCTATTTTATCTTGTTCTTTTACTCGTTGTCTTTCTATTTTCATTTTTTAGCCCTCTATATAAATTATAAAAAATCGTAATTAAACCTATCCCTATAACTTAATTTTACTTTCAAAAAATCTTGAATGCAAGAAAATCAAGAAAAGTTAATAAATGATTGTTTTTTAAGCACTATTGTCATTAAATTAAATTATGGATATCAAGGAAAAAAGTTTAAAATTGTTAGAACTTGACAAAATTGCTCAAATTCTGGGGAATTATGCAAAAACAGAACAAAGCAAAACTCTTTGCCTTGGAATCACTCCTTTCAACAGTACAAACAGAGTTAAATATGAACTCCAATGTACAAAAGAAGCAAAATATGTATTAGACCTCCCAAATGATATTCCAATAGAATTTCTGGCCAATATTGGCACTATAAAAAAGAATATCGGAGTCAGCTATCTATCTGAAGAAGAATTAGTTGACATTGCAAAAACTTTACGAACATCTCGACTTGTGAAAAAGTTTTTGTTTGATAACCTACCTTCTAATTCAATTTTAAAAGAATCTGCACAAAAATTATTCAACGATAAAATTCTTGAAGATAAAATATTCCAAACCTTTGATGAAAATTTAAACATCAGACAAGATGCTACAGTCGAATTAAAAGGGCTTTTTTCTGCGCTTAGGGATAATGAAAAAAATCTAAAAAGCACAGTGAATTCTCTTTTAAATTCCTCCGAATTTTCTAAATATCTACAAGAAAACATCTATACTACACGTGATGACAGAATTGTTTTTCAAGTAATGGCTTCTGCTAAAAGCAAAGTCCCAGGTATTGTACACGATGTATCTGCAACAAACAAAACTTTTTATATAGAGCCAGCACAAATTGTGCCATTAAACAATAAAATTCGAGAAATAAAATCCAATATCCACTCAGAAATGATTAAAATCCTTGCAGGATTAACATCCTTGGTAAAAGATTGCATTGAAGAATTAGCTGTCAGTGAGAAAATCCTTGCAGAAATTGATTTCCATTTCGCAAAAGCAAGATATGCCATAAAAATTCAAGCGGTGGAACCTGAAATTACCACATCTAAAATCATAAAAATTGAAAATATGAAACACCCACTACTCATTGGCAATGTTGAAGAGGTTGTGACAAACAATTTTGAAATTGGTAATGAATATAAATCGGTAATTATAACAGGATCAAACACTGGCGGAAAAACTGTAACAATAAAAACAATAGGATTGTTTATACTTATGGCAAAATCAGGAATGTTCTTGCCTTGTACAGATGCAAAAATATATCCGTTTGAAAATATCTTTGCAGACATTGGAGATGATCAAAATATTTTACAGAACCTTTCAACTTTTTCATCCCATATGACAAACATTATAAACATTCTGAATAACAGTAACGACAGCTCATTTATTCTTCTTGATGAAATTTGTGCAGGAACAGATCCTGTCGAAGGAGCAGTACTTGCTCAAGTTATATTGGAACAACTTGCAAAACAAGAAGCCTTTTCAGTAGTTACAACTCACTATGGAGAATTAAAAGCTCTTGAATACAGTAACCATTACTTTAAAAATGCATCTGTTGAATTTAACACAGAATCACTTAAACCAACTTATAAACTTATGATAGGAATTCCCGGACTTAGTAACGCAATATCCATTGCTTCTAATTTGGGACTGGAAAAAGAACTTGTTAACAAGGCTAAAGAAATAGTAGTATCTACAAAAGATCCTTCTATACTTGTTGTTGAAAAACTTCAAGAAACACAAGCAAAACTTGCACAAAATCTTGAAGAAGCTGAAAACTTAAAAGAATCGTCAGAGAATCTTAAAATAGAATACGAAAATTCTCTTGCAGAAGTAAAAAAAGATAAAAAGAAAACCGTAAAAATTATCAAAGACAAATTTGATAGAGAACTTCTTGATGCAAAAGCAGAAATTAAAAGTATTCTTGATGAACTCAGAAAAGAAAAATCTGAAAAAATTGCCAGACGTTCATATGCCAGACTTGCTCAAACAGAACAAAAATTCAGAGGAAAACTTTCAGAATTTGACGAGAAACAAAAATATGAAAAAATTAATTGGGCAAATGTAAAATCAGGAGACAAACTTATTTTAAAAGAATTGAACCAACCGGTAACTATTCTCTCACTGCCTGATAAAAATGACAATGTAACTGTTCAAATGGGGAACTTTAAAACTAAAATAAAAAGTTCAAAACTTGCTCCATATGATGAAAGTTATGATAGAAAAGTAAATGTATACAGACCAAGTTCTTTTGAAAAATTTGAATTAAAAAAGACAAACATTTCAAATACTTTGGACTTAAGAGGATACAAGGTTGAAGATGCACTTGACAGTCTTGAATTTTATCTTGATAAAGCAAGCCTCGCAAACCTCGCATCTGTTATGATTATACACGGTCACGGAACTGGAGCTTTAAAATCTGCTGTTAGAGATTTCTTGTCAACATCCCCATACGTCGCAAAATTCCGCCCAGGAGAAGATGCTGAAGGCGGAGACGGCGTTAGCATTGTAGATATTAACTAAAATATAATTGCCGAATACAAAAAAAAGTGATAAAATTATCCTTGAAAGAGAGAGGATAAAATTATGATAATGATTGAAGATATTAGAAAAGAGCACGAACTCGTTGATTTATTCTGTAATCTTGCAGAAGTACCATCTCCATCAATGCACGAAGAAAAAGTTGCAGAATGGATAAAAAACTACTGCGATCAAAATGAAATTAATTGCGAATTTGATAATTTTAAGAACGTAATAATAAATATACCAGCAACAGACAATACAAAAGAACCAATAATGCTTTCTGCACACATGGACGTAATAGGAGATGACACTCCTGTTAAAACATATGTAGATGAAAACGGTTATATCCACGCAATAGAAAGAACTCTCGGCGGAGATGATAAAGCAGGTGTTGCAAACGCACTTTTATTTGCAAAAGAACTTGCAAAATCTGAGATGAAACACGGTGGGCTTGAAGTTATGTTCACAAGAGATGAAGAAAACGGATTGTCTGGAATAAGAAATGCTAATCTTAAGAACTTTAAATCTAAATATGTACTTGTACTCGATAGTGACACTCTTGGTCAGTGTGAAGTATCAGGAGCAAGCTACACTTTAGCTAAAATTAAAGTTCACAGTTTCAAAGGTGGACATTCCGGAATTGATATCGGGGATAAAACTAGAGCAAATGCTGCGAAGTTAATAGCTGATTTAATTTCTAAGTTACCGCAAGGTGTTTTCTATGAAGAAGATGGAATGGTTGTTACATCTTGCAATCTTGGAGGGATTTCTGCAGGAAATATTAACGTAACAAATATAATTAATACAGATGCTGCTGTAAGCTACTCCATAAGAAGTTCAAGCAGAAAAAAAGAAGAAGAATTAAAATTAAAGATGGCTATTACAGTCGATGAATTTAATTTGGAACATAAAAATATTGCAGAAGCCACAATCGAATTTGAAGAACATCTCCCTCCTTTTGAAAAGGCCGATGATGAGTATATTCCAATACTATTTGAAACTGTAGCAAAAAAAGTTGGAGTAACGCCTGATATTACATCATTCCATGCAGGAGCTGAGACTCACATTTATGCAAACGCGACAAACGCAAACGATGTAAAATTTGTACCTTATCTTTTAGGCTTGGCTACTGTATGTAATATGCATTCTAAAAATGAATATCTTGATTACAAGTCAATGCTAAAAGGACACGAGATTCTAAAAGAATTATTTAAAGCACATAATGCATAAAATTTACACAACAACAAAAAAAGAAAAACCGGACAAAATCCGGTTTTTCTTTTTTGAACTGATTAATCAACCTATATAGCAACAGTTAATGTTTCTAACTTTAATTCTATAGGTTTTTCCTCTAACACCTCAGCTTGAAGTTCCTTTGCATCCATAATTTTTGCAGATGAACCATTTGCAGGTTTTGAAACTACAGCTTTTGGTTTTTGGGCAGTATAAACAGCTTTTCTTGCGTTTACTACAGCCGGATCAGGATTTGATTTTTGTCTGTTTACATCAGACATAATCTTACTAACAAAGCGTCTTGTCTCACTGTAAGGAGGTACCGCATTGTATTTTTTAACATTACCAGGTCCTGCGTTATAAGCCGCTAAAGCTAATTCTACAGATCCAAACATATTATACATTTTTTTGTAATATGTTATACCTGCCTTAATGTTATCATTCAAAGAATAAGGATTGTATCCCATTCTTCTTGCTGTGGAAGGCATTAGTTGAAACACTCCGACAGCACCATGAGAACTTCTTGCCTCATGACGGAATCCTGATTCTGCACGAGCAATACTCAATGCAATTGCAGGATCCACACCCATTTCAATAGCATGTTTTACTATTGTCGCTTTTACAGAATTTACGTCAGCAGCTTTGCTTTCCGCTTGTGTACATAATATACACAATAGTGTAAAAGTTAACAGTAATAATTTTTTCAAAATGTAATCCTCTATGTTGTAAATTGAAATCCCTAAAAGTTCCCTAACGACCGTTTCTACAACAAGTCAAAAACTATTAAGGATGAAAGTTATATCAATAGTATATTCCAAAAAAATAAAATTTCAACCCTAAGAGCCAAAAACAGCGTCATTTTTCATCTGTAAAAGCTTAGTTTAAAAGAGATTCAGGCTAATTGTAAAAAATATTAAATTTGGAAAAATTTAAGTAGAATTCATTATTATTATTTTTTATGATAATATCGATATACGGTAGAAATTAGAGAGGAAAAATTATGGAAAACAATAAATTAGCAACAATAGGTGTATTTGGTGGCTCAGGCTTTTACAAATTCTTAGACAATATTGAAGAAGTTCGAGTAGAAACTCCTTATGGAATGCCAAGTGATAGCCTTTTTATAGGAACAGTTGGAGAACATAAAGTAGCATTTATGCCTAGACATGGAAGAAACCATACTATTTTACCTCATTTGATTAACTATAGAGCAAATGTATGGGCAATGAAATCTGTCGGATGTGAAAGAGTTATATCACCTTGCGCTGCAGGAAGCTTGCAAAAACACGTAAAACCCGGCGACTTTGTAGTTTGTGATCAATTTGTAGATTGGACTGACGGAAGAAAAACAACATTCTTTGAAGGTCCTATTGTTACTCATCCATCTGCAGCTGAAACATATTGCCCTGAACTTAGACAATTAGCTATTAAGACAGGTAAAGAGCTTGGCATAACAATTCATGAACAAGGTACTGTAGTTGTAATAAACGGACCAAGATTCTCTACAAAGGCAGAATCAAAATTCTTCACTAGCCAAGGTTGGGAAGTTATAAATATGACAGCTTTCCCTGAAGCATATTTAGTAAAAGAAATGGACATGTGTCCGTTGAATATTTCATTAATTACAGATTATGATGCTGGATTAGTAGGAGATGTTCCTCCGGTATCACATCATGAAGTTATTGAAGTGTTCAATTCAAATGTTACAAATCTAAAAAATCTTCTGTTCAAAATGATTGAAAATATTCCTGCAGAAAGATCTAAATGTGATTGTGCAAATACTAAAAAGAATTCTCAACTATAAGAGGTAAATATGATAAATAATTTAATATTCGTAGTTAACAGCTTTTTTCAAATCTATTTCTGGCTAATCCTTGTAAGATGTTTACTAAGTTTCATTCCAAGTATTGACTGGTACAAACAACCTTTTATGGGGATTAAAGATGCAACTGATTTATATTTGAATCTTTTTAGAAGATTAATTCCTCCAGTAGGTGGTATTGATTTTTCCCCAATAGTTGCAATTATTTTACTACAAGTATTAAATTACGTAATTATTTACATTCTGTTTTTGTTCAAATAATTCAATAGATTTTGCAATTTTGTCCCTGTGCGGGGTCTTTGGATTAGATATTAAATATTTCAAATTTTGGAGCAGCTTTTGTTGCTCCTTTTTTGAATTTGAATAATACAATTTTTTTAAATATCTCAAAGTTACTTTGTCAGAAGTGAACAATTTTAACTTTTTCATCCCTCCAACATCATACACTTTTGAATTTATAGATAAATTATTATCTGAATCAATGTAATTTATATTAAACAAATCTTTTAAATTAACAGGAGATGTTGTTTTAGGGATAGAATCATCAATAAATTCAGTCAAAGAATAACCACTTTTCAAATCTGAGATAAAGTGTTTTGTAAACTGAGTTTTATCTAAGCTATGTCCCATTGCATTTTTTATAAATGTCCAAAAATTAGCCTCAGCATAGTTATTTTGAATAGAAGAAACTTCTCCATATGGGCATTCAATCGAATTATAGACCTTTAGAGCCTTATCATGCATAAGTTTTTCGCCATTTTCATTGAACATAGAAAGTTTATAAACATTTCCATAAGCACCTTTGCCAACATAGGATAATTCACCTCTTACACCTTGGGGGACAACATGTCTTATACAATTGTTGAACATCTTTGATATCGAACTATTAAAATCAACAATACTATTTCCATAAAAAGTAGCATCTTGCCGTGTCCTGTTCTGGGATCTTAAATATTTTGAGATATTCGCAAGAGCATTTTGGAACATTTTTATATTTTTTGCTTTATCATTTTTAAAAAGTTTGATTATTTCTACCGGAATATTCCCTACAATCTGGTTTTTCATGTAGGGAACAAATTCATCATAAGTAGCCATATTAATATTCGATTGAAAAATCTTTTTCAATCTTTTCGGATAACACTTTTCATAATTGACTAAATCAACTTTTCCTAACATACTTTCTTTAAATATCTAAATATAAAAATTTCACAAAATTTTAGCAACTTGTAAAAAAAATTTACTTAAGATATAATTCTGGACATGAAAATAGTAATATATGGTGCTACAGAAATAGGATGCTTGCTGGCAACAGAATTTTTTGAAGACCACGACATAACAATAATTGATAAAGAAGAAAACAGAACTGATGAATTCAATAAACTTGATATAAGTTTTGTTCAGGGAAACGCGTCTAATATTGATGTATTAAAAAGTGCAGACATTAAAAATGCTGATATATTTATTGCTTGCACAAGCGTTGATGAAGCAAATATTGTAGCTTGCCTTTCTGCAAAGAAATTTGGAGGGGTAAGAACTATATGTTTTGTTAGCAGAGAAGAATATAAAAAGACTTTGAGCTTTGAAAAAAGCAGTTCTAATTTTTGTGATTTCTTCATAGATTACATTATTTGGCCAGAAGAGTTACTAACCCAAGAAATATTTAGAATAGTAACTGTTGCTCATGCGCTGGATGTTGAAAATTTTGCAGACGGAAGAGCGAGATTATTGGAATATAAAGTGCAACCTCATCTACCTTTAATTGGCAAAAAAGTTAAGGATTGCGGGTTCACAAAAGATACTCTTATGGTAGGACTTACAAGAGACAGTCAATTATTCATTCCAAATGGTGATACAGAAATCCTTGAAGGTGATAAGTTAATTTTCATGGGGACTTCTCATTCTCTAGATATTCTCGCGGGAACCTTTTTCCATGAAAAAGAAATCGTAAAATCAGTAGCGATTATCGGCGGTGGAAATGTTGGAATGATGCTTGCCAAAACTCTTGAAAAATTAAAAATTAAAACCAAAATTATTGAAAAAGATTATGATCGCTGTCAGTTACTTGCAGAAGAATTATCAAATACCCTTGTCATAAATGGCGATGGTACAAACTTGAAATTACTTGATGACGAAGAAATTGGGGCAGCAGATGTTGTAATAAGTGTTACAAACAATGACGAAAGAAACCTACTTTGTTCGTTACTGGTAAAACAACTGGGAGTTAAACGTGTCATTGCAAGAGTTGCAAAAGTCTTAAATATTCCATTATTTGAAAAAGTTGGTATTGATATTGCAATTTCTCCAAAGAATTCCGCTATTAATGAAGTGAGAAACGATTTGTTGGAAAACGATGTAGATATTCTTGCAACCGTAGAACAAGGTCAGGGAGAAGTTCTGGAAATCGGTGTACTACCTGAGTTTAATAATAAAAAGATAATGGATCTTAAATTTCCTGTAAGAGCTATTATTGGAGTTATTCAAAGAAAAAATAATATTATTATTCCAAAGGGAGATACTGAAATAAAATCTGATGATATTTTGATAATATTCACAGAAGCAGAAAATGCTGGTGAAGTTAAGGAATTTTTTAAGGTAAAATGATATGCGCTTGAATTATTTAGCTAATGCTATTGGTCTTACGATGATTTATATTGGAATGGTTATTCTTTTACCAATCTTCGTAGCTCTTTATTATCAAGAATTTGATTCTATTTTACCGTTTTTAACAGCAGGAATTATTTCTGCAGGCATGGGCTTTTTATTTAGAAAAATTGTCCCTAATGCAACTACTTTAGAAAATCTCAACGATATTAAAAAAGCAGAAGCACTTTTTATAGTAGCAATATCTTGGATAATTTTCGGAATTATATCCGGTATTCCTTACTTGTTTTATGGAATATCTCCATTAAATGCTTTTTTTGAATCTGTATCTGGGATAACTACAACAGGAGCAACCATTTTAACTCATTTTAACTATCCTCATACGTTCTTCTTCTGTCGCTCATTCACACAATGGCTCGGAGGCTTGGGGATAATAGTCCTGTTTATAGCTATTTTGCCTCAATTTGCCGTAGCTGGAAGACAAATGTTTTTTGCAGAAGCTCCGGGACCCACAGAAGATAAATTTACACCGAGAATAAGAAATACAGCATCTGCTCTTTGGAAAGTATATGCAGGACTTACACTTCTTCAGATAATCTTACTAAAAATCGGAGGAATGCCTGGTTTTGACGCGGTGTGTAATTCTTTTTCAACACTTGCAGCAGGAGGATTTTCTCCAAATCCAGAAAGTACAATGGGATACCATTCAAACTATATTACTTGGATAATTTTGATTTTCATGTTCCTTGCAGGAGCCAGCTTTAACGTTCAATACACTGCAATGGTCAAAAAAAATCCAATGATATTGTTGAGAAATGAAGAATTTAGATTATATTTTTCTCTTGTTATTATTATGGCAATATTTATTACAATCTCGCTTGTAATAAATACTCACGCCAACGTATTCCAAGGTTTCACGGATGCTCTATATCAGGTAATAAGTATAACAACTTCAACAGGTAGTGCAAGTGTAGACTTTATAAACTGGGATTTTACATCAAAACTCTTATTATTTACAGTTATGTTTATGGGGTCTTGTGCTAGTTCTGCCGGTGGCGGTATAAAAATGATTAGATGGCTAATATGTTATAAAGCTATGAAAAGTGAACTTTTAAGAATATTGCATCCGAATGCGGTAGTTAATATAAAAGTAGATAATAAAACAGTTCCCCCTGAAGTATCAAGACAAATTATTGTGTATATTTTCTATTATTTTTGCATCTTTGTAATAACTTCAATTATTATTTCTATAATTGAACATAATGGAGCAATTGGTCTTAGCAGCAGTATTACTGCTCTTGGAAATATAGGCCCGGGCTTTGCAAAACAAATCGGACCAATGGCAAACTTTGACACATTACATAATTTTTCAAAATCTATAATGATTGTGGGAATGCTTGTAGGACGTCTTGAATTAATACCGTTTTTGGTAATGTTACAAAAAGATTTTTGGAGTTTAAAAGACAATTAACATAAATTTCAACTTCATAAATGATTAAAATGAACAAAAAATATGGTTCAATCGTTACTATAATGTAAAGAGGTTTAGAAAGATTGAACATAAAAAAAACGGTACTGATTTTTTGTTTGTGTTTTTCAATTAGCTCTGCTCAGGCAGTAGAGCAGATGAGTGTTGAAAAAAATGCTGTTTTAAATATTAAAGACTGCATAAAAATCGCTCTTGAGAATAGTCCCAAAATAAAAAAAGCAAGATATAACTACGGTTTAGCAAAAGGGAATTTGGGAATTGCAAAATCAGACTATTTCCCAACTCTTGGAATTGGTACGGGTTACAATATTACAGATAATAATAACAATAAGAAATCTACCGGTACAAATATATATTCTGCAGAAGCTAATATAAACCAGCTTATATGGAACTTCGGAAAAACAAATGCAAATATTAGAATGTATAATTTTGATAGAATTGCTGCGTTGTATGAATTTGAAGATATGGTTCTTGAAACAATATTTGGTGTCAAGACAAACTATTACGGAGTTTTGGCAGCAAAAGCGACTTTAGATGTTAACAGGGCAAATGTTCAAATTAACGAAAGAAACTATCAAAGAACAAAAGCATATTTTGAAGAAGGCATAAAATCTAAAATAGATCTTGTAAATGCTGA
Source organism: Candidatus Gastranaerophilales bacterium (assembly GCA_944327275.1). Classification (GTDB taxonomy): domain Bacteria; phylum Cyanobacteriota; class Vampirovibrionia; order Gastranaerophilales; family Gastranaerophilaceae; genus Stercorousia. Next base: position 19,407 of record CALVHB010000011.1, on the reverse strand, counting down.
AGTATATCTGAGTGATTCGAAAGTAACACTTGTAGAATCAGAAAAAGCATATAAAAACGCTCTGGTACAGCTTAACAACTCCATGTATGTAGCTTTTGCTCCTGAATATGAAATAGAAAATACTGAAACCTTCAATTTTCAAAACAATTACGCTCCGGTTAATTTAGAAAAAATAGACGAGAAAAAAGATTTAAGTACTCCCCCAAAAGATGTTAGCAACGCATTTTTGACATCTCAAGTTGAAAAAATAAATGTACTTGATAACTATAAATTTCAACCATTCCCATACACATTCGATGAATCAGTAAAACTTGCATATAAAAATAGACCTGATCTAAAAGCTTATGATGCAACTTTAAGTGCGATGGAAGAATCCTTAAAATACACTAAAAGAGAATATTTACCGGAAATTTCCGCAACAGCAGGATACGGTTATAGGGACCAATACAACACAAATTCTTTCAATGTAGGAATAAATCTTTCCAGTTCAGTTAACATTAAGGGGCAAAAACATAAAATTGATAATGCAAAAATTCAAGTAGAAATGGCCGAAAATGAAATTGAATTAGCAAAACAAGATATCTACTTTGAAGTTCAAAATTTATACATAAATATGGTACAATTAGAAAAACAAATTCCACTACTTGCTGTAAAAGTCAAACAAACACTTGAAAATTTTGAACTTGCAGATGGCAGATACGCTGTAGGTTTAGGGGATTATATTGAACTGCAAGATGCTAAAGTAAACTATAATAATGCACAAGTTTCATACGTACAAACCGTATATAATTATAATGTAGCAAGAGCTAATTTAGAAAAAGCAATAGCTCTTCCACAAGAAATAACAACATCAATTGAGGATAAATAATGCTTAAATTAGAAAATTTAAAAAACATTCAAAAAAAATATTTATATACGTCAATAGGCGCAATTTCCTTACTTTTAGTTTTTATAATCTCCTTTGCGGGAAGTAAACAGGTAAAATATAAAACAAGTCCGGTGGAACGCTGTACAATTACAGAGGTTGTCGAAGCATCTGGAACTATTAATCCTGTTAATACAGTAAGTGTAGGTTCTACGGTATCAGGACTTATAAAAGAAATATATGTAGATTACAACGATGTAGTAAAAAAAGGACAAATACTTGCACAAATTGACCCCGCAAATTTTGAGGCAACAGTTCAACAAAACCAGGCTCAAATAAATAATGCAAGAGCAAACTTGGCAAAACTGCAAGCAATCGCAAATTATGATCAGAAACAATATGAAAGATATAGAAATCTTTATGCTAAAAACTTTGTTGCAAAAAGTGAACTTGATGAAAAATTAAGTACTTATCAGTCAGATTTAGCTCAAATCAATGCTGCGAAAGCACAAATAAATCAATATCAAGCATCTTTAAAAACAGCTATGACAAATTTAGGTTATACAAAAATCATAGCGCCCGTAGACGGCACAGTAATTTCAAGGGAAATAGACCTTGGCTCTCCTGTTGCAGCAAGTTTTCAAGCTCCGGAATTATTCACTATAGCCCAAGATTTAACAAATATGCAAATAGAAGTTAGCGTATCAGAAGCAGATATTGGACGAGTAGAAGAAGGACAGGATGTAACATATACACTTGACGGTTATCCAGATAGTACTTTTACTGGTAAAGTAACACAAGTAAGACTTTCTCCAACTACAGAGTCAAATGTTGTAACATATACAGTTATTGTCGACGTGAATAATGAAGACCTCAAACTAAAACCTGGTATGACAGCAAATGTATCAATAATTACTGATAAAAGTGAGAATGTATTATGCGTACCAAATATGGCTTTAAAATTCACTCCGGATATCAACGGTCCAAAATATAAAAATCAAGGAATTTGGATCTTGGAAAAAGGAAAAGCTAAAAGAGTAGAAATCGAAACAGGAGCAAATGACGATTCATCTACTGAAATTATATCTAAAGAAATTAGTGAAGGTACACTTGTAATAATGGCAATTAAAGGGAAAAATTCAAAAAAAGGTACAGGTAGAACTCCTATGCCTAGGTTGTAAAAATATGAATTTAATAGAAGTTAAAGACGCAATAAAAACATATCAAACAGGAGAGGATTATTTTAATGCCCTCAACTGTGTCTCACTTTCAATAAAAGAAGGTGAATTTGTCGCAATTATGGGAGCTTCTGGTTCGGGGAAATCAACTTTTATGAATATGCTCGGAACTCTTGATAAACCAAATTCCGGGAGTTATTTCCTTGATGGAATAGATATGCTATCTTTAGATACAGACAATCTAGCAAAAGTTAGAAATGAAAAAATGGGATTTGTCTTTCAAGGATTTAACTTAATTTCAAGAACAACTGCTCTTGAAAATGTTGAACTCCCTATGATATACAAGGGAATTCCAGAAGAAGAAAGAATAATTCGAGCTAAAAATGCTCTTAAGATAGTAGGACTTGAAAAAAGAGAAGATCACATGCCTAACCAGATGTCAGGAGGACAACAACAAAGAGTTGCTATAGCTCGAGCAATAGTTAATGATCCACCTCTAATTCTAGCAGATGAACCTACAGGAAATCTTGATACAAAAACAAGTATTGAAGTTATGGAGTTTTTTGTAAGTCTTAATAAAGAAATGGGCAAAACCATTGTACTAGTAACACACGAACCCGACATAGCTCAATATTGTAAACGAGTTGTAAAGTTTAAAGATGGAAATATTATTTCAGACGAAATAAACAATAATACTACAATTCCATATTAAAAAGGAAATATATGATTGACTTTAAATCAACAGTAAAAATGGCGATTGTTTCGCTAAAAATAAACAAAATGCGTTCTATGCTTACCAGTCTTGGGATAATAATAGGGGTAAGCGCAGTAATTATAATGCTCGCAATCGGTACCGGAGCAAGTGAAAAAGTTAAAAAAGATATGGAGGCAATGGGAAGTAATCTTCTCACAATTCGTTCTGCCTCTGCAAAAACCGGTGGAGTTAGAATGGGAATGGGAACAAGACCAACTCTTACAATCAAAGATGCAGAAGCAATAGAAAAAAATGCGAGAGGTATATCAGCTGTGTCTTCTGTAAGTTCAGAATCAAAACAACTTACTTACGGAAATCAAAACTGGGCCACAAGTGTATATGGGATAGACCCTGAATATTTTTATATAAAAAACTACGAAGTAAATGCTGGAAGAGGATTTGTAAGAGAAGATATTAAAAACTCTGCAAAAGTAACTGTAATAGGATCCACAGTTGCTTCAGAATTATTTGGAGATCTTGACCCAATAGATAGAATAATAAGAGTTGGGGGAATACCTTTTAAAGTAATAGGAACTCTTAAATCAAAAGGCAGTATGGGACCTATGGATCAGGATGATTTAATATTTATACCAATAACTACTGCTCAAAAAAAAGTTTTTGGAACATATTTTCCCGGAACAGTTTCAATGATAGTTGTAAAAGGATCAGATCCTGACGATGTTTCTATTGCAGAACAAGATATTGAAGAACTTCTTGTAGCAAGACACAAAATTGGAAAAAATCAAGAAAACGACTTTGAAATAAGAAATTCAGCAGAATTTCAAGAAAGAATGCAATCAACAGTTCAAACCTTTGCAATACTTCTTGCCTCTATTGCATCAGTATCACTTCTTGTAGGCGGAATAGGTATTATGAATATTATGTTAGTATCTGTCACAGAAAGAACTAAAGAAATCGGCATAAGAATGGCTATAGGAGCAAAACCTTCTGATATAAGAATACAATTTCTTATAGAATCATTTCTTCTTTCTATAATAGGCGGACTTATCGGAGTTGCGATAGGAATTATAAGTTCAGAAATAGTACAAATAACAGGAGTGATGAACGTTTCAATATCCCTATTTTCAGTAATACTATCTTTGGGCTTTTCTGGAGCAATCGGAGTTCTTTTCGGTTACTACCCTGCATACAAAGCTTCGTTGCTCAATCCTATCGATGCTTTAAGATACGAGTAAAAATTATCACCTTACAACTCTTCTAATGCTGCAATTTTCATATCTTTAAAATCAGGAGTGTTGCCAAACCATATTTCTTGAGCTGCTACAGCCTGATATATGAACATATCAAGTCCTGTTATTACTTTCAAATTTAGTCTTTCTGCAGCTTTAATTAATAAAGTCTTTTTAGGATTATAAATTACATCATAAACAACAGCATCTTTATCTAATGTTTCAAGAGCTTTATAGTCAACAGGCATCATATCGGCCGCTTTTCCAAGCATCCCGATAGGCGTAGTATTAACTAACATTGAATACTCTTTAAGACTTCTTATGTTTTCTATCTGATACACATTAAAATCAATAGACGGGAATTTCCTTCTCAAATAATTCATTAACTCAATAGAGTTTGGAATGTTCCTTGTAAAAAATGCAATTTCTTTAACTCCAAGTTCCGTTAATGCTATACATGCAGCATGAGCAGCACCACCAGTCCCTAATATTCCAATCTTTTTACCTCTCAAATCAACACTGGAAGGAATTGCCCTTTTAAATCCAACAACATCGGTATTGTATGCTTTCAACGATTTATCAGCATCGATATATACTGTATTTACCGCTCTTGCCAAATCTGCATACTTATCTACTTCATTAACAAATAGAGAAATAGGGAGTTTTAAAGGAATAGTAACATTAAAGCCTCTATATCCGTTTGATTTAAGAAATTTTATTCTATCAATCAACGAATCAGGAGGAGTCTCCAGTATTTCGTAACTTGCTTGAATTCCAAGACTTTTAAAACCTGCTTTATGTATCACAGAAGATAAAGAATGTCCCAAAGGATAACCAATTAATGCAAACTTATTCTCTCTATTATCCTTAATTATAGGGGTTGTTGGTTGAACAATAGGGCTGCTGTTATAAGTTTTTGTTTCCGACATCTTAGATGGTCCAAATATATATGAAGGGACTTCAGTTTTTACAGTCTCAGGTTGCATTCCATTATATGGCTGCTGTTGAGGAACATATTGTTGAGACGCTAATTGGTCTTGAATTGTACGTTGAACATACTTCGGTTCTTCTGTCACAGGTGCAGAATAATCTTTCACAACTGATGCTTCTTGGACAGGAGCAGGTTCCGATACAGGAGATGAAGTACCTTGAGCCTTCAATTCTTCAACACTTATTCCAAGTTTTTTAGCCTTTTTTGCTAAGTATCTTTCATACAATTCAGGATTCATAAAATCTCCTATACAAAGTTTTATAAGTCTTTAAAAATTATTCCTCTTCAATTTCTTTTTTATAATTACATTTCATATTTGAACAAGCAACTACCGTACCTTTTTTCAAAACCTTTTTAACTAACAATGATTTACATTCCGGGCATTCCTCTCCGGTTGGTTCGTTCCATAATGTAAAATCACAATCAGGATATTTGTCACAACCATAAAAAACTGTACCGCGTTTTGACTTACGTTCAACAATCATTCCTTCTCCACATTTAGGGCATTTTACCCCTGTAGATTTTCTATAAGGTTTTCGGTGTTTACAATCAGAGTTTGTACACTCCATATACTTACCATAAGGTCCTGTTTTAAATATCATTTCAGAACCGCATTTTTCACATTTTTCATCACATTGTTCAGGCTCTTTATTTTCATCCTCTCCAGTCTCCTCTGATAATGCATTCAAAGACATCATAGTCTTACAATCCGGATAGCCAGAGCAACCTAAAAACTGTGTTCCAAACTTGCTTGTTCTTAACACCATTGGTTTGCCGCAGTTCGGGCATTTAATTTTACTTTCAATCTTTACACGTTCACTGTTTTGAAGAGCTTTATTAACTTCTTCAATAAAAGGTGTGTAGAATTCTTGCAAAACATCATTCCATACAGCTTTTTTCTCTGCAATTTTATCAAGTTTTGTCTCCATGCCTGCAGTAAATTTGTAATCCATAATATCTGCAAACTGGGATACTAACTGTTTTGAAACTGTACGTCCAAGCAAAGTCGGATGAAGAGCCTTATCTTTCTTTTCAACATACTTTCTTGTTTGAATAACCGTAATTATTGTTGCATAAGTAGAAGGTCTTCCAATACCGTGTTCCTCAAGAGCTTTTACAAGAGAAGCTTCATTATATCTAGGTGGAGGCTGTGTAAAGTGCTGTTTTGGATTTATTTTTTTACAACTAACCTTATCTCCCTTATCAAGATCAGGAATTTTAGCATCAGCTTCTTTTTGTTCTTCGTCAGAATCATTATAAAGCTTTAAAAAACCATCAAATGTAATTTTACTTGTTCCTGCCTTTAGCGTATAATCTCCTGATTTAATTTCTAAAGACTTGTTAGCAACTTCAGCATTTGACATTTGGGAAGACATAAACTTATCCCAAATAAGTTTATATAATTTGTACTGATCATTATCCAAATATTTTTTTATACTCTCAGGAGTTCTTTCCGGGTATGAAGGTCTTATAGCTTCGTGGGCATCCTGCACATTTTGTTTTCCCTTTGTATAAATATTAGGAGAATCCGGATAGTACTTTTCGCCATAATTTGTCAGAATAAAATCTTTTGCCATTGCCTGTGCATCATCAGAAACTCGAACACTATCAGTTCTCATATATGTAATCAAACCGACAGGAGTACCGTCAATTTCCATACCTTCATATAATTTTTGAGCGACTTGCATGGTCTTTTGAACGCCAAAACCAAGTTTTGAACTTGCAGCTCTTTGCAGTGTTGAAGTAATAAATGGCGCAGAAGGCTTACGTTTTATAGTTTTTTTAGTAACTTTTGAAACCTCAAATTCGCGCGACGGATCACTTAAATAATCTACAATTTTTTGAGCTTCTTCATTATTTTTTATAGTTTTTTCAACAGGCTTGTCTTTTATTTTTGACAACTCTGCTTCAAAAACTTTTCCATCTTTTTCTAAATCTGCATGTATTGACCAGTATTCTTGAGGAACAAAAGCTTCTATCTCATCCTCTCTTTCGCAAATCATTCGAAGAGCAACTGATTGAACTCTTCCTGCTGAAAGATTTCTGTTCCCGATTTGTTTCCACAAAACAGGGCTTAATTTATACCCTACAAGCTTATCAAGAATTTGTCGAGTCTGCTGAGCTTGAACCATATCCATATCAATTCCACGAGGATTTTCTACAGAATACTTAACAGCTTTTGGGGTGATTTCGTTAAATACAATTCTCAAAATCTTTTCATCCGGCACTTTTAAAAGTTGTCTTACGTGCCAAGCTATAGCTTCTCCCTCACGGTCAGGGTCGGATGCAAGATATATTTTATCAACTTTTTTCGCTAAATCATTTAATTTTTTTACAACAGCCTGTTTTCCTGGAATAACTTCAAATTTAGGTTCAAAATGATTATTTATATCAAACCCTAAGTTTTCTGTTGATGGATCTTTTGTCGGTAAATTTCTAACATGTCCAAAGCTCGCCTCTATTTGATAGCTGTCTCCCAAAATTTTTCTTATTGTCTTAGATTTAGCGGGAGACTCAACTATTACCAACGATTTTTCTTTCTTATTTTCTGTGGTCTTTGCTGCCATTTATACTACTCTCTTATATCTATCCCCGTCGACTTGTTTAATTATGCCCTTAAGCTCCATCGTTGTCAAGTACATCAACAAATTTTCGATACTTAATCTGGTAAACAACTGAAGTTCATCTACATTTTTTTCCTCTACCGAAAGAGCTTCGAAAATTATTTTTTCATCATCGTTTAACTCAGGGAGATCAAACAACGATTTTTGTTCTAACTTAACTTCCCAACCCAATGCTTCGAGTATATCATCCGCACAGGTAACTAATGTTGCCCCATTTTTTAATAGCTTATAAATACCTTGTGTATTCGGATTTGTAATTAATCCGGGAATACACATCAATTCTCTTCCTTGTTCCAATGTAAGATTCGAAGTAATCAATGCCCCGCTTTTCAATGAAGCCTCTGCAACAAGAGTTCCATATGATAAACCTGAAACAACTCTGTTTCGTTGAGGGAATCTAAATTTCAATGGTTCGAAAGTCGGATAGTACTCTGTAACTACAGCTCCATAATTATTTTCAATTCTCTTATATAATTCTTTATTTGATGCTGGATATGTGTAATCAAATCCACTTGCAATCACACCTATTGTTGTCAAATTATTTTCTATTGCACAGATATGAGCTGTTGTATCTATCCCCGAAGCAAGACCTGAGACAATACAAATATCAGTATTATTTAATTCTCCAATAATTTTTGATAAAGCATCTTTTGCATAAGAACTTGCTTTTCTTGATCCGACAACTGCCAAAGTTTTATTTAAATTACACCTGGAAATATCGCCCTTATAATAAAGAACAGATGGAGGATTATAAATATTTTTCAACATTTGAGGATAATTATCATCTTCATATACAAAATAATTTATTCCTCGATTTTCAACTTCAGCTAATATTCTGTCAGGATCAATTTTATCTCTCAAACGAAAGAATTTTTCAGCTTTTTTCGCACTCAATCCGTCTATTAATGATAAATCATTGGAGTTGAAAGCTTTTTCAATATCTCCATAATAATTAAAAAGCCTCTGAATAAAGTTGCTGTCAATCTCTTCTATTGATGATAAAGCCAACCAATACTTGCTATTTTGTATCATGTTTCCTATTCTTTATTCTTTCCATCAATTCCTTGATTTTAATCGATTCTTCCTCTGGGATACCAAGATTTGTATAATCTTCAAAATATTCAAGAGCATCGTCATAATCCCCTCGTGCAAGAAATAAGATACCTGCTTTTTTATATGCAGGAGCAAATGCATCATTTCTCGCAATAGCTTTTAAGTAGTTAGAAAGCGCTTTATCAATCTCATCATTTGCTTCATATGACTCCCCAAGGTAGTAATAAATCCAAGGATTCTCACTTTTGTATTCCAAAACATTCTCAAAATTTTCAATTGCACATGCATAATTTCCCAGTTCAAAATGCACTTTAGCTAAATCATAATAAACATCATAGTTTTCTGGTTGTTTTTCAAGAATGTTTTCCAACTCATCAATCGCTAAATCAAGTTTTGCATCTTCCATATAAAACCTTGCTAGATAATGGCGCAACACAAGATTTTCAGGAATTTCACAAATTCCTCGAGTAACTAAATCAATACCAGCTCCCATATCTTTTCTACGATAATAGATATCTGCTAAATTTATATATATTTGAGGCAATTTTGGATTAATTTCTTGAGCCTTCAAATAATTTTTCTCTGCCTTATCATAGTCTCCTAAATTTGCATAGCACAAAGCAATATTGTTATATAACTCGGCATTATTTTCACAAGTTTCAAGTACTGAACTGAATATATCAATAGCTTTTTGAAAATCCCCTTTACTGTATAATTCTATAGCCTTATCTACTTTTTCTTTTTCACTCATTATTATAATCCTAATCCTATACCACCATCATTACTGTCATTACTACTTCCTGAACCGATATTTTTGATTACAGTTCTTGTATTTCCATCAGCGTGAAAATCTTTTGGATTCATGGTCATCTTAATTCTATCTGCATAAATTGTTCTGACTCCCTGAGTTATACTTGAACGTCCGACAAAATATACTTCATTAGGTTTACCTTCTTTATTCGGATATATCGCAATTTTAGGTCCTGCAGCATAATAATCTTGATACCATACTCTTACACTTCCTGATGCGTTAAATACATTTTTATCCTGAATATACTCTTGACGATTTGACTTAAGAACAAGCTTTGTTCCGTCTTCCATCATAGCATTTGAAGTAGTATTTCCTACAGCAGTAAGTACTTTTGTATTTGCATCATAATAAAACTTATCAGCATAAGAATCATTACTTTGCTGTTTAATCCTTGCATTTCCTACAAGTTCTATATCTTTTAAATCACCGCTTTTATCGGTTCTTACTTTAGCTTTATTTGAAAAAGTTTCCAAATCTTTATATAAAATAGTAACAGCTCCAGTTGCAGTCATAATTCCGGATTTTGTATCATACTCTTGTTCATCAGCATTTATTACAACAACCGGTGTTTTCCCGTCAAAAACTATAGATTGTGTATCCCCTTGAGCTTTTACAACTTTTGTAATAAGAGAAAGTTTCAAGATATTTGCTTTCACTTCACGTTTTTTATTTTTCTTAACTTCATAAGCATATGGTTTATCGTAAAATGTTGCAGTATCAAGTTTTTGATTTTTGTCCATTGTCACATCGGCCTTATCTCCGACAACTCGAAGATCATCTACAGATACTTTTACATCACCTTCAAACTTCAGTTTATTTTCTTTCTCTTCATAACTTTGAGATTTAGATTCTATAACCAAATCAGAAGCCTGAACAAAAAGACCTGCTGTAAATATAGTAATTAGTATCGCTAAGAATATCTTTTTCACTTTTTCTCCTTATCATCGTAAATTTTAGAAACAGCGTTTCCTACAATTTTAAATTTTTCATAATCCGGGCTGATTTCAACCTTATGAGCTGTTGCCAAAAGTTCTTCTTTTCGAGTAATTCTTACATTACCTTCTGCAACTATAGGTACATCTTTCCCTGACCATACAAGCTTGTTAGCTCTCAAAGTTGTCAAATCCTTTAATACTATGAAAGTATCACTGTATAATATTATTTGTTCTTTCTTTTCGTTATAGGTACCTTTAGAAGACTCAAAACTCATTGAAACTTCATTCTTATCGTCATAAAAATTACCTATAACATTATCCAGCATGGCAACACCATTTTTACTGTCATAATTTCCTGACTCACCGTATATTTCCCAGAATTTTTTTTCATCCTTCGTTTCTGTAAGAATTATACCTTGAATTAAAGCTTCTTGTCTATCTTGATCAGTCTGAAGCTGACTTCTGTTAAAGTTGTGAGTAATTACTCCGGCTGAAATAAAAGCCCAAGCCAAAAGTCCAACAACTGCAACTAAAGCTCCAATATATGCTCTTTGTTTTTTATCAAGTTTTCTTAAATCCATATACAAAATGTTATCATAAACTAATCATTTGCACCAAAAAAAAATAAATAACTTAATATTTTAAACATTTTTACATATTTTGTTTTATAATCTATTTAGTTGTAGGGATAGACAGACTAGGGAAAGAGGTTTTTATGGCATTAAGATACGATGCAGGTGAAGTTATTACGGCAATGGTTACGCCGTTTAACGAGAAAAGAGAAATTGACTATAACAAGGCTGAAGCTCTTACAAAACATCTTATTTCAAATGGCAGTGATGCAGTTTTGGTAGCCGGAACAACTGGTGAAGGTCCAACATTGACTCATGAAGAAGAGTTTGAATTACTTAGTACCGTAAAAAGAGCTGCTGCAAATAAAGCTAAAATTATCATGAATGCAGGTTCTAATTGTACAGAAACAGCAATTATGGCTGCAAAATGGGCTCAAAAAGAAGAAGTAGATGCAATTCTATCAGTAGTTCCTTACTACAACAAACCTTCTCAACAAGGTATGATTGAACATTTTTCAGCAATTGCAGAAAGTGTTAACATTCCTATAATAATATACAATATTCCTGGAAGAACCGGAGTAAACATGTTACCTGAGACAGTCGCAGCACTTGCTGAAAAATATCAAAACATTGTAGCTATTAAACAAAGCTGCGGAGATATGGACGCTGTTACAGAAATGAAAATATGTTGTCCTGCAGATTTTTCTGTATATTCTGGAGATGACAGTCTTACATTACCAATGATGTCATTAGGTGCAAGAGGGGTTGTATCAGTAGCTTCTCACATTTTTGGTTCTGAAATTAAATCAATGATTAGAAACTATAAATGCGGAGAATTTATGGCTGCCGTTAATATGCATAAGAAACTTTACGCTTCTTTCAGAAAATTATTTATGGCACCAAACCCAGTTCCTGTAAAAGCAGCATTAGCTCATTTAGGAATAATTGAAGATTATGTAAGAAGACCTTTGGTTGAACTTTCTTCAATTGAGAAAAAAGATTTGTTTATGGTTCTTGACGAAGTCAATAATGATTAGTCAATTGGACTATAACAAATTTCGAATATTTATTGAAATAATAAAAATAAAAAAAATAAAAACAGAGACGTCAGCCTCTGATTAATTAGAAAAAATTTTGACAATCGATAAAGAGGGTAAAAAAGTGAAAAACAAAATTTTAATGTTCTGGTTTATCGTTGCTGTAGTAATAGTTTCAACTATATTAATCTTCGTTAAACCAACAAAATTAGGACTAGACCTCGTAGGAGGTTCAAGGTTGATTCTTGAAGCTGAAACTACAGACAGCATAGCAAAAATTACACCTGATGTAATGAACAGACTTCAATTTGCAATCGAACAACGTGTAAACAAACTTGGTGTTGCAGAAACTGTAGTACAACAAGTTGGAGATAAAAGATTACTTATTGAAATTCCAAACGTTACCGATTTAAAAGAAGCTAAAGCTTTTATTGGAGAAACTGCTCAATTAGAATTTAAAAAAGAAGGAAAAGCCCCTGATGGTTCCCCTATTTGGGTATCTACAGGACTTACCGGACAAGATCTTGCCAAATCTACCCTTAGCACAGATGCTACAGGTCAATGGGTTGTATCATTAGAATTTAATGCAGAAGGGGCAAAGAAATTTGCAGATTTAACAAAAGCACTTGTAGGACAGCAAATGGCAATATTCTTTGACGGAGAATTGCAATCAGCTCCTAGAGTAAATGAAGCGATATACGGAGGTAAGGCTCAAATATCAGGCGGAGAAAGTGGTTTTGCCTATGATGAAGCAGAAAGAATGGTAAATCTTTTAAATGCCGGAGCTTTGCCGGTACCAGCTAAAATTGTTGAAGAAAATACTGTAGGTCCTACATTAGGCGCAGATAGTATTGCAAAATCTAAAAAAGCAGGTATCATCGGGCTTTCTGCGGTTATGATTTTTATGATCGCTTTTTACCACGTACCTGGTCTAATCGCAGACATCGCTTTGGTAATATACAGTTTAATACTTTTTGCAGCATTCAAAACTATTCCGGTAACATTGACTCTTGCAGGTATCGCAGGTTTTATTCTATCAATCGGTATGGCTGTTGATGCAAATATCTTGATTTTTGAAAGAACAAAAGAAGAATTGAGAGCAGGCAGAAACTTATTCACTGCAATCAATTCAGGTTTCGATAGAGCATTCACAAGTATTTTTGACTCAAACATGACAACAATTATTACTTGTACAATTCTTTATTTATTAGGAACAAGTGTAGTTAAAGGTTTTGCTTTAACTCTGGCTTTAGGTGTTATAGTTTCAATGTTCAGTGCAATTACTATAACTAAAAACTTTATGCATTTAATCTTTGGAACAGGGGAACTTAAACATCCTGGACTATTCGGTTTGAAAAAAGAAGAGATAGGACAAAGCTACGAAGCTACAGAAACAAAACGAGAAAAAGCTCGCTTTGGTATTTTGGACTAATTAAGAAAGGTAAAATAATATGATAAATACAAGTAGAAAAAACTTAGTTCATGTTGTTAAATACAGATGGTGGTGGATGCTTTTAACAACTATACTTTTGGTACCGGGTATCATCGCAATGATTTATTCATCCGTTACCTACTCAAACCACTCACCAATGAAAGTAGGTATTGATTACACCGGCGGTACTATATTGCAGTATGGGTTAGAACAAAAACTTCAAAACAGCGATGTTGCAAAAACTCGAAAAAATTTGGAACAAGCTGGAATTGAAAATCCTTACATTCAAATTTTGAATGTAAATTCAGATCAACAAAAAAATACAAAATCAAATATAAATTCAATAATTTCAATAAGAACAAAATTTATTGATAAAGGATCAAATGATCAAGAAAAAATTAGTGAACAGCTAAATAAAGAATATACTAATCCCGAATTAATCTCAGTAAGTTCAGTAGGCCCTACAATGGGTAAAGAACTTTTTAAGAATTCATTAATTGCTGTTACACTGGCATTTTTGGGAATTGTTGCATACTTATCATTCAGATTCAGATTCGATTATGCTCTAGCTGCAATTCTCGGAGTATTGCACGATGTAATTTTTGTATGTGGAGTATTTTCAATACTTGGACTTTTATATAATGTTCAAATTGATGGTTTATTTATAACTGCAATTCTAACAGTTATAGGATTCTCTGTTCACGATACTATCGTTGTATTTGACAGAATAAGAGAAAATCTTCGTTATTACTCTAAAAAGATGTCATTTGGAGAAATTGTTGATGCTTCAGTAAACCAAACATTGACAAGAAGTATAAACACATCTTTGACAACATTAATTACACTATTAGCTTTATATTTCTTTGGTGGAGTAACTACAAGAGATTTCGTACTTGCAATGATTCTTGGTATTGCTATTGGGACATACTCAAGTATATTCTTCTGCAGTATGTTAGTTGATTTTTGGAACGATAACCAAAATAAAGCAAAAGTTACAGCTTAGTATAATAAACTAAAAAAGGCCTCTATAAAGAGGCCTTTTTTTATGAACAAATTTAAATGCTCTTCTATAATACAGCCTTTATTGCCTCTATCATGCCAGTTGCATCAGCAATATTTTTACCCGCAATATCAAAAGCTGTACCATGACCTGGAGAGGTTCTTATAATATCAAGCCCTATTGTCATATTAACAGTTTTATCTCCTGCTACAGTTTTTATAGGAATTAGCCCTTGATCATGATAGTTTGCAATACAACAATCATATTTTAACGCTTTTATAAAAAGAGTATCTGCCGGCAAAGGATTTGTAATATTGATACCATCGTCTCTCAACTCTTTAACTGCAGGAGATAATATATCAATTTCTTCTCTGCCTAAAATACCGTCCTCTCCAGCGTGAGGATTAAAAGCACAAAGCGCAAATTTCGGATTAATAATTCCTAGTTTTGTTTCAAAAAATATTTTTAAATTTCTTATTTTCTCAACAACTAACTCTTTTGTAATATTAATTTCCTTTAGAGGAACATGCCTTGTTAAAAGCAATACTCTAAAACTACCGGCAACAAAAAGCATCTCTGCCAGTTGCTCATCATGTGCCAGATATTTCTGTAAAATTTCTGTCTGACCGTTAAATTTATGTCCTGCCATGTATAAAGCATTTTTTGCAACCGGTGCTGTTACAATAGCTTTTGCTCCTATTTCACAAGCCTTTTTTACAGACTGAAAAGAAAATTCCCCTGCTTCCTTTGTAATTCTACCTGGAACAATTTCACAGTCATATGGAATCTCTATAAGAGGATAATTTTTGTCTAAACCTCCATAAAAGTCCATTATTTTTCTATTCGAAACAAGAACAACGTCGTCAATAGATAAATTGAGACTTTTCAAAGCTTTAATTGTAATTTCAGGTCCTATACCGTTTGGATCTCCAGTTGTTATTACAATTCTAGACATCTTGCAAGCCACCATGTGTATCAAAATACCTCAAAATATCTATAAGAGTATTTGCATTTCCAAGATTACCGGATTTTGTAACTATCCATTGAGCATTGTGATCTAAACTTAGAGCAATTGCAGGCGCAACCTCATCAACCAGTTGCAATTCACAAGCACCTATAGCATTGCAACATTTATAAGAAGTTTCTCCTCCTAAAGTAATCAATATTGTTTCTTTTTGAGAAGTTACACGTCTTGTAAGCTCTGCAAGAAAATCAGTAATCAACGTAGCTAAATTTGCCTTTGTTAATTCAGCATTCAATGAATCATCTGAAAAACCGTCAAATTCCTTAATTAAATTTGAAGTATGCACAACTACCGTATTATCAAACCTTAAATTTGAAACAACTCTATTTACTAAATCATCACTTACTCCTGCTAATACAGTTTTCAAATCAAGACTTATAGACAACACATCTTCAAATTCATCACTTTTTTCCAATTTATCAATTTGATTTGCAGTTATCTGAGTAGCACTGCCTGATACAATAAATTTAGGCAACCTAGGAAAAGTTTTAATTATATGTTCACTATCCAAATCTGCCAGCCAAAATTCACTCAATGCCTGCGCAAAAGCTGCTGTACCCGCAGGTAAAATTTTATAATCAGATTTTTTTATAGATAATGCAACCTGCTCAATATCAACAATTGAGACAGCATCAGCAATTATCAATTTTTTACCAGCTTGAATGAGTTCATTAATCTTCTGTAAAATCGGGCCAGCCCCTTTCATAACAGTTTTCAACTCCAACTGACCTATTAAGTCTTGGTACTCAGGCAATAATTGAGACTTCAAAAGTGTTGGCAGATGAGATTCAAAAATCGGAGAACGAGGATCTCTTGCCATTTCAGTTCTTTCAATAGGAATCCCTCTTAACAGGTGATACCCACCGACAGTTGTTCTTGTTTCTGCGGGAAAAGCAGGAAGAACTATGGCAGCATCATAATCAAATTCAGCCATAAGACCTAACACTTCAACTGCAATATTACCTCTTACTGTTGAATCAATTTTTTTGTATAAACAGTCAGGATTAATCTTTTCTTTTAACATCTTCGCAGCTTTAACAACTTTTTCATAAGCAATTGCCGGTTCAACATTTCTTGACTCAGTTGATATTGCCCAAGTCTGCGTACCTTTTATATTCAACGGTTCTATTTCATCAGAAAGCAAAATTTGCGTATTTGCACCCTTCAAATGAAACTGCAACGCTGTATCATTTGCACCTGTTAAATCATCTGCAATTATCCCGACTATATTAGAATTAATTATCATATTTCCTGAATATCTCTCTTAGAACCAAGTAATCTAATACTGTTAGCTATAATTAGGAAATTTTCTCTTTCATTACCGGTAGCTTTATCTGTCCATTTGTTTTGTCCAATTCTTCCGTCAACAACTACTTGAACACCTTTTTTTACATATTCACCGGCAAATTCAGCTAACTTATCCCAAACATCTATATTAAACCAATCTGCAACTTCAGACTTAGTTTTAGCATCCCAGCGATTTACCGCTATTGAAAAATTAGCTTTAACTTTTCCAGATTCAAAATATTTAATTTCAGCATCACGGCCTACTCTGCCCACTAATACTGCTGTATTCATCAATAAACCTCTTTCTTTATAACTAAATAATAATGATATTTTACAACAAATAATACCATGACAGCAAAGTTGTGTAACTTTTTGTTACAAGCAACAAACTTGTAATTAATACATATTGGTAGTATAAAAGAAAATGTAGTTAGTTAGGGGGATCCACCCCGTTATTGGTCTTTCGAATGTTATCGTTGACCGGAAAGGATAAAAAATGGAAAAAAACGCAGAAACTTTAAGTATTTTGAGACACTCAACATCTCACATCATGGCTCAAGCCGTTCAAAAGCTTTTCCCCTCTGCAAAGTTAGCAATCGGTCCTGCTGTTGAAAATGGCTTTTACTACGATTTTGATTTGACTGATGGACATGCTTTTACAGAAGAAGACTTGTCTAAAATTGAAGAAGAAATGAAAAATATAGTCAAACAAAATCTAACATTTGAAAAATTCGTGATTCCTGATGTTGAAAAACAAATTGCAGAATTTAAAGCAGAAGGTGAAATTTACAAAGCTGAGCTTTTGGAAGAACACAAAAACGACAATCCTACTTTGTATATCACAAAAGATAAAGACGGGAATGCCTTGTTTAATGACCTATGCGCAGGACCTCACCTTCCAAATACATCATATATTAAAGCAAATGCTTTCAAGTTATTAAAAGTTGCAGGTGCTTACTGGAGAGGAAACGAAAAAAATAAAATGCTCCAAAGAATTTATGCAACAGCATTTTGGACTAAGGAAGATTTAGCTGATTACTTAAACTTCCTTGAAGAAGCCGAAAAACGTGATCACAGAAAACTTGGAGCAAAACTTGACTTATTCTCTACAAGAGAAGAACTTGGAGGAGGATTAGTCCTATGGCATCCTAACCTGGCAGTGGTTAGAGAAGAAATTGAAAATTACTGGAGAACTGAACACAGAAAACGTGGTTATGTAATCGTTAATACTCCACATATTGCTAAATCAAAATTGTGGGAAATTTCAGGACACGCTGATCACTATCGTGAAAACATGTTCTTTACGCAAAAGGATGAAGATTCTGATGAACAATTTATCTTAAAACCAATGAACTGCCCGTTCCACATACTTATTTATCAAGCAAACAGATATTCGTATCGTTCATTACCGCTAAGAATGGCTGAATTAGGAACTGTATACAGAAAAGAAAAATCGGGAGCTTTATCAGGTCTTACCCGTGTACAAGGCTTTACACAAGATGATGCACATATTTTCTGTACCCCTGAGCAGTTAGTTGATGAAATAAACGAAATCATTGATTTTGTAGCTGACACTATGGAAATCTTTAATATGAATTTCGAAGTTGAATTATCTACAAGACCTGAAAGTTTCGTTGGCGAAATCGAAAACTGGAACAGAGCAGAAGCAGGGCTTAAAGAAGCTATGGAAAGACGTGGTATGAAATATGATATCAACGAAGGTGATGGAGCATTTTACGGTCCAAAAATTGACTTCAAAGTAAAAGATGCAATTGGCAGAACTTGGCAATGTGCAACTATTCAACTTGACTTTAATTTACCTGAAAGATTTGATATCAAATATCAAGATAAAGATGGTTCCATGAAAACACCTGTTATGCTTCATAGAGTAATCTTCGGTTCAATGGAAAGATTCCATGGTATATTAATTGAACACTACGCAGGAGCTTTCCCTACTTGGCTTGCTCCTACACAAGTTGCAATTGTTCCAATTTCAAATGAAAAACATGCAGATTTTGCAGAAAAAGTATACAAAAAAATGCGTGCAGCTGGCATTAGAGTAAAACTTGATGATAGATCTGAAAGTATGAATTATAAAATCAGAGAAAGTCTTCAAGATAAAAAAATCCCTTACGTTTGCGTAATAGGAGATAAAGAAATAGAAGCAAACTCTGTTGCTGTAAGAGCTCGTGGTATTGGACAAGTCGGAGTAATGAATGTTGATGAATTCATTTCTAAAATTGAAGATGAAATCAAAAACAGAAACTCTGAATCATTTGCAAAATAGTTTATAAAATTAAGCAAAAAAACTCCCCCTCTGTTATTCAAAGGGGGAGTTTTAAATTTTATTTTGCTTCTTCTGTTTTTTCTTCTTTCTTTTCAAATTTATCATTTGGATCAGCTTTTACCGGTTCTTCCTTTTTTTCTGAAGAAGGGACAAAAGTATCTTTTACAGGTGCAGTCTCAACTTTAGGAGCAGTTTCAACTTGAGGTTTTCCTGCTACATTTGAAAGACTACCTGGTTTTTCTGCGTTACCTAACATACTAATTGCTTTTATCATATATGCCTCCAATTCTATATGTAAATTATAAAACCAAAAGAAAAAAATTATTGCTTTTTATAAAAAAAATTTTTAATTTTATTAACATAATTT
>CALVHB010000010.1 GCA_944327275.1 Candidatus Gastranaerophilales bacterium | reverse complement strand
AAATCTGATGAAGAAATAATGAGATTTTGTCAAAGTTTTATGACAGAACTTCAAAGACATATTGGTCAAGATGTTGATGTTCCAGCTGGAGATATAGGAGTTGGGGCAAGAGAAATAGGCTATCTTTTCGGACAATATAAAAGAATTAAAGACATATATGAAGGCGGAGTTCTAACAGGCAAAGGCTTATCTTATGGCGGTTCTTTAGCTAGAAAAGAAGCAACAGGATACGGTTTGATATATTTCATGAGAGAAATGCTCAAAAATAATGGCAATAATTCTCTTGAAGGTAAAACTGTAACAATATCAGGTGCCGGAAATGTTGCTATATACGCTTGTGAAAAAGCTCAACAATATGGAGCTAAAGTTGTTGCGATGAGCGACTCAAAAGGCTGTATTTATGACAAAGACGGCATTAATTTAGATATTATCAAACAAATTAAAGAACAAAATAGAGGTAGAATTTCGGAATATAAAAATTATAAACCGAATGCGGAATATATAGAAAGAGAAAATGAAGATTCTCCTATTTGGGACATAAAAACAGATATTGCACTACCTTGTGCTACACAAAATGAATTAACACTTAATTCTGCAAAGAAATTAGTCGCAAATGGCGTAATTGCAATTGGAGAAGGAGCAAATATGCCTTGTACTAAAGATGCAACAGAATATTTCCTTGCAAACAAAGTACTTGTGGCTCCTGCAAAAGCTTCTAATGCCGGAGGTGTAGCAACATCTGCAATAGAAATGAGTCAGAATAGTATGAGATACTACTACACGTTTGAAGAAGTTGATAAAAAACTTAATAATATCATGGTAAACATATTTAATTCCTGTAAAAATGCGGCTGAAACTTATAATTTAGGCAACAATTATGTTGCAGGCGCAAATATCGCAGCTTTTTCAAAACTTGCAAAAGCAATGCAGGCTCAGGGCATTGTTTAAAAAAGAATAAAAAATCAGAACAAACTATTTATTCTTGCAGGAGAACATGCCTGAGGATCTTTTTTCGCATATCTGTATGCATTGTACTTGCAATACTCAACTACCATCATTTTGTAGATTTCAAGTTCTTTATTGTTCATAGCAACAACAAAATCAGCCATCATTGAATCATATTGATCCCTGTATTGCCTATCATTAACATTATTAGGACTTGGGAAAATTGTAGCTATTGCCCTTTGTCTGTCAGATTCAAAAAGCATACATTTTGCTCGCAAATAATTGGCAAATCTATGATCGAAATGAAAATTGTCAGCAACATTTTGACATACCTCATTATAGCGTCTCTGGCTTTCGTTCATAGTTCTGTAAGATGCTCTATTAGGATTTGGGCTAGGGTTAATATTCGCCGCATTGGCAGCAGTTGCAAGTATACCCAATATTAATGATAAAAATAAAAACTTCTTCATGTATAAAATTATATTCAAATTAGCAAGTTATGGCTGAAACTTTACATTCGTTAATACAAGGAAGTTCTAAGTTATAAACACTGTAATTTGATTCACTGCTTTCAACATCGACAAGTCCATGATGAGCTGTTATTATTTGTTTTGCAAGATATAGCCCAAGTCCACAGCCAACTTTATTCATTTTTTCAGAAGGAGTTGCATATCTTTCAAACATCCCTTGAATTTTTTCAGTGGATAAAAACGGGCTTTCAAAACCTAAAGATAGAAATACACTTTTACCTCCGGAAATTTTTCTTATTTCACAAACAATTTCAGTATTTTCATAGGCATTTGAAATACAAGAATCTATTAAGTTTTCAAAAGCTTTCTTTAACTGAGCTTTATCTGCATAGACTGTAAAAAACTTTTCTTTAGCTCTTACTTTTATTTTTATATTTTTGCGATGCATTGATTTTACAAATTTTGCAAAGCATTCATCCAACAATTTCAGAATTTGAATTTTTTCATAACAAAGAGAAATATCTTTATTTTCATACTTGTAAGTAGAAAGAATTGTTGAAAGCATATCATACATACACCTACAAGATTCTAGTGTAAGATTTAGAACCTCTTTTTGCGGATTATTAATCCTTCCTAAATTTCCGTTGACTAAAAGTTCCAACGCTCTTATTTGAGCTAATGTCGGTATTTTTAAATCATGACTCAATGTTGAGATATAGGTCTCTCTTTGTTTTTGTGCAGCTTTTTCAACATCAATATTTCTTCCAAATACAACAAGCCCTTTAACCTCGTCACGGCTGTTTAGAATTGGAACCTTTCTTATTTTAAACCAATTCTGTCTACCACTTTTTAACTTAATTATTTTATCTGTAACAAATGGAGCCTTTGTTTGTATGATGTGCTCATTTTCTTCTTTCATTAATTCTAGCGTATCTTTTTCAAAAATTTCTTCGGGTACAACATTGTCCACATTATCCTCTTTTATCCCAAAGAACTTTAATGCCGGCAAATTACCGGATATAAATTTTGAGTCAGTATCAATTATATAAGCCATTAAAGGCAAATTATTAATGATAGTCGTCAAATGACTGTAGCTATAATCTATTTGATTTTGAATAACAGTTTCTATATCCGGATTTTTATTAGGTATAAACACAAGCATACCAAAACAAGCATTTAACACTGCTAAAAATAACAAAGTTAACGCTATGCTATAGGCATACTCTATATATATAAAAAATAAAGCAGCTAAAGTTAAAATTACAGAGACAAAAAAACATATATATTTTATTTTAGGTGTTGAAAAATCTTTCATACTATCCCCTATTTCTGACTACGTATACATACTAAATTAAGAAATTAAAAAATACATTCCCCACATGTGCTATCTGCAATCGCACTTCTTTTTACTAATAGGACTCCCAAAAATCATACGTAATCCGCCAAAAGGTTTTTTCATAGTGCAATTAATACCATCGGTCATTTCTTCAACATTACACAATATTTTATTCATCTCGCTGATTGTACAATTTATTTGAGGAATAGTTTTCTTTAATTCTCCTGTCATCGCCTTAATGTTGTTACCGGTATCTTCAACATCCTCAGCAATCTCACTCATTGCATTTTTATCAAAAGACCCGTTTATATTCTCTGCAACGCCATTTACACTTTCTGAAATTTTTACCAAATTATCGGAACTTTCACTGACATTTGAAGAAACTTTTTCAATATTAGGTTTTACAGAAGTTACTACAGAATTCATATTTTCAAATAAATCCCCTAATGCTTGTACGGTTATATTTAGATTTTCAATAGTTTGTGCAAAATCCTCTTTTATACTATCTAATGATTCTACATCTTGATTAGACAAATAAGAATCAAGTTCTACACTGGATTTTCCTGCAATTCGGTCTCCATCTTTTATAAAAAAAGAAGATGGCTTACTCGGATAAATTATGTCAATATAATCAAATTTATCGTTATTTTTATTTTTTTCCCGTTTTAAATTAGCAACAATATTAATAGGCAATCTTAAATCCATAGGATGTAGCCTAAGAGTTACTATTGTTGCTGTGTAATTTTTGTTTGGACGAACTTTTACAACCTTTCCTATCTTAAAGCCATTATAATAAATCGGAGCTTTCTCATGAAAAGGTCTCAAGTTTTTAAACTCAGCAGTTACGTAAGTTCTTGTTCTATAAAAATAATATGAAACTGCTATCGAAATAAGTACTGTAATTAAAACTAAAGATTTAAATAAATTATTCATATTTTAAATATTATTCAAGCAACAATACAAAACATTCCCAAATAGATTAATCTTAGACATAGCCAATTAACTATGATATAATTAAGCTATGAACGAATATTCAAAAAGAGCAGGAGAATTATTTAGGCAGGGTTACAACTGCGCCCAGTCAGTATTTTGTGCATTTGCAGAAGAAGTTGGAATGGACTTTGATACTGCAAGAAAACTATCTTCTTCATTTGGAGGAGGAATGGGAAGACTCAGAGAAGTGTGCGGTGCTGTAACTGCTATGTTTATGATTGCTGGACTAAAATACGGCTATACAACACCGAATGACGATGATATAAAAGCTCATCACTATGAAAGAATTCAAATGCTTGCAAATGAATTTGAAAAAAATAACAAATCAATTATCTGCAGAGAACTGCTTGGACTAGATGTAAAACATGACAGCTTTATTCCTACAAAAAGAGATGAAGAATACTACACAACCCGTCCATGTGAAAAACTGGTTGAAAATGCAGCAGAGATAATAAGTGAGTACATATCAAAAACAAAATGTTCATAATATTTTTGTAACAAAACTATAAGTAAAATTAAATTCCCTCACAAGACTAAGCCATTTATAATATAATTTAATTATTGAAAAACATTTAATACATTACCTTATATGTTAATTGTCTAGAATTTTGTACTAAGTACAATTAACATTAAAATATAAGAGGGACACATAAATGAAAAAGCTATTAGCGAGTATATTGACCATTCTACTGCTTTCAAACAGTGTGTATACAACAGTTTATGCTGCAAATATTCTTCCGAACAAGGAAATTGAAAAACAAACTTTAGATAACTTCGAAATAATACCACCTAAACTTGAAAAGGAGATGAAAGCTTCTATATCTAAAGTTTATGGTTCTGAAAATGTAGATGAAATATATTCTCATATACTTGAAATTGCAAAAAAGACCCTCGAAAAAAGATCTTCTAACCTAAAAAAAGAAGATTTTGAAAGAGCTTCTGACTGGTATAAAGATGAAGTAATTTATATGTTCTATGCAAATCATTTTGGGGTAAAAACTCCCGATGGAACTAATACTTTCAAAGACGACATTCAAATGCTCGATTATTTGAAAAAGTTAGGGGTAACAACAATATATATACTTCCATTTGTAGATTCCCCAATGGAAGATGCCGGATTTGATATAAGAAATCCAAGAGGTATAAGAGCTGACCTTGGAGGAATGTTTGAATTCCAAAAATTCATTACAGCTGCAAGAGAAAAAGGATTTAAAATCAAAGCAGATCTAGTTTTAAACCACTTTTCAGATCAACATGAATGGTTTCAACAAGCTCTAAAAGGAGATACCTCAAAATTAGACTATTTTGTTGTAAGAGATAAAATGCCGGAATACACAAAATACAAAGATCCAAAACTAGGATGGGTTGCAGAATACAAAGAAGACAACGGAAAAATTTCAAAAAGACGAATTATCTTTCCGGAAATAACCGAAAATAACTACAGGAAAGTAACAATTAACAACAAAGATTACTATTTTTACCATACATTTTACCCGTTCCAACTTGACATAAATTGGAAAAATCCGGAAGTTTTATACTACAATCTTGAAACAATTGCTTTTTGGGCAAACCAAGGTGTAGATATCTTCAGAATGGATGCAATACCTTATCTTATAAAAGAAGATGGAACAAATGCAGAAAATTTAGAAGATACACATAGAATAATAAAAATATTAAGTGCATTTATTCAAGCAGTAGCTCCCCGTTCAGTAATCCAAGCGGAAGCTTGTCAAATGCCTAATAAAATCTTGCCGTACTTTGGAACAGAACAAAAAATCAAAGAAAACATTGATGGACAAGAAAAAGAACTCACAAGAACAGATGAAGTGCAAATAGCTTATCATTTTCCATACATGCCTGCAATATGGGCATCACTAGTAACTGCTGATAACAGCTATTTCTGGAAGGCATATAAACAAACTCCTCAAATTCCATCCTCTGCCTCTTGGGCGATATTTTTAAGAGTTCATGATGAATTGACTCTTGAAATGGTTAATGAAAAAACAAGAGAATTACTTTTTGAAGATTTAGCTCCAAAAGGTGCAGCTTTCAGAAAAGGATTTGGAGTCTCCGGAAGAATGGCAAACTTTTTAGACAACAATCCAGACAGAATTGGAATGGCTTTTTCAATACTCATGTCACTGCCAGGAATCCCTATAATTTATTATGGAGATGAAATCGGTATACAAAACAATTTTGCTAACGCAAACAAAAGTGCCAAAATGCGTGAAGCAAAACAAAAGAAAGATAAAAATATTAAAAACAAAGTAAAAATGCTAAGCTACTTTGATAGCAGAGATATAAACAGAGGACCGATTACTCAAAAAACTTTTGATGATGCAGTAAATCATAAAGGTACATACAACAACAGAGTATATGAAAGGGTAAAAAAATTAATACAAATAAGAAAACAATACCCGGTTATAACAAGAGGTTCCTTTGTAGAGTTGAAAACTAAATCTCCTGAAGTTTTTGCCTACGTTAGAGAAACTGATACTGACAGAGTTGTTGTAATTAATAATTTATCAAACAAAAAAATAAAAGCCTCAGTTATATTTACAGATGATAATTTTGGTAAAAAAGCAAAAGATATATACCTAAAAGATCTTTTAACAGACAAAATGATTAAAGCTCGAGTTGAAAACAAAGAGCTTTCAGTGAAATTAAACGCTTACGATGCAATGTGGTTAAAGATGTAAATATATTCTTGTTTTGATGTTAATTCTTAAAAATCATCTGATGTAATTTTTTTAGACCTACACCAACATAAGTTGTCACAATCATCACCACAACAAAGTATAGATAAGTTGTTTGAACAGGGTTATAAATCCAATAAATATCGTGGTTTGCTCTTTCTGAAAAAGGAATTCCATGAATCCACATAAAAATTGCCGTAATTATATACATAACCAGCAAATGATTAGCCATTATGTGGTAGGTAACATTCCCCATATCCTGAACAAACTTTATATCTTTTACATATGGATACAAAAGTTTCACAGTAAATAAAGATGCCCATATTCCGGTTAAACTTGTAATTACAGGGACAAAAAGTTGATCATCAAACCTTGCCCATACAAGCACATAACTTAACCCTATACCATGTTCTGGATCATAATCTCTGTTAAACATCCAAAGTATTGATTGCAAAACTAACACAAATCCAAACCACTTTGGTGTAAAAATATTATAATTATCTTTTATAAAATGGGTATAAAAATATCCTAAATAAACAAAAAACATAGAAAACATTGTTCTAATAACAACAAGCATAACAGGAGTTACGTCAAACATTTTTTCAAAAGGAATAGCAAGGACACCTAAAATTGTAAAAAATCCTAAATGTATAAATTTATTTTTTGTAACAGCATTCAAACCCCTGAAAAGGAACAGAAAAGTAATCATTGTCATAAATAACTGAGTTACAAACCACAAAGGACAAGATAAATCAAATTGATGTCCATTCAAAAACGGAGTAACGAAAAAATTCTTAAAACTCAAAGGCATTCCCCAAAATTTCCCTGTAAGTTTAGCTATCAAAACTGTTACCCCCATATAAAACAAATTGTACCAAAAATATGGCACCAAAAGACTTTTAATCCTTCTTTCGACAAAAGTTGCAACATCAGTTAAATACTTATCTTTAAACAGACAACCTGAAATAAAGAAAAATAATGCTAACTGGAAAGAATACGGTGGGAATATTCCCAATAAAGAAAATTCTAAATGTCCCGATACCACAAGTAAAATTGCTAAAGCTTTTAATACATTTATCTCATTTGAAAAAATTTTATCCATACAACAAATGATAACATAAATTAAAAATGTGGTATATAATAAGAAGATTATAAGGAGATATTAATATGACAATTTTAGTTTTAGGCGGCGCAGGATATATCGGGTCTCATACAGTTTATGAATTAATTGATAACGGAGAAGATGTTGTTATAATAGACAATTTACTCACAGGACATAAAGAAGCTGTTCATCCGAAAGCAAGATTCTATCAAGGTGACATTAGAGATAGAGAATTTCTTGACAAGGTTTTTCAAAAAGAGAAAATAGATGCAGTAATACATTTTGCAGCCTGTTCTCTTGTTGGAGAAAGTATGGAAAAGCCTTTAAAATACTACGATAACAATTTATGCGGCACTAAAATTCTTTTAGATTCAATGGTTGCGAATGGGGTTGATAAAATTGTTTTTTCATCTACAGCTGCCACCTATGGGGAACCGGAAAAAGTCCCTATTCTTGAAACAGACAGGACAGAACCTACCAATACATATGGAGAAACTAAATTATCAATGGAAAAAATGTTCAAATGGGTTGGAAAAGCTCATGGGCTTCGTTATGTATCATTAAGATACTTTAACGCTTGTGGAGCACATATCTCCGGAGAAATTGGAGAAGATCACAATCCAGAATCACATCTTATTCCGCTTATTTTACAAGTTCCAAACGGCAAGCGAGAATTTATATCAATATTTGGTGACGATTATGACACAAAAGATGGAACATGCGTAAGAGATTACATTCACGTAACAGATTTGGCTCAAGCTCATATTCTTGCGGTTAAATATCTACAAAATGGCAACGAAAGCAATATATTTAACCTCGGGAATGGGGTTGGCTTTACGGTAAAAGAAGTAATTGATACTGCAAGAAAAGTAACATCACATCCTATCCCTGCAAAAACAACTCCAAGAAGAGCAGGAGACCCCGCTCAGTTAATTGCCTCAAGTGAAAAAGCTCGAAAAATTTTAGGATGGAAACCTCAGCACGATTCATTGGAAGAAATAATTTCAACTGCTTGGAAGTGGCATAAAAATCATCCAAACGGATTTAACTAAAATTACATATCACGAAATATCACCAAATTTTATCATTGAAAACTCATCAGTATTAAATTTAAAAAACTGATGAGTTTAGGTTAGTTATATATTTCTAAAAATCTGTCGAAGAATTGACTATTTGACCTAATTCCTATGCCAAAACCGTAATAATTTTTCTTTATTTATTATTTTTTTATACTTGTTTTTCAATGAAAATATTTTTTTTAAAAACAAAAGTATTTTATCAACTTTTGAAGTTCCAACTTTATCTAAAAGAATTTGCACAGAATTTTCCAACGCTTGAAAGCGTTTATCAAATGCACAATGTTTTGATTCGTAACGTTCTGCAATCTGATTAGCTATAATAGAAGCAAAAAGATTGTATTGTTCTACGTCTTTAATTTGAGTATATTTTTTAAACAAAGGAGACATAAATAAATTAGGATTATTAGAATCAATATTTGTCATAATTTGTATAAATTCTTTATGATTTTTATGAAGCGGAGAAGTTACATCTACACTATCAAAATCATAAATCCCGCCCAATGGTCTATATTGCCACAAAAAAGCCTTTGCGTTATATTTCTTGCATAATTCTATAAAATCTGGAATTGCTCTAAAGTTTTCTGAGAAAACAACAAAATTTAATTGCAATTCATCCAATTTTCCCTGCTTAATTAAACCCGACAAAAAATCAAGATTTTTATTTACTCTTTCCCAATTTCCATATTTTACAATTTTGTCATAAGTTGATTTAGTTGCGCTATGAAGAGAAATCTCTATTGTTGATAATTTATCAATAACTCCTAATTCTTTTAAATTTCGTTCATCACACAAAGTACCATTTGTGTGAAAATTAAATTTAATATTAGGATATTTTTCATTAATTATTTTTATTAATCTTCTGACATGTTTACTTGCAAAAGGATCCCCTGATCCCGTAAAATTTACGATTTCAGCATCTTTCAATGTTTCTAATATTATATCTGTTTTTGAGTCTAAAAATCTAGTTCTGCTTTCGTCCTGATTGCAACGAATTTTACTTCTACAAATTGTACAGGCAACATTGCAAGAGGCATCCATTGAAAGTTTTACTATTCTCGCTTTTGGATTATTTATATCTAATTTTTCAGGATCAACGTATTTTAATTCTTGACAAAGTGGAAAAAATTGCGGGTCACAAAAATTTGTATAGCAGGAAGAATAATCTCCTTTTTTTATTTTTTCTCTGAACTCTCTTGCGATATCTGAATTCCAAACTTCATCCCAAGTCTGACAATATATGTTCCCAATTTCTTTGATTTTAGTATATGCAGGACAACAACAAAAAACCCTTCCATCTCCAAATATTTCTGCCGTAAAAAACGGTGGGCTACATATATTATTAAGCATAAAAACTTCCCTCTTTATTATCTAATAATTCTTTTAAATTGTTCTTAGAAGTTTCTCTAATATAATTTACAGTTTTTTCTAAATTTGAAACCATTTTACTGTAATCAGCATTAGATTGATTAATGCATTTTTCTAAAGCATATTTTAAATCATTATTTGAATACAAAATTGCATTATCACAAGTTAAATATCTGTTTTGAGTAAATGTTTCTTCTACCACAAGAGGCTTTAAAAAACCGTATGCCAACTGGTAAGATCCAGATGTCCCAGTTGTAATGTATCTATAATGTGCTTTACAATCTTTATCTAAAAGAGCTAATATATAATCAACGTTGTCAAGGATATTGAACATCTCATCAAATCTTATTCTCCCTTTTACCTCAAAATGATGTTGAATATCTTTAGGAATAAAGTCATATTCTTTATTTCCTATTATTATTATTTTGAAATCTAAATGATTAATTTCTTTTATGGCATTAAAGAGAATATTGTAATTTCTTCTGTTAGGATCAAGCGAACCTACAACTACAAAAGTAGTTGTGCTATTTTTCCTATGAGCTTTTATTTCTCCAAAATAATCTGGATTGACAACTACAGACTTTACATTTTTGTAGTTAATTGGTGCAAGAGTTATAATATTATCAGACCAAAAGCCATTTTCTACTGGGGGAGCGACTTCATGTTCTACAATAAAAATTTTTGATTTATCTTCTTTTTTTTTTTTTTTTTACTTATAATTATAGTTTGAGCTATCATCACTTTCTTTTCTACCTGTTGTTATTAACAAACCTTTTATATTGGAAAAATCTAGTTTTGATATCGCAGACCAAATATATTCCATTGGGATATTGTTAATATAAAGTCTTTTATCTTGAAGTCGACAAAATAAGCCATCTTTAGCCTGATTTGGATTGATCACAACTGATACATTATAACCTAAATCAAGCAGATATTTGGCATATCCTGGAACTACTTCCCCATGAGAAAAAATGCATGGTTCCCATATAACAAAAGTATCTTTATTACTAAAATTCGTCTTTATCTTATACTTATTCCTAAATTTAATTCCACATATACAAATTTGTTTTATTTTTTTTAATTTATTACGAATATTTTTAATAGAAAAAACTGATTTAATAAAACGACCTTTATTGTAATTATTGTAGATTTTATTTATATCTTTTTTAAACTCAGTATATTTTACATATTTCCACCAATCTTGTGCTGATTTCTGTTTTTTATTGTTCCACGGTTTTGATAATTCTCCTCCTGTAAAATGCAGAACTACTGCATCGTTTAAAAGCGTTTCAACTTCATTATTATCAAAATTAAGTTCTAAACACTTTGGAATAATGCTATATTTTTTGTCTAATGGCATATAGTTGTTATCAAAATATTTATTTAAAACATCTTGATCACAAAGTTTTAACAAATTATTATCAGAAAGTTCTGAAGCTAGTTTCAATAATCTATCCGTATGATTTAAGCTATTCCATTTTTTACAGTTGATAAGTAATAATCCTGACATAAATTGTTTATGATTAGCTGAAATTTTTAATCTATGCTTTGCTTCTAAGTACTCTTTTTCACACTCTTTAAATCGGTAAGAAGAAACCGCTCCTACTACAAAATCATCTAAATCTGTTTCGTATAATTCCTTAATATCTTTTATAAATACAACATCAACATCGGTATAAATAACTTTTTCTAATTTCGGTTTTAAAACAGGAATTAAAAGTCTTGAATACATTGATTTTGAAATATATTCCATTTCTGGTAAATTTTTAAAATATTTATCAGTATCAACTTCTATAAATTCGATTGAAAAATTTTTAAAAAATTTATTTAAGTTAATAATTTTCTGTTTATTTTTTTTAGATATCCCAGAATCCAAAACATAAAATTCAACAAATGAAGATGTATTTTTTAAAATTGAGGCCATTGTTATTGCTACAAAAGGCGCAAAATTTTCATCACTTGCCATAAAAACAGGTATTTTACACATTTAAAACTCCCTTTATTTTTCTGTAAAAATCTATATTGAGCTTTCTGCTATCTTCTAAAGCTTCAGGATAAGATTTAGCTTCCTCTATTTTTTCTTTCCAATTATCAAATGTAGCGTACACTGGTGGAAATTTGTAGCCATAAAATTTTGAATTATATGGAACACATATAACTTTTTTATTTAATAAGGTAGCCCAGTATACACCATGATAAGAATTTGTTAAAACATATTCACTGGAACCCATTAATCCAATAATATCTTCAATATTATCTTCATTTGTCAAATATTTCATTTTAAAACTTTTTAATACTTCACTCGGAGTTTTCATTGCATGGAAATAGCCCACAAGTTCACATTTTTGAGGATATTTTTTATCAAAGGAATTATGCATACAAGAAGCACAAGGAACATAAAAAACTTTTTTATTATCTATTTCTTTTCTGTTAAAATCTCTTAAACCTAGTAATTCAAATTCAGAAGTATCCAAATCGTCTTCCTTAAATAATCCAATCCCCCAACCTATTAATGTTTTATTTTTAAACTTTTCAAGAAAATCCTTTGAATAAACACCACCGCCAATAATAATTGTATTTGTAGGTTTGAATTTGTTAGTTTTAACGGACATATAATCTAACTTTTTGTAAGATTTAAACTCAAAATAATTCAGAGGAGAAGATAAAATATCTCCAACATTTGAAACATTACAATAATTCACAAAAGTAGGTGACTTTTTATTAAGTTTCCCTTTTATAATTTTAACTCTATTTTTAAATTTTATTTTTCTTCCGCAAATAGTCAACTGTAAAAAAGAACAGTCAAAACTGTTAATTTTTTCTATATTAAATATTTTATTGATATTCATCTTTAAACATTCCTTTTAAACCAACAGGATTAATAGAAATAATTTCTACATCAGGATAATACTTATGTGCAAAGTCTTTAAAACTTTTATATGCAGCAATTATATCATTTGGGATTAAATAATTTTTATCATTTGGATCATAAGCATACCCGGACAAAGAACAATCACATCCGACTAAATAAATTCTTTTTGGATATGTCCAAAGAGCGAATTGAAGAGCAGGGAAAACAATAGACCCAAAACACCCCAAAGGTTGTGTTGATATATCATAAGCAAATTTTGAAAAAAAACCGGAAATATCTGCCCAATCAGTCCTATATCTAAGAGCATTAGCTCTTACGGCATGAGTTTCAGGAATAGTCCTATTTGAATCATATATCCATTCATTAGTTAGACCATAAAATTTTATACAGGAATCCTTGTTGTAATCATCCAATTGATCAATATATTCCGGTGTTTTCCCTGAAAAATCTTGGATAAAATAATAATCGAAATCGACTTTATTCATTTGAAATGCACGATTTACTCCAATATGTATTGCATTTGGTATCGGCTGATAATTATTGGCACTTGGACCGGTAGCAACTATCACTATATCTTGATTACGATGTTTGCATTTAAATTGATTAAAAGTTTTTTGGTGAAGCATCATTGTACTTAAGTTATTTTGTTGACACCTGTTTATTTGGGCAACATAAAATCTGGCTTCGTTTCTAATATAATTTTCAGCAAATTTAGCAAAGCCAAGGTTTGTTATAATAGTTTCTTTTATTTTTCTTAATAACTTCATTGATACAACCACCTATTCTTTATATTTATAGCATATTTTTATAAATAGTCCAAAATCTAAAACCCTTATATATAAATACTTTGAGCTTTACTTATATACATATGATTTACAATTTTCTGAACAAACTATGTTTATAAATCATTACTCCATCATTATCCCTATAACCAAAACAATATCATAAACAAAAATAATTTTTCTGTATTTTTGAAAATTAACTACATTAACTTTTAATAAATTCCATAGCAAAAAAAATATTGTTTGATTTTTTATCTGAATATGAAAATTCAAAACTACCAAAATCAAACATCATTTCAAGCAAAATTTTTACACAGCGAATCATTAAAACTTATAGCAGATTACGCAGTTGAACATAATAAATTCAACAGGTTAAATGCTGCAAGAAAAAATATTGACAAATCTTATCTTCAAAGACGCATAAGAGTCGATATATACAAAACAGATGATGGCAGACCAGCTATTTGTTTTTCAAGATTTGTCCCAAAAGATGAAGTTCTCGCAGCAAAAAGCGGAAATGACTATACTATGGACAAAACAGTTGTATATGAAGCTGGAGAGAAAGGTAATCTATTAAAATTTGCTCTGGAAAAAATTATCAAACTTGGCAATAATGCCCCACACAACAATATGTTCCACAAAATAGTAGTGACAAAAAAATAAAAAATCAGAGAGGAAGGGATTCGAACCCTCGGTGGAATTGCTCCCACACAACCTTTCCAAGATTGCACCTTAAACCGCTCGGACACCTCTCTATTTTTTGTTGTCTATAAAAAGAATATATCACAAACATTTATTTCATGCTAAGATTTATCCATGAAAAAAATTGTTTCAAAAATTTCAAAAGGTTTAAAAGGTATTGTTACAATTCCTGCAGACAAATCAATTTCCCACAGAGCAATTCTATTTACCTCGCTTGCTAATGGGCAATCAATAATTAAAAATTTTTCAAAAGGGCAAGATCCTCTATCATCCTTAAAAGTTTGCAAAGCTTTAGGGACTAATGCAGAATTTTCCAACGAAGAATTAATTGTAAAATCAAACGGAAAGCTATCTGCACCTCAAATCCCTCTTGATTGCGGAAACTCAGGCACTACAATGCGTCTTATATCAGGAATTCTTGCAGGACAAAATTTTGATTCTACACTAGTTGGTGATGAAAGTCTGTCAAAACGTCCAATGAAAAGAGTTATTGAGCCATTATCACTTATGGGAGCTAAAATCGAATCAAATGAATTTAAAGCTCCATTAAAAATTTATGGAAAAGAATTAAGTCCAATAAATTATACCTCAAAACTTGCATCCGCTCAGGTAAAATCTTGCATATTACTCGCAGGACTAAATATTGAAGGGAAAACATCATTCACTGAACCTTACATATCAAGAAATCATACAGAAATAATGCTTAAATATATGGGGGCAAATATTTCTGTTAACAATACAACTGTTACTATAGAAAAGTCGAATCTTATCCCTAAAACAATAGAAATCTGTGGAGATATCTCTTCTGCAGCATACTTTATTGTCGCAGGGCTAATTGTTCCTAATTCTAAAATTATATTAAAAAACGTAGGACTAAATCCTACAAGGACAGGGATTCTGGAAGTCACTGAAAAAATGGGCGGAAATATAGAAATACTCGATAAAAGAAACATTTCCGGAGAAGATGTGGGAGATATTCAAGTTTCATATTCTGACTTAAATTCTTGCACTATTGAAGGAGAAATTATTCCAAGACTTATAGATGAACTTCCTGTGATAGCAGTACTTGCGACTCAGGCAAAAGGAACAACCGTAATCAAAGATGCTCAGGATTTAAGAAATAAAGAATCTGACAGAATTAAAGCTGTTGTAAGTGAGCTTAAAAAAATAGGAGCAGATATTGAAGAAACTCGAGACGGATTTATAATAAACGGCAAAAAAAATCTTAATGGGAATAAAGAAGTCGAAACTTATCACGATCACAGACTTGCTATGAGTTTATATGTTGCAGGACTAATATGTGAAAAACCTATATCTATAAATGGTTTTGAATGGGTTGATATATCTTTCCCAGAATTCGATAAATTATTCACCTCTTTATCTTTGTAAAGAATTATTAAGTTTATTGGTTTTAATTTAGCAATTTTACCTGACAAAAATTTTTTATATATACAAGGTTAGGTTATTTAAATTTTTGGAAAGGTAAAAGGTGTTTTATGTCTATACAAACTGACAGCTTAGGATTATACAACAATCCATATGCACTTAATTATCAAAATTCAACAAATGCAACAAATGATGATTTTTTAGCTCAACAATATTTTGCACAACAAACCGGTCAAGAACAACCTACATTTCAAGGCCGTCAACAACCTCAAGCTGATACATTTGAAAAATCAGGATCTGGACTCTCAACAGGTACAAAAATGGCATTATTTGGTGGACTTGGGACTGGCGCAGGCGTCTACTTTTTCGGAACAAACCCTGTACAAAATACAAGAGTTAACTTAGGACTAATAAAAGAGTATAACAAAAGCAATGTAAATACATTATATAAAGCAGCTTTTGACGAACTTTATAACGAAAAGGCAAAAACTACTTTTCAGACTTTAGGTGTAAAAGATGTTGAACAGTATAATGCAATAAAAAAACTTGCGGAAGCAAAAAATATTGATGAACTGTCAGATGATGTAAAAAAATTATTGCCTGACAACATCAAAACACCAAAAGATGCAAAAGATTTGGTAGACTTAGCAAAACCAGAACTTGATAAAATAAAAGTAGATAAATTAAAAAAACAAGCAGAAGCCGTAATTGATAATAATTTCTCAATAAAATACGGAAATGAACAATTAAAAAGCTTCAACAATATTGTAAACAAAATTAAAGGCTTAAAAGCTGATGCAACTCAAGCTGATATTGAAAAATTCTTTATTGATAATGCTGAAACATTTAAATTAAAAGGAACAGAAGCAGAAATAGCACAAAAAGCTAAAGCTATAGCTCAAAAAATCGGAACTCAAGAAAACCTTCTTAAGATATGGGAAAATAGATTAGAAACACAAACCTACAAGGTAAATACCCTTATTCGAGCTAATGAAGACTGCATTAGAGACCTATGGGATGATGGAGCAAAGGCATTCAAGAAAGAAGCTCCTGAAGAATTAACTAAAGCATTCAAAAACTTCAAATGGAAAACAAGCGGTAAATGGGCTGGTATTGCAGCAGCTGGAGCTCTTGTACTCGGATGTTTGTTCGGAGGAAATAATAAATAATAATAATCGTAAATATTCTTAATTGTAAAAAGCAGGGAATTTATCCCTGCTTTTTATTTTGGGCTCAGAGGGGCTCGAACCCTCGACCAATTGATTAAGAGTCAACTGCTCTACCAACTGAGCTATAAGCCCATACGTCTTAC
>CALVHB010000009.1 GCA_944327275.1 Candidatus Gastranaerophilales bacterium | reverse complement strand
TTGCGGAAGTTGGTTTCGCTGAATTCAAGTCTGCCATAATTTCTTCAAAGGATAAATGTATCGAAAGCATTAAAAAAGAGCCCGTAGGCTCTGATTTTAATCGTTCTAGTTGTTTTAAATGGTGGAGGTTAGGAGATTCGAACTCCTGACCCCCTGCGTGCAAAGCAGGTGCTCTACCAGCTGAGCTAAACCCCCACAAGGTTTTTATTTATTTGTCACAATATTTATTCTACATGCTGATTTTTTTTTGTAAAGTACTTAATTTAATTTTTTAAAATTTTATTTCTGAATCTAAAAAATTATATATTGCTGAAAGCCTTTCCATATCATGCAAATACCACCATCCAATTAATGTTTCAAATGCTGTTGCAAGTCTGTATTCACCTTGATTTTGACGACGACCTACCGGTATGGATAAGTTTCTTCCTCGTCTTGCAATTTCTTGTTCTTCTTCTGTTAATAAAGAGGTTAATTGTCCTAGCAAATATGCCTGAAAACCCATTTTAACTTTTTCTGTAGTTATTTTATGAAGATTTGTCGGATTATTCGTCTGCTTTATGGTTTTTTCTCGAATATGTAATTCCCAAACCGCATCTCCGATATATGCATAATTTTTTAAATTCATTTCATCCATAAAAAGAGTTTACTACAAATATTGAATTCAATAAAAAATTATGTAATAATTTTTCCATAAGGAGAGGATTTATTATGAAGAAGATACTTATATTATGTTTTTGTTTACTTATATCAAACTCTTTTGTTTTATCTGAAGAATTAGGAGTTATGGAAAATAATCAACAAGCCTGTGAGTGCAATCAAAAAACAAAGTGCTTAGATTTAATTACTTCAATGTATAACGAAAGAGCTACTCTATACAATGTATTGAATCTTTCAAATGATCAACAAAAATGCAAAGATGTTATTGATAAAAAAAGATACGAAGAACTCGGAAAACTTTTTGAACAATACAAACAAGAAGAATATGTTTTGTCTAAAATGTGCGAACATAGTGGAGCTTCTGAATTTGCTATAAAAAAACAAGAAAAAGTTATAAAAAATATTAAAAAACAAATGCAAAAAACTGCAGAAAAATACGATAAAGAATTTAAAACAATATTAAATTCTGAACAAAAAGCTAAGTATAATTCTGTTACAAAAATGAAAAGAAAAGAAATTAAATATTGCATGAAAGACAAAGCTTTTTACAAAAGAGATCCAAAATTGAGACCTTTTGGTCAAAAAATGTACTATGGAGAGCAAAATAATGTACTTTGTCCTGTACATAAAAAATGGCATCTTTTCGGCTACAAACATAAACCGCAAACTACTACTGAGCCTAGAGAAGAAACTATTCTTATTGAACCTGCTACAGGCAGTATCGTGAAATAAATTAAACAAATGATGATTTTTAAATAATTATCGTTATAATCATAATATGAAGAATTTTGCTGTTTTGTTTTTATTAATAACATTATGCAGTAATTGTTGTTTTGGATGGGGATTTAAAAACAACAAAGTTGATACTGAAGGAAAAGGATATCTTGGAACTTTACCTGACATATCTAAAAATTTCAGTCCAAATGAGCCTAAAACAACAAAACCGGTATTTGAAGCTTCTCAGGATTTTAATTCGGCTAATGAAATTAAACCAATACCAAAAGATAATCCTGCTTTTGTTAACATTATTCTAAAAGACAACAAAACTTCTCCATACCTAAACGATATTATCGAAATTTTAACCCAACTTGAAAATTTACTGCTATGTATAGAAAATCGAGATAATGTCCAAATTTTTAATGCTAAAGCTTATTTTTTCAACAAAACTATTGAATTTTTCAGAGATAAATACCAAGATATGCCGGAAAGCAGTTTTATTTCATATCAAAAACTAATGCAACTCAGCACATATACACAATCCGTTGCAAATCTTCGTGCAGAAGCAGAAAAATACAGACCTTACCTTGCTTATACCGGAGCAGGATATTTATACAATGATAACGTTATTGATCAACAATTAGAATATTTAAAACAAGAAATTGAAGATACTATTGTTATTTTAAAAGAAGTTCATTAAAAATTTTTGATTAATAAAAAAGTACGTTATTTAGTAACGTACTTTTAAATATTGTGTGTGTGAGTAAATGTATTTATAAGTTTTTATTATGCCAAGAAAATGTTATCTAATACTTTAAATTCAGGAGAATTGAATAATTGTTCAATATGATCTTCTGTTTCAAGATCAGTAATAGCTTTTGAAACTTGTCCTACTGAAGCTCCTATACGTTCGTAAACAGCTTTTGTAGGCATTTGAGTTTTTATACCTGCCATTGCAAACAATTGAGATAAATCGTCCGCATCTTGTTTGGTAACAGAAGCTTGTGTTGATACAAAATTAATTTTTGCATAAGGTTGGTCAAGAAGTTTTGCACCTAATTCTTTTGTTTCAGGTCTTACTTGAGTATCTTTTGCATCTTCTACTTGTTTTTTTTCTTGCTTTGCAGCTCTTAAAGATTCATAGTAAGCCTTTAATGCTGCTAAATCTTGTTGTTTGTTTCCTGTAACTTTTTCTGACATTTCCACTTCTCCATATTTTACTCACAAATTGTATATCGGCAGGTCCCCAAAAAATCTTTAATAACATAATAGCATTTGTTAAATTTTGTTTACAAAACAAAATGACCGGAAAATTCCGGTCATTAAATTTGTGAGTAAATGCATATTTATTTTGTCTTATGCAAAGAAAATATTATTTAGCACATTAAATCCCTGAGAGTCGAATAATTGTTCTGCATGATTTTCAGTTTCAATATCCGCAATAGTTTTTCCAACTTCTGCAACAGAATTACCAATTCTGTTATATACAGTTTGAGTAGGCACTGATACATTTTTCAAACCTGCTAATGCATATAAATTTTGTAAATCTTTTGCATCAGCCGGATCTAATTTTTTCATTTCTACTTCCAGACCACGATTTACATCAGATACTTGTTTTGTACCGATACCATAGTCAAATGTATTTTCTACATTTGCAACAGGTTTATTTGTTGCTGTTTTTTCTACATTTGCATTACCTTTAACTGTTTTAGATCCTTGCAATCTGTTGAATAAATAATTGTTTGTGTTTCCGTCAAATCCATTTACGCTTGTCATCTTTGCATCTCCGTTTTTACTCACATTCTCTTAATCTATTTAATTAATTTTAATTGAGTTTCAATACTCTTTTCTCTTAAAATTCCTTTAAATTGATTTCCTTATTTATATAAAGTATTTTTGTATTTAAAAATTGCGTATTAAATATATATTTTTTACATATTAGGTAACATTTCTTTACATTCACACTTAAACTCTTTATTTGCAAGGGTTTTCCGAACTAAACAAATTTATACTTTTGGCTAATACCAATATTCCAGCGTTTTGCTAAGATTAGAATAAGTATAGCGGAGTGATATATCAATAAACAATAGAAAGAGACTATGAAAAAGAACAAAAAATCTGATTTAACTGCACGGGAACTGGATGTACTTAAAGAAATGGTTCAAGGAAAAAGTAACAAAGTTATTGGGAAAACTCTATTTATAACACAACATACTGTCAAAGCTCATTTGACACAAATATATAAAAAATTTGGGGTTACAAACAGAACAGAAGCAGCTATGCGAGCAATAGACAAAGGAATTATTCTTCATCAAGACTCAGAACAGCCATAAATGCTTCTTGAGGGACTTCAACTCTTCCAACAGATTTCATACGTTTTTTACCTTTTTTCTGTTTTTCAAGCAACTTACGTTTTCTTGATATGTCACCACCATAGCATTTATCAAGAACATTTTTTCTCATAGCTTTTATGTTTGTTCTTGCAATAACTCTTCCACCGACTGCTGCTTGAATCGGAACTTCAAACAATTGTCTTGGAATTATATCTTTCAATTTTGCAGTTAATTTTTGACCTATATAAAAAGCACTGTCCTCATGACATATTACAGATAAAGCATCAACTACTTCACCTGCAAGCATAATATCTAGTTTTACAAGTTTTGAACGCTTATAATCTTTAAATTCGTAGTCCATACTTGCATATCCTTTTGTTCGGGATTTTAGCTGATCATAAAAATCAGTAATTACTTCACTCAAAGGTATTTCATACTCTAAACTTGCTCTTACTTTGTCTATGTATGACATATTAATAAAAATACCTCTTTTTGTTTGTGCTAAATCCATCAAAGTACC
This sequence comes from Candidatus Gastranaerophilales bacterium, assembly GCA_944327275.1. Lineage (GTDB taxonomy): Bacteria > Cyanobacteriota > Vampirovibrionia > Gastranaerophilales > Gastranaerophilaceae > Stercorousia. The sequence continues at coordinate 49,429 of CALVHB010000009.1, read as the reverse complement.
CACATAATCATTCGGAGCAATAATTTGTACTTTAACATAAGGTTCTTCAATAAAATCTCTTAACTGAGCCGGAGGAAGATTTGCAGGGTTATCAATTTCAACAACTTCTCCGTTAGTTTTATGTACTTTATACACAACAGAAGGGGCAGTTGTTACAAGAGAAAGTCCATATTCCCTTTCAAGTCTTTCTTGAGCAATTTCCATATGCAACATTCCTAAAAAACCGCATCTGAAACCAAAACCCAAAGCACTTGATGTTTCAGGCTCAAAAGTTATACTGCTGTCATTTAGTTTTAATTTTTCCAATGCTTCTTTCAAATCAGCATAATCATCATTATCAACAGGATACATCCCTGAAAAAACCATTGGTAAAGCTTCTTTATATCCTGGCAAAGGTTCTGTTGCAGGATTTTCTAAAGTTGTAATAGTATCGCCAACAAATCTGGTTAATTCTTTTATTGAACCTGCAAAGTAACCTACATCACCACATACAAGTTCATCCACCTGAACTCTTGCAGGAGTTTGATATCCAAGTTCTACGACATCATATTCTTTTCCTGAGGCCATAAATTTAACTTTATCACCCAATTTGATTTTACCATCCATAATTTTAAAGAAGCAAAGAGTTCCCAAATATTGGTCATAGGCACTATCAAATACCATAGCTCTTAGAGGTTTGTCTGAATTATCAACAGGAGGCGGAATCAAATCAACAACAGCTTCAAGCACTTCATCGATACCAATACCGGCTTTTGCACTTACAGGAATTGCTAATGAGGCATCGATTCCTAAAACTTCCTCTATTTCAGCTTTAACTCTTTCAACATCAGCTGATGGAAGATCTATTTTATTTATTACAGGAATAATTTCTAAGTTCTGTTCAATTGCTAAATAAACATTAGCCAAAGTTTGAGCCTCAACCCCTTGAGTTGCGTCAACAATAAGTAGTGCCCCTTCACAAGCAGCCAAGGATCTTGATACTTCGTAAGAAAAATCAACGTGTCCCGGTGTATCAATCAAATTCAGAATGTAATCTTTACCATCTTTTGATTTATAATTCATTCTTGCTGAATTCAATTTTATTGTAATACCGCGTTCACGCTCAATATCCATTGAGTCCATAATCTGATTTTGCATATCACGCTGAGCAACTGTACCTGTTTTTTCCAGCAATCTATCTGCAAGTGTTGATTTTCCGTGATCAATGTGTGCTATTATACAAAAATTTCTTACATTATCTCTATATTTCATAATTTAATTATATGAAAAAAACAGTTAACATCAAGTTTTAAAGATTTATTGGTAACGTAAATGTAACTGTAGTTTTTTCATTTGGGACACTGTCAAAACTTATTTGACCTCCATGAGCTTCTAATATTTGTTTTGAAATATACAAACCAAGACCTACATTAACACTTTTTTGTTTTTCACAGTATGAGGTAAATTTATTAAAAACATCATTTTTTGATTTTTCATCTATCCCGATACCGAAATTTTCTATTGAAAAAATTATATTATTTCCGTCATCTCTTATATTTATGTTAATTTCTCGTCCTTTAAAACTATATTTTATACCATTAGTCAAAAGATTATTTACGACTCTTTTTATTTCCTCATAGTCAAAAAGAATATCTTCAACGTTAGATTTGTAAGACACGTTTATGTGTAAATTTTTTTCAGATGCAAAATATTTAACTTCATCACAGCATTCCGTGACAAGTTTTTTGAAAGAATTTAATTTTTTATAAATTTCAATTTTACCATTATCAGACTTGTATTTCATCAAAATATTAGACACCAAATTTTGAAGATATTTTGTTGAATTCAAAACATCTTCCAAAATTTCTTTTTGTTCGTCGCTTAAGTTTTCATTATTAACCGTAAGCATAAGTTTCAAAGCAGATAATTCAGCTTGAACAGGTCCTTTCATATCGTGAATCACCATGGCAAAATAAGAATCATTATTTTTTATTTTTCTACCTACACCGTTATATGTTCTCAAAAGACTACAAACTTGTGATTTCAAAACTTTTATATCAAATGGTTTCTCAATATATGCACAGGAACCCAGTCCAAAACTTTTCACCTTGTACTCATTATCAGATAATGCAGATATAAAAATTATCGGTTTATTTGCATTTATTTTAGTTTTTTGTATTAATTCAGCAAATTCAAAACCTGACATGTCAGGCATCATGATATCTAACAGGAATAAATCAAAACTTTCTGTATCAATAATTTTAGCAGCTTCTTTTGGTTTTTGATATGATATTAAATTTAATCCCAAACCTTTGAGAGTTTCCTCTATAAGTTCTGTATTTAGTTGATTATCGTCTAATATCAAAACTTTTAGACCTTTTAAATCTTCAAAATTTTCCTCTTCAGGTTTTTTATTACTTTTTTCTATTGTTTTCTTATTTTCAAACAATTCACAAACAAGCTCTTCACTTAGAGGATATTCAACTATATTTTTTACCCCACATAAATTTGCTGTAATTACATTTTCTCGGGAGACATTTTCACAAGCTAACCAAGTTTCTAAATTAGGGTAAGTTTTGCAAAATTTTTTTATCTTATTTATATCTTTAAAATCTGTATGTATTATACAGAGTTTTTTATTTGAAAGACCTTTAACACCCTTAAGCTCTCTTACATCTTTAACAAAAACAACATCTTCACTCACTGTAGTTGAGACTTTGTCTTTCATAACAATTAAATAATAGTCATAAAAATAAGACAATCAATTACCCTTATAGGTATATTTTGATAAAATTTTTGTTAATGCTAAAATATTGCTATGGCAAATACTATCGAAGAATTAGTTACCCAAATAAAAGATAGGCTGGATATCGTTGAAGTTGTCTCTGAACAGGTTATCCTAAAAAAAAGCGGAAACCATTACTGGGGATGCTGTCCTTTTCATAAAGAAAAAACCCCATCATTTTCAGTTAACCCTAACTTAGGTTTTTTCAAATGTTTTGGTTGTGGAGAAGGCGGAGATGCTATCACTTTTATAATGAAAACTCAACATAAAGAGTTTATAGAAGTTGTAAGAGAATTAGCAGAAAAATTTGGCCTTGAAATGCCAAAAAATTATAATAAATCAGAATCTAAAGGCCTTAAAGAAGAAATGATTAAAGCCTGCACAAAAGCTGCAGAATTTTATAACCTTAGACTTTTAAAAGACAAAGAACCGGAAACAACTAAAGTTATTGACTACCTTACAGGAAGAGGTATTACCAAAGACATTATTGAAAAATTTACCCTTGGTCTCGCCCCAAAAAGTTATGATACTTTTTATAAAAAATTTAAAAATGAATTTTCTGACGAAGTTATGGAAAAAGCTGGTTTGATAATTAAATCCAGAGATGGTGACTACATTGACAGATTTAGAAATCGTGTAATTATCCCAATTCAAAATGAATTTGGAGAATATGTTGCCTTTGGTGCCAGAGCAATCGAAAAAGATCAACAACCAAAATATCTTAACTCATCAGACTCTTTAATTTACAATAAAAGTAAACTTTTATACGGATTATACACTGCAAAAGAAACAATTAAAAACGATGACAGTGTAATTTTAATGGAAGGATATTTTGACGTAATTTCGGCGCAAGCACATGGTATCGGCAACGCTGTTGCATCTTGCGGAACTTCTTTAACAGCCGATCATATTAAGTTACTATCCAGATACACTCCGTCAAGAAAAATTTATCTTTCTTTTGACACAGATTCAGCAGGACAAAAAGCAACCAATAGAAACGCTGAGTTAATCAAAGAAGCTTTCCAAGGACTTGGAAATATAAAACAATTTGACGAAAGCTATATTTCTACTGCAGAAGACAAGTATTCTTGCGAAATTAGAGTAATTGCTCCTCCTGAAGGAAAAGATCCTGATGAATTTATTCGTTCCGTTGGTGCTGAAAGTTATAAAGAATATATGGCACATGCGCCTCTATTACTGGATTTTCAGTTGAATAACATATTAAAAGAAAAACCAAAAACACCAATTGAAAAAACTAAAACAGTAAAAGAAATTATTCCTATTTTAAAAGAAATTAAAAATGAAATTGTTCAATCAGAATATATTAGGATGATTGCAAATACTCTAAATATTGATGAGCGTGCATTAGCTACTGAAATAAGAAAAACACGCACTTTGGAAAACCAAGCAGAATCTAATATTTCCAAAATTGTTAAGAAAAATGTATCAATTTCTGAAAAAGCGCAAAAAAATTTATTGAGTGTTTTTTTTGTAACCGATAATCATTTTTCTTTTGAACAAATAAGGCAAATGATAGGCGATACCCCGTTTACGGACGAAACGTTAATAAATGTAAAATCTACAATTGACAAATTAACATGTACCGTAAATAATGTGAAAGAATTGGTAGAAAAGCTCTACACAGCTTTCATAGAAAAGCCGGAAGTACAAACTTTAATAACAGATTTAATCACAATTTCCGAACCTTTTCAAAACCTCGATGATGACGATTTTGTAATGATTATTAAAGAAAACATAAACAAAATCAATGAATGTCAGAAGAAAAAAGAACAAGAACAAATCAGAAATTTATATAAAAGCGCAAATGATAATGAAACAGAAGCCCTAAAAATTCAAATGCAGCTAAGAGATAAGATAAATAATAGATTAAAATTGGAGAAAATGCATGAGTAAAAAAAGACAATCCAACTCCTCAATTGTAAGTATTATGGATGAAGATAATATTGGTTTACACGATATAGATGAAGATGCAGCTATCTCTGAAGATGATGGCGTAAATTATATGAATATGGATATCAGTACAGATAATATCGAAGATATTGTTACTGAAAAAATCGGAAAGAAAATCAATTTAGAAGACATCTACATGATTAATAACCATGAAGAAGATTCTGAATCTGATTTAGATGTTCCAAAAGGTATAGCTGTTGATGATCCAGTAAGATTATATTTAAGAGAAATCGGAAGAATTAAATTATTATCTGCAAATGAAGAAATAGAACTTGCAAGAAAAATTCTTGAAGGCGGAACACCGGGTGCTATCGCTAAAAGAAAACTTGTACAAGCTAACTTGCGTTTAGTTGTAAGTATTGCTAAAAAATATGTTGGACGCGGAATGTTATTTTTAGATCTTATCCAAGAAGGAAACTTAGGTTTGATTCGTGCAGCAGAAAAATTTGATCATGAAAGAGGATTTAAGTTTTCAACATATGCAACTTGGTGGATTAGACAAGCTATTACAAGAGCTATCGCAGACCAAGCAAGAACTATCCGTATTCCGGTTCATATGGTAGAAACAATCAATAAATTGAAAAAAGTAACAAGACGTCTTGCTCAAGAATTATCAAGAAAACCGACTGAAGACGAACTTGCTATTGAAATGAATGTATCTATTCCAAAACTTCGTGAAATTATTAAAATTGCTCAAGAACCTCTATCTTTAGAAACACCTATCGGAAAAGAAGAAGATTCAAGACTTGGTGATTTTATCGAAGATAAAGAAGCTGATGCACCTATAAAAACTGTTGCAAGTGAACTTTTAAGAGAAGATCTTGCAGAAGTATTATGCACACTTTCTCCAAGAGAACGTGATGTATTAAGATTACGTTTCGGAATGGATGACGGTCGTCAAAGAACATTGGAAGAAGTTGGCCAATTGTTTGGTGTTACTCGTGAACGTATCAGACAAATTGAAGCAAAAGCTCTAAGAAAATTACGTCATCCAAACAGAAGTAAACGTTTAAGAGAATATGTCGAATCTTAATTTATAAATAAAAAAGTCTCCCCTATTTTGGAGACTTTTTTTAATAATCGTTTTTACTATTTTTCCATGATATAATACCCATATGAGAAAACCAATTGTAGCAATAGTAGGACGTCCAAATGTTGGCAAATCAACTTTTGTAAACCGTCTAATAGGAACAAGAAACTCTATCGTTGATGATTTACCGGGTGTAACACGCGACAGAATTTATTTTGATGTTGAATGGCAGAATAAAATTTTTACAGTAATTGATACCGGAGGAATAATTCCAGGAGACGAAGATGAAATTATGTTATCAATTTTTGATCAAGCCAAAATTGCTTGTGATGAAGCAGATAAAATTATTTTCATTGTAGATGGAAAAGAAGGAGTTAATCCTGTAGATTACGATATTGCAAATATTTTAAGACAATCTAATAAGCCTGTTTTTCTTGCCGTAAATAAATCGGATAATCCGGAATCATTAATGATGGTAAATGATTTTTATTCACTTGCGATTGGCGATCCTATAGGAATATCAGCACTCCATGGCAGTGGAGGTGTTGGTGATTTATTAGACCTTGTAACAGAAGATTTTTCAAGTGATATTGAACAAGAAGATGATAAAACTATAAAAATTGCAATTGTGGGAAGGCCTAATGCCGGAAAATCTTCGATTGTTAATGCTTTGTTGAACGAAAACAGAGTTATTGTCTCTGACGTTTCAGGAACAACTCGTGACAGTATTGATAGTTCCATTACATATAAAGACAGGGAATTTATTATTGTTGATACTGCAGGAATAAGAAAAAAATCAAAAGTTGACTGGGGTGTTGAAAAATTTGCCGTCGATAGAGCAATTCGCTCAATTAGAGATTGTGATGTAGCTCTTTTAGTAATTGACGCTACTCAGGGAATTTCTGATCAGGACAAAAAAATTGCTTCAATTATCACAGAAGCCGGAAAAGGATTAATTATTGCAATTAACAAATGGGATTTAATTGAAGACAAAAAATCAAACACTATTAATCAATATAATAAAAAATTAGCAAATGATATTCCATTTTTAGAATATGCACCAAAAATTTACATTTCTGCCGTAACAAAACAAAGACTAAATCAAATATTTATAGAAGCAGAAAGTGTTTATGCCGAATGTACAAAGCGAATATCAACAGGTCTTTTAAACAAAATTATCAAAGAAGCATATATGCTTAACCCTCCGGCTTCTTCTAAAGGTAAACGTTTAAAAATAATGTATGTTACTCAAACCGGTGTACAACCTCCGCATATTGTTATTTTTGCAAACAACGCTGATTTAATGAAAGATCATTATAAACGTTATGTAGAAAACAAATTAAGAGAAGCTTTCGGATTTTTTGGAACTCCTATAAAACTTTCAGTTAGAGAACGTTCCGATAAAGATAAAAAGTAAAAAAAAGAGAGGAAATAATCCTCTCTTTTTTTATTGACTTTACATTTTACTTACAAAACAAATAACATCATCAAATAAGTTTTTTATTGGCTCTGTTACATCATATGCAAGTATTTTTCTGATGTATTCAAGTTTTTCTTCAAATGTCAATGTATGACGTTGTTCTTCAGGAATTTCTGCAATAATTTGTTCAATTTTACTTTCATCAATTACAATCTTGTATTTTTCTAATAATTCTTCTGAAAGTAACAACGTTTCACACATATTACCTATTGGACTGAGCTTTGAATAATCAATTACAAGCTCTTGGGGATCATGCAATTTTTTCATCTTTCTACTCCTTTTTTATTTTAAACAAATGCTTCTGTCACAAAGTTAGCCATTTCATCCAACATTGTCTGTAGCGGTAGAGTAATATCAGCCATTACCTCCTGTTGTACATTTGCCATTGTCGCTTCAAAAGATTTAGGTGGATTTACTGCGATTGCTTCAAATTTACCTGACTCCAACTGTTCAAGCAAATCTCGTGAAAAATCTTTTGTATTACGCAATGATGATAAAATAGCGCAATCAATTCTAAACAAGTCTGCAGAACTCAATTCACTGCTTAGCATTTTTTCCATAGCATCAATGTCATTGATATCTCTCATTATGCCATTGGCTAAACTGTTACAGTCTAACACCATAACATTTTCAGTTTTTGAATCCATTAAAAATTTACCTCCAATTATCTATTGCTCTGTTCGTAAATTTTATCTCGGATTTTATTCTCAAAAACTTTAACAAAAAAAATGAATTGTTACATTTAATTTACAAATTGCAAAAAACAAAAAGTGCGTAGCGAAAAAGAAAGTCTCGCCATTTGACAAGACTTATAAATATACATTTACCCCACACCTTTTATATCATAAAAAATTTTCTTTGTCAACAACTTTTTTTTAATTTTTTTATTTTTTATTGTAGAAAAGTTTGTAGAAAGCTGTAGAAAATACATGAGTTTTCTACAATAAATATTATAAAAATATAGTTTTCTACAAAATCAAGAAATTATACACATGTTTTCTACAAAATTATCTACAGTCGAAAGGCGCGTGGGAGAATAGTTTTACATAGTTTTCTACAAATAATTGAAGCTTATTATTATTATTAAATTTATTATTATATATATTAATATAATAAATAATATAAAAATATATTGTTCAAAACTTAGAAAAGTAAATTTTGATTAAATTTTCTTTTATTTGATTTTTGGTTTAGATATAATATATTCAAATAAAGACAATTTAAGGAGTATGGTAAATGAAATTTGTTGTAAAAAAAGAAGATTTGTATAATGGTATAAAAATAGTTGAAAGAGCTACTTCAATGAAGGCTTTACAGCCTGTACTTTTAAATATTTTGATTGAAACTATTGATAAAAGTACAATCAAATTAGTTGCAACAGATTTAGATTTTACAGTAATAGCACAGGTCGATGCTCAGGTAGAAGAAGAAGGTAAAATTACACTTCCATCAAAAACATTGAATGAAATTGTTTCTAAACTTGGTGATAAATTAATTACTTTTGAAATGGTTAATGGTGAAACTTCTGTAAATATAACTTGTCAAAACTCAAAATTTGATATTATAGGAATTTCAGCATCTGAATTTCCACCAGAATTTGTAGATATTCTGGTTAATGATGATGAAGGTTTTGAAATAGAAATCAGACCTTTTGTAAAAGCAGTAAAACAAGCTGGATTTGCAGCAGCAAGTTATGAGACAAGCAATCTTTTGTCAGGTATTGTATGCGATATTTCCTCAAGTATGTTAGAAATTGCTTCAACTGATGGTAATCGCCTTGCTAGAGTTCGTGAAAATATTGATAATAAAGATAATCATTCAAAGCAATTAATAATTCCATCAAAAACATTGAATGAATTCATAAAAATGAGCAGTTTTATTGACGAAGATTCTGTCAAAATATATACAGAAAGATCAAAAATTATTATAAAATCAGAAAAGACAACAACAATTTCAAGATTGTTAGAAGGTCAATTCCCAAAATATAACCAATTAATACCGGCAGAAAGTCCAAAAGAAGCATTAGTAAATGTTCAACAAATGATATCTGCATTAGAACGTGTATCAATTATGGTTAATGAAAAGACAAGTATTGTTAAATTAGAATTTAGTCATAATACATTAAAATTGACAGCAGATACTCCTGATTCAGGTAAGTCGGAAGAAAGTATTGACATTGATTATGCTGGAGAAGATTTAACAATTGCATTCAATTACAAATTTGTATTAGAGGCATTGAAAAACATTGATGCAGATGAAGTAAAAATAGGTCTAAATACTCCACTTTCTGCAACTATGTTCAAGCCAAACAGTCAAGAAGATTATGTTTGTTTGATTATGCCTGTACAAATAAGATAATTAGGAAAGTTTTCTACAATAAAAAATCCCGTATTTATAACGGGATTTTTTTTTATTAAATTAATGTGTATAACTCATCATCTAAAAGAGTTTTTTGGAATTCTTCGCACTCAGCAATCATATCCATTAAAATTGAATATTTTGGAGAATGTAGAACTTGGGATAATTCAACATTTCCTATGTATTCAATTACATAATAATCAGCTGTACGTTCTTTAATTTTTATAAGACCAATGTCATCAAAAATAGAGAATAAAAGTTCAAAGACATTGTATGATTTCCCAAGAAAACTTGCACAACGTCTTAATTCTACTTTTCCGGCGTTATTGTGGCATGCAAATTTTAACATTCCACAAACAGTTTTTAAAAACTCTTCTTCATCCATATATTTAATATCATAGTTCATAAAATGGATGGATGTAGGATTTGTCTTAGTTAGAATTTTATCAAAAGTTTCCTTATCTGCAGGATAATCAAACAGCATCAAAGAATCACACTGGCTAAGATTATCTCTGGTAACAGATTTTGAATACAAATCAGTGTATGGTTTTAACTTATCTAAAATAGATTTGCTTTCTGCAAATATTAATATGTTTTGCTTTGAATTTTTTACATAATCGTTTACTTGTGGCAGAATATCAGTTTTTCTTCTGTGATCATATAATTTTTGTTTAGGAAGGTTTTCTTCTTCTTTTTTTAAATATTCAGAGTGAATATCATCAATAATAAGTTGAACGCTCGTATTTCCGTTATAAACATTAATTTGCGGATGGAATGCAATATCAAGAGTGTCCCCTTTTACAAGAGAAATATCTCCATCTTTCCAACGAATACAGTTAAACTCTGACGTTCCTGACTGACAGGTTAAACGCAAATGATTTTTGTTTTCTCCCATAAGTCTTTTTTCTTTAATTTTTAAATTTTTTATAACAAATACTGGGCTGGGATTGCAAGCTCCAAAAGGTTCCAACTTCGAAATTTGTTCAACTAAATCAACATCAATATCATCAGCAGTGAGTTCTAAGTCGATGTTAATAAAAGGTTTTAAATCTTTTCCTTGAGACATTTCTTTTATAGTCTTACAAAGAGCATTCTTAACAGAAGCAAAAGAAGTTTTTTCCTCACTGAATGCTAGTCCTGCAGCCATAGCATGCCCTCCAAAACCATCAAAAAGGTCAGAGTTAGCAGATATTGCATCATATAGATTTATACCCTCTACACTTCTTGCAGAACATCTAAACTGCTTTGTTTCATCGGAATATGTCATTAAAAAAGTTGGTTTGTAATACTTTTCTACTAACATTGAAGCAACTATACCAATAATTCCGATGTGCCAATCTTTATTAAAAAGGACAATCGCACTGTTTTTGTTATTTTCAGCTTTAACCATTTCATCTGCTTCTGCAAATGTATTTTGACACAATTCCTGTCTTATTTTATTAAACTCATTAAGAGATTGAATAGACATTTCAATTTCTTGTTTGTTATCGGATATAAGAACTTTTAAGGCTGCATCAACAGTATCAAGACGTCCTGATGCATTAATTCTTGGAGCAATGCCAAAACCGATATGTTCGGATGTAATCTCTCCTTTATATCCTGCACTTTCTAGCAATCTGGAAAGTCCGTAATGCTTTCCGTTAGAAATCAGCTCTAATCCCTTAGTTACAAAATATCTGTTTTCGCCCATTAAAGGTACAACATCAGCAACAGTTCCGACTGCAACGTATGATAATATATCAGAAATAAATTCAAGTTTATTATATTTTTCTAAAAGAGCCTGAGCAACTTTGAACGCAACTCCAACACCGGCTAATGATGCAAGACTTTCTATTTGTTTAGCTGATAAATTTTCATCCAAAGCATTTGGAGCTTTAGGATTTATTATACCAAAGGCTTTTGGTAAAACTTCAGGAGCTTCGTGGTGGTCAGTAATTATTACATCAATTTTAAAACTATTTAAAAAATTAACAGCATCAACATCACTAATACCGCAATCACAAGAAATAATAATTTTTGGTTTAATTTTTGTCATTACCTGAACAAGAGCCTTTGTATCAAAGCCGTGTCCTTCTTTCTCTCTATCAGGGATGAAGTAATTTACGTCTGCACCAAGATATTTGAAAGTTCTGTATAACAAAGATGTAGATGTAACACCGTCAGCATCAAAATCTCCGTGAATTACTATTTTTTCTCCATTATCTATTGCAAAAGACAATCTTTCTACACATTTTTCCATATCACAAAATGCTTTAGGATGTGTAAGTTTCATTTCTAAAGGATTCAAAAATTCATTTATATCTTCTTCTTTTACAATACCTCTGGAGTGTAAAAGTCTTTTTATTAGAGATTTCTCCTGCCCATCGTATTTATTAAAAATCCACTCTTTCATATCAGGATTATAGCATAAATATTTATGCTATACTAAAGTTAAGGGAGATATTTTAGATGAAAGAAAAGGCTGTAGAATATTTTAAACAAAATTTTTCATGTTCTGAAAGTATAATACGTGCAGCATCTGAAGAAGGGCTTTGTCCAAAAGAATTGTTACCGGTTGCTACATCTTTTTGCGGAGGAATGTCTTCCGGTTGTTTGTGTGGAACAATTGCAGCAGCACAACTTATAAACGGATATAATTTTGGCAGAGATAATTCAAAAGGTAATGAACAATTAGCTAGAAAAAATTCTGCAATGATTATCGAAGAATTTAAAAAGCGTAATAAATTTACTTGTTGTAGAATTTTATCAGCAGGTTATGAAGGTGTGCAAAGAAAAGAACATTGTTCAAAGTATGTAGCAGATGCTTGTGAAATAATTGAAGAAATGATGAAAGTAAAAGTGTAATATGCTGTTAAATGTATTTTCTATATTTATAGGTGGTGGATTAGGAGCAGTTTTAAGGTATTTGATAAGCTTTAATATGGCAAAATACTTAGAAATAAATTTACCCGTTTCAACATTTCTTGTGAATATTTTAGGAAGTTTTATTATTGGTTTTTTATATATATTATTTGTAGAAAAAACAGACATCAGCCCTGCTTTGAAATTAATGTTGACAGTAGGTTTTTGTGGAGGTTTAACAACCTTTAGTACATTTTCTTTAGAATTGTTTGAAATGGTTGGTAATCATTTGTTTTTTCAAGCAGCAACTTATATAATTTTGAGTGTAATCATATGTTTGCTAATGACAGCAATAGGAGCGTATTTTGCAAAACTTATTTAAATTTGAAAAATTAAATTTTATCACAGCCGGAATGCCATTAAGAACAGGCAAAGGCAGTTATCCTTCTGCATTTAACGTTTTAAAAGAGATGCAATTGGATGGGATGGAATTAGAATTTGTCCATGGTGTTAGAATGAATGATGAACACAGAAAGTTTGTTAATGAACAATCACAAAATTTTGTGATAACTGCTCATGGACCGTTTTATATCAATTTAAATTCAAAAGAAGAAGAAAAAATAGATGCAAGTGTACAAAGAATAATTGATACAGCATTTGTTGCCTCTCAAGCCGGAGCTTTTAGTATAACTTATCACGCAGCTTTTTATATGGGTAAATCAAAAGAAGATGTATATAATCAAGTAAAAACTCAGACAAAAAGAATTGTTGATGTTTTAGAAAAAGAAAATATAAAAGTATGGATTCGTCCTGAAACTACAGGGAAAGCTACACAATGGGGTGATGAAGATGAAATTATAAGATTGTCAAAAGAATTTGAACAAGTTTTACCTTGTATTGATTTTTCACATCTTCATGCAAGATCTGCAGGACAATATAATACTTATGATGAATTTTCAAGAGTTTTAGAAAAGATTGGCAATGAATTAGGTCAGTATGCTTTAGATAATTTTCACGGCCATCTTGCAGGTATTGAGTATACCGCAAAAGGTGAAAGACAGCATTTGAATCTTCAAGATTCAGATATGAATTATAAAGATTTAATAAAAGTATTAAAAGAATTCAATGTTAAAGGAGCTTTAGTTTGTGAAAGTCCAAATATTGAAGATGACTGTAAATTGTTAAAAGATTATTATAACTCATTATAATATTCTAAGATTTTCTCGTACAACTGAATGATAAAATTAAAGAATTAAAAAAAAATACCGTATCACAGATGACAAATTATTAACGTTGAGGCATCATTATGTTTAATTCAGTGAACAATCCTTTTGGTAACAGAGCGGTATCTTCTTCTACATCTTCTGATAGTCAGGGTAGACGCCAAAAAGAAGACCCTAAAGAAGAATTGAAAAAGTATTTGGAAGAAGATGAGCAAGATGAAGTATTGATTGGCGGTCAACCAATTTTGACTGAAGATGAAATTTTTTCAATGACAAAACAGTATATTTCAAAATTAAAAGATGAACATGAAGGTAATGAAAAAGTTCAAAAAAAACTGGATAAATATCTTGAAAATTTTGATGTAAAGAAATTCATGAAAAAAAATCCAAATATGACAAGTCCGGATTTTTATATGGTAATGTTTAACGAGACAGAAAATCTTGTAAAATAATGTTAAAAAAAAGAAAGATTCTGTTAAAGAAAAAATAAAAAGTGTCCGATATACCATTATGTAAAAGAAGTTTTTACAGAAAGGATAGGTATATGGAAATTACAGGAGTATCGTCAAAAGCTTACACATCCGCTGCTGCTGCAGTTGAAGAAGATGAAAAATTGCAAAAAGAACAAGAAGAACAAACAAAAGAATATGGAGTATCCGGAGCTAAAAAGGATGAAAAAGATACTACAGAATTCTCTTCTTCTTCATACGATGAAGCCGATGTTCAAGAAAAAGCTGAAAACTATTTAAAAAATATTTTGTTTGTTGGGAATTTAACGGATGTATCTTCTGCAGCATTACAAAATTATTTAAATACATTTGATGTAGCAAAATTCATAAAGAGTTACGGGCCGTTTTCTTCAACATCTGAAATAACAGCAGCAATGTATGCTGCAACATCTGGAATGATTAAATATCAAGAAGAGTAAAAAAGATTATGAATGAAAAAAAGCGGACATTTTCATTGTCCGCTTTTTAGTTTTAGAGTAATTAAAATAAATTATTTTTTAGCTGATTTATCTGCAAGTTCTGAATCAACTCTCAAAAATACAGGTTTAATATCTTCTTTTGAGATTAATTTTCCAACTTTTATATTATCAGCAGTTAATTCATCTAATTTTGTAGTTAAATCAAATGACAATTGTTTAGCCATATCTGAAGCAATATTTGGACAATATGGATAAATTAAAGAAGCAATTATGCACATAATATCCAAAACATTAACAAGGACTTGACCACATTCTGTCATTTTTTCTTCTTTTGCAAGAGTCCAAGGAGCATTATCTTGAACATACTTGTTTGCTGCATCAACAAGAGAAATTATTTCTTGTCCGGCTTCAGCAATTTCAAAATTATCAAAATGATTTTTTACAATTTGAACAGTTCCCAAAGCTTTTTTCGCAAGAGGGTTTTCACATTTAAATTCAGCTTTAACTTCTCCGTCAAAGTATTTTACAAGCATAGATAATGTTCTGTTAAGAAGATTCCCCATACTGTTTGCAAGATGAGCATTAACTTTTTCTTTAAAATCATCATCTGAATAATTTCCGTCACGTCCGCAAGGAGCTGAAGTTGCCATATAATATCTGAAAGCATCCGGATGTTCAAGATTGAAACTTTCAAGAACGGAAGTAGGGGAAATAACATTACCCAATGATTTAGACATTTTTGATTCATCAATAGTAATCCATCCGTGAGCAAAAATGTGTTTAGGTAACGGCAAGTCAAGTGCCATCAAAAATGCAGGCCAGTATATGCTATGGAATTTTAAAATATCTTTTCCAATAACTTGTACATCTGCAGGCCAGTATTTATTCATCATTTCAGAAGGATTTTCATTATCATATCCAAGTGCTGTGATGTAGTTGGACAATGCATCAATCCATACATATATAGATTGTTCTTCATCTCCAAGAACATCTATACCCCATTGAACATTTGATTTTGCTCTCGATACGGAAATATCTTGGATATCTTCAAGTTGGTTTATTACTTCATTAGCTCTGAATTCAGGAACAATAAATCCAGGATGTTCTTTTATATGTTTAATTATTGCATCTTTGTATTTTGTTAACTTAAAGAAATAGTTTTCTTCTTTAACAACTTCAGGTTTTTTTAAGTGATCAGGACAAAGTCCGTCTTCTGTTAAATCTTTTGCATTTAAAAAACATTCACATCCGGAGCAATAAAGTCCTTCGTAAGAATGTTTGTAAATATCTCCTTGTTTAAGGAGTTTATCAAATATTTTTTGAACAATTTTTTCATGATAATCATCAGTTGTTCTAATAAATTTATTGTAATCAATATCTAATGCATTCCAAGCATTCTTAAACTTTTGAGCATTCTCATCACATAATTCTTTTGGTGTAATTCCTTGTGCAGCGGCAGTTTTTTGAATTTTTATACCGTGCTCGTCTGTTCCGGTAAGGAAATATACATCATCACAACGTTGTCTATAATGTCTTGCAATAATATCAGTCAATATTTTTTCATAAGCGTGTCCTATATGAGGAGCACCGTTTACGTAATCTATTGCTGTTGTTAAATAAAATTTTTCCATCTTTTACCTCTCTTATAGACTAATTTTATCATAAAAATCATTTGCGCTTAAATATAATGTAACGAAAACCATTATCTATAACTTGTTCTAATTCATAGTTTTTTTTTACAAATCCGCAAAATTTTAATGCGTAATCCTGACAAATATAATTGAAATAATAATCTTTCATATTTAGATTATTGAAAATAATATATTCCGGTTTAGTTTTTTTATAGTGTTCGATAATTTTATCTTCTCCAAAAGTTTCAATATACAAAGGTAAAAGAGAATTATAAAAATCATCAGCTTTCTTATCTGCAAGAAAATTAACAGTCATACCCTCAGGGAAAATAACAGCATTTCCATTGGTTGTTTTTAAATATTCAATCAACTGATTAGTACTATTGGCAAAACTTTTTTGAGTATATATTGTCCCTTTTTGAGTCGATATCTTATAATCTGTTACAGATAAAAGATTTATATTTCCAATTAATAAAAACAGACCTGCAATTAAAAGATATATTCCTGAAATTTTTTGTAATTTGCTTGGTATATAACAAAATAATAAAGCTAAAAAAGCTACCAAAAGAATAGGTACATAATAACTTCCATAACTTTGTATGATTAAAATCCAAAAAACTTTAGCACTAACTGCTATTGCAGATAATGATAAAATCAAAAGTTTTCCATTAAATTTTTTGAAACTTGCAATAGAAAAAATTACAAAAAATATCGGCAAAAAGCCAAACGCAACTTTTACATTTGCAGTGTAGAACCAAATAAATGTAATATAGCCCAAAAAAGATAAAATAACAGAAGCTAATTTATTTTTTTCAAACAAATAAGCTCCGCCAAGAATTGCAGAAAAAGGAATAATAAATTTTAAAAATAAACCGATAATTACCGGTAATGCTTTCGGATGGAAATATATTCCGCTATTTTGGTAAAAGAATTCCAAAGTCTTACTTTTAGCCATCAATTTTATGATATTTAAAGAATCTGATATATTTGAAAAATTAAGTCCCTGAGCAAATAGTATTCCAAAACTGATTACAGGAGCTGCTAAAAAGCTTAAAAGAGCTTTTATATCCTTTGACTTGATAATAAAAAATAAAACAATAAAACCATACAGTAAAAAATCGTATTTACTTGTGATACATACTCCTGCAAGAAAAGAATTTATTGCAAGGAAATTAGAATTATTGTTTTCTTTATACTTTAAAAGAAAAAATAAAGAAAATAAAAAACTGACTAATCCATATAAAACAGCCCATGAATATGGAAAATGATAGTTGAAAATACTTGTTGTAGTTACTCCGACGCAGATAGTAAAAAATCCAATACAAAAACTTAAAAATTCACTTAAAAATTTTCTCGCAACAAGAAAAATTCCACTAACTACAGAAACAGAGCAAATAAAACCAAGTCCATACAATGTTTCAAGCTTATTACCAAAAAGCCAATAAAAAATAGCATTAATTTGATATGACAAAGGTCCATATATATTAAAAATATCTTTAAAAAGAACTTTTCCTTCCAAAATTTGCTCAGGGTAATAAACTTCTCTACCAAAGTCTATTAAAATTCCAGAATAATGTCCGTAAAAAAATAAAAAACCTATAACACACAATATCCACAAAAAAATTAGATATCTGTTTTCAAAAAACATCTTTTTCATATTACAAAATTTAACAAATAAATGGGTAAAAAGCAATTATTCTAAAAAAAAAGACTTTATATACATGTGTTAAAAGGTTGAAGGTGAATTATGACTTGGATGAATAATTTAGATTTTTTGGCTCAAAATGGTGTGTTGGACTTTGATGCACCTGCCTATATTTTAGGTAGACCTCCAAGATATGTTGGAAACCCTTCTAATGTTGAACCAATGGTATTAAATCCGCCACAAGTGATTGGCACTCCTCAACCTGAATCAGATGAATTTGTTCCTTCTGAGAAAAAAAACAATAATCTAGCAAAACCGGCATCTTGGAAAAAATGGTTGTTTGGATTTGTAGCAGCAGGAGCTCTTATTTTTGGAGGTTTTAAGTTTAAATCAAAACTTGTTCCTTGGGTAAAAAATTTGAATATAAAACAAAAAATTATAGAAATTCCTAAAAAAATTGGAAAATTTTTCAAAAAAGGTTGGAATAAAATTTTTAAAAATAGGACGCCTTAAAAAATAGAACTATTTTCCGAAATTACAAAGTTCGAAAAGCTCATTCGCGTTCAATTCAAAAGAATCAACCAAAGAGTAATCTGTAGGTAAAATAAAAATTATATTTTTTGAAGTTGCTTTTTTATCCATTTGCATAATTTTTACCATTTTTTCTATTTTGAATGATGGAATTTTTACAAAATTGAATTTTTTCATAACATCTACTGCAAAAAACATATAATTTTTATCAATAAGATTTTTTTTCATAGCAATATTAAACGCGAAATTTATCCCCTCAACAACAGCTTCTCCATGAGTGTATTTAAAATTGGAAGCCTGTTCGATCGCATGGCCATATGTATGTCCAAAGTTGAGAATTTTTCTTAAACCACTTTCCTGCTCATCTTTTTCAACTACAGAAATTTTTAATTTAATACAATATTCAATTAATTTTGCAAGAATTTTATTATCTTTTTCAATAATTTTTTCGACATTATCACTTAAGAAATTAGTTAAATTTAATTCTTCTTCGCATTTACAGCTATTTTCAATAAAAGAATATTTAACAACTTCTCCAAGTCCGCTTTTAAACTGTCTTTCATTAAGAGTTTTAAGGAAAATAGGGTTAATAAAAACAGCTTTTGGTTGGTAAAAAGATCCAACAAGATTTTTACCGAATTTTGTATCAATAGCAGTTTTTCCACCTACAGAGCTGTCAACGCAAGCAAGTAATGTTGTAGGAACTTGTATAAAATCAATCCCTCTCATATATGTAGATGCCACAAATCCGGCTAAATCACCGACAACTCCACCACCAATTGCAACAATTGCATCTTTTCTTGTTAGCTTCATTTTTAAAGCTCGTTCAAGAATCTTTTTGTAATTTGTAAAATTTTTTTCTTTTTCCCCGTCTTTTAATACAAATTTTTGAGCATTTGAAAATCCGAGTTGTTTGCCATATATTTGTTCAACTTTTTGAGAAATTACAACAAGGAAATTTTTATCTTGAAGGAATTTTGCAAGTTTTTCTTTAAAACTTGAGATATTTTCACTTTCTATAAAAATAGGATAGCTTTTATTTTCTGATTTAATATTTACCGAAAGATTAATCATCTATAACTCCAACAATTTCTTTCACGATATTATATGGATTTTTTCCGCTTGTGTCAATTGTGAAATGAGCTTTTTCGTAATTTTTTTCTCTGTTTTTCATAATATTTGTAATTTTTTCAACGGAAAAATTTCTTTTTAAAAGAGGTCTGTGTGTTTCATTTTTTATTCTGTTGTAAATATCTTCAGGAGAAGCTTTTAAGTATATAACAATTCCGGATTTCAATAAAAGTTCTCTATTTTCATCTCTTTCAAATGCTCCTCCTCCGGCACAAATTATTTGTTTTTTATTTTTGCAAAAAAGCTTTATTTTTTCAGACTCTAACATTCTAAAAAAAGGTTCTCCATGTTTCAAAAAAATTTCGGAAATCTTTTTTTGAGTACTTTTTTCAATTTCATTATCAATGTCTATATATTTGTAATCTGTTAATTCTTTTGCAAGTTCAGCACCAACAGTTGTTTTTCCGCTGCCCATCATGCCAATTAAAATTATATTTTTATCCATAACTAAATTTTACAATAAAAAAAGACTTGCTTTAATTTTTAAGCAAGTCTTTTTATTTATCGATTCTTATTTTTTTTATTGTGCTGCAATTTCTTGCCCGTTTGTCATTTTACTCAAAACTTCGATTGCTTTTTTAAGTTGAACATCATTTTTATTTTTAACGTCTTCTTCAGTTAACTTCACTTCAATATCAGGAGTAATACCTTTTTTATTAATATCAGTACCGTTAGGTGTTAGATATTTTTGAATAGTAATATTTATACCAGCTTCATAAGGAAGTTTGTTAATTTCTTGTACAAGACCTTTACCGAATGATTGTTCTCCTATAATTACTGCCCTGTGATTATCTTTCATAGCTCCTGAAAAGATTTCGGAAGCAGATGCAGAACCTTTGTTAATCAATACAACTACCGGTTTGTTTGTGTAAACTCCTGCAGAGGCTCTTTGAGTTTCTTTATACCCATCTCTGTCTACGGTGCTTACAATTGTTCCGCCATCCAGAAACAGCTCGGGAATATACATTGCATTTGTTAATCATCCGCCTGGATTTGCACGCAAATCGATTATGAATCCCTTCTTGTCTCTGTTATTGTTCAAAATTGTTCCAAATTCAGTTGTTGCGTTTCTGCTGATGAATGAACTTAATCTTATATAACAAATGTCATCAGGCATTTTAATATTTTCTGTTGGCAGTTTTTGAGAAATTGATTTAACTTCTATTTCTGCACGTGTGATAGTGTAAGATTTAGGAGCTACACCTTCTCTTTTTATAAGTAAAGTAACTTGTGTACCCTCTTTACCTCTGATTTTATCCGCAGCTTTATCTACGGTAATACCTTTTGTGCTCACTCCGTCAATTTCAAGAATCTCATCGTCAGCTTTTAGTCCGGCTTTTTCAGCAGGAGTATCCTCTATAGGAGCAATTACCATAAGTTTTCCGTCTTTAACTCCTATTTGAATACCGATTCCTTTAAGTGAACCTTTGATAGAATTTGTTTCTTCTGCAAATTCTTTAGGATCCAAAAACTTTGTATATGGATCATTTAAGCTTGCAATCATTGTATTAATTGCGACATAAGCATCTTCGTTTGTTTGAATTTTATTATCATATTTATGACGCCATTTAGCCCAATCTTGAGAATTGTTTGATTGGTCAACAAATTTTGTGTTAATCAATCTCCAAACATTGTCATACAAATCTACAGGACTGTAAGCGAATACATTATCCTTGATTACCCAGCCTGATAGGAATAAAAATGCTCCGAAAAATATAATACTTTTTTTCATAATGTTTCTCATTCTTAAATTTCTTCCTCCAAATACCTTTAACCTATTCTTCCACAACTTACTTTATTTTAAGATGTAATTCTTTAAAAAAAGTTTCCTAGTGTATATTTTTTTAGATTAAAAGTGTTTTATTTAATAATAGCATAATTCTTTAAAAATGGAAGTTTTGATTATACTTTATAACTTTTTTTATCTTCACTCAAAATCATATATGTAAGCATATCTAATTTTGAAATTATTTCAGCATAATTTTCAAGAGATATTTCCATGGTATTTTTTAAATTTTCTCTTGTTAATTCAATGGAATGAAGCATTTCTTTTTTTAAATTTTTATCCATATTTTTATCCTTATTTTCCAACAGGAAAATTATACAATATAATTTATAATAAATCAAGAAAAACGGAAATAAAATTAAAATTATAAAACAAACAATGTCAATAAGGCTGATTTTCAGAATTGTCAATATCGTTGATAATTAAAAAATGGATGACGAATATCTAAAAAAATTTGCACAACATTTAAAAAAAATCAGAAAAGAGAAAAATATAAAACAGGATGATTTTCTCGGAGTTGAGGGTATTTCCCGTTCAACTATTGCTATGGTTGAGACTGCAAAAACAGATATAACTCTTTCAAAATTAAAAATAATTGCAGATGTTTTGGGTGTAAATTTAAAAGAATTAGTTGATTTTGATTAATTGAAGTTTATAACGGCTATTTCCGGAACACAATTAAATCTCATAGGTAAAATGCTTGTTCCGAGTCCCTTTGTTGTATATATTTTTTTCCCGTTATCTTCAGTAAAACCATTTGCGTATTTATCTTTAAATTTTGAAGGAACTACAAGTGCTCTATGAAGTCTGATTTGTCCGCCATGTAAATGTCCGGCAAGTGTAAGAGTAACATTTTCAGGAACTTCGGGCATGATATCAGGATGATGTGTAACTAAAATTGTTGGTAAATTAGTATTATTTAAAGCTTTTTTTACGTCAGGATTGCCTGTTTGCATATCATCGACACCTGCAATGCAGAAATTATCAAAACATTTATTACTGTTAAATAAAACTTTAATTTTATTTTTCTCAAGTTCTTTTACAATTTCTTCTTTACCTTGCCATCCGTCGTGATTTCCTATAACAGCATACACTCCGTATTTTGAATTCAGATTTCCAAATTCTTTCCCAATTTCGTCTATAGTCATAGAAGAACCTTTTTTATGCCCATTTACGTAGTCTCCGCCAAGCAGGATTATATCCGGAGATTGTGCATTAATTGTTTTTATAATTTTTTTTAATCGGAATTTTTCATACGGTTTTATGTGAAAATCGCTTGCAAATACAATTTTTAGTCCTTGTAACTGATTGTTATCAATATTAATTTTTTTTACAGACAAAATGTATGGCTCAATAAAAACTGACCAAACCGCTATTAGTGAAAGTAAAATAACTAAAATTTTCATATATTAATTATACATAAAAAAATATTTAATAGTTCAATTAGAAAAAAGAATTAAAATTAAAAAATTTTTTAACCTTTTCCGTTAATAGAAAAATATACATCTTTAAGTCTTTTTTTACTGATATGGGTATAAAGTTGGGTTGTAGCAACATCGCTGTGGCCTAAAAGTTCTTGTACAACTCTTAAATCGGCACCATTTTCAAGCAAGTGCGTTGCAAAGCTGTGTCTTAATGTATGTGGTGATATTGCTTTATGAAGTTTTTTTCCTTGCTCATGAATAAAGGAGTACACCTCTTGTCTTGTAACATTTTTCCCTTTTTCATTAATGAGTAATTGTTTTGTATTTAAATTAAATTTTTGAATAAGATAATTTCTTTCAGGTAGATATTTTTCTATAGCTTCTACTGCTTTTTTCCCCATTGGTACTATTCTATCTTTTGAACCTTTTCCTGTGCATTCAAGATATCTGCTTTTTAAATCATAATCATTAATTTTTAAGTTGACTAACTCTGAGACTCTGAGTCCACAACCGTATAAAAGTTCAATAATTACTTTGTGTAAGCTGGTTAGATTTTGGTTTAATATTTCGTTAATTTCTTGGACAGTAATCACTTTTGGCAGTCTTTGCGGAACTTTGGGTTGTTCGAGTGTTAAGGTTGGATCTGTGTTTACTTTTTCATTTATTAAAGCCCATTTGAAAAAGCCTCTTAACGATGCAATTTTTCGCATTATACTTGTGGGTGAATATTTTTTTTCGTGTAAATTTCTAATATAAGAATAAATTTGATTTCTTTGAATTTTATCTACTGTCACATTTTCACAAAATTCAAAAAATGATGTTAAATCCCTCCTGTATGCTTCAAGAGTGTTTTCAGCAAGACCTTTTTCAATTTCAAGAAAATCCAAATATTCAGATAAAACTTGCAAATTCATATACAACTTATACTACATATTTAGTTTAATGACAATAATGACATTTGTATGTTATAATTAAAATGAACAAATTCTTACATTAATCGTTATATAAGTGTAAGGAAAATTAGGTAGAAGGAGTCAATAATGAAGAAATTATTATCAATACTCATGATATTCGGATTATTTATATTTAGTGGAGTAAAAGCATTTGCAGATGACTCGCAAGAGGCATTAAAATTCTTTAATTCATATGTTAATGCTGCTAATACTTACAGTCCAACTATTGCAGGTATGTATTCTCCAAATGCCAAGATTATAAGACAGGTTGTAAAACCTGATGGTCAGCTTGTTAATGTAAATACTGATACAGCTACTTATATTAAGCAAATGAAACTTGGACAAGCTGGTGCAAAGTTAAGACACTATAAAAACAATTATACAAACGTATCAGTTACTCCTGTAGGAAATGGTGCATATAAAATCAGCTCTTTGAGACAACCTTCAGGAGAGACTTATAAGCTAAAAACTTACATGATTGTAAAAAAAGTCAATGGAAAATGGCAAATAACAGAAGAAATGATGCAGACAAAGGTACAAACATTTTTGAAATATGCTAAGTAAATTTAGATTTTTAACAGCAGGTGAAAGTCACGGAAAGTGCTTGACCGCAATAATTGAAGGAATTCCGTCAGGGTTTATTATAGACCCTGACTTTATAAATAAAGAATTAAAGCGTCGTCAAGGCGGATATGGACGTGGTGGCAGGATGAAAATAGAATCTGATTCAATTGAGATAACTTCAGGTGTCAGATTTGGAAAAACTTTGGGATCACCAATTACTCTTGTCATAAAAAATAAAGACTATGAAAATTGGGAACAAATTATGAGTACTCATTCTGAGGATTATTCAGAAGAAAAATCTTTTAGTCAATGTCGTCCAGGACATGCTGATTTTGCCGGCAGTATAAAATATAATCACAAAGATTTGAGAAATGTTTTAGAACGTTCCAGTGCAAGAAAAACGGCTATAGAAGTTGCAGTTGGAGCTGTTGCAAAACTTGTTTTGCAAGAATTTGGAATAACCTGCAATTCAAAAATTGTTCAAATAGGGAAATCAACCGATAATTTTGAACAAGAAATTGATAATGCAAAAAGTATTGGTGATACCTTAGGTGGAAGATTTGAAGTGACTTTTAATAATTTGCCTATTGGACTAGGATCTTATGTTCATTGGGATAGAATGTTAGATGGAAAAATTGCTCAAGCGGTTATGAGCATACCTGCGGTAAAAACAGTTTCGATAGGCAATAAAGATGCTTTTAGCATGTTTGGAAGTGAATATCATGACCAAATGTATCTTGAAGGTGAAAAAATATTCAGAAAAACAAATAATGCCGGTGGAATTGAAGGTGGAATGACAAATGGAGAACCACTGGTTGTAACTGCTGATATGAAACCTATTCCAACATTAAAAAAATCTTTGAATACTGTAGATTTAAGATCTATGCAGGAATGTGAAGCTCATTTTGAACGCTCCGATGCTTGTGCTGTTGAAGCTTGTTCAGTTGTTGCAGAATCAAGAATAGCTTGTGTTTTACTGGATGAATTTCTTTTAAAGTTTGGTGGAGATAGTTTAACAGAAATTAAAAATAGAATATAGACCAGCTTTACAACAAAATTACCAACATGTTAGTATTAGCTTATGTTAGACTTATTTGTAACAGGGGCAGATGAAAAGTCCGATAAGATTTTTGTAACAGCAGGTCTTAGTGCTACTATGCAATCTTTAGGCTATTCTACCGGAATATATAAACCTGTAGATGTAAGTGTTGTGGAAAATAATGGCTTTCTACAATCATTGGATACAGCTTTTATTAAATGTATGGATGCATATATAAAAATTTATTCCACATATATGTTAAAAAGTAATTCAAGCCCATTAATTGCTGCATTAGAAAATAAAATTGTTATTGAAAAAGCTCAAATACTTTCAGATTTTCAGAAATTTCAAGGAATTAATGAATGTTTTTTGGTTGATGGAACCTTTGGACTTGCAACCCCTTTGAATAAAGGTTTTTTGGAAGAAGATTTGATAAAAATGCTTGATATTCCTCTTTTGTTGGTTGTATCTGCAAAATCTTCGACCATAAACAACATTATACTTACCCTAAATCATGCAAAAGAAAAAGAAATACCAATGCGTGGAGTAATTTTGAGTAATTATCCGGAAAATTGCGAAAATATAGATATAAAATTGATGCCAAGATTGATAGAAGAATACACTGATACAAAGGTATTGGGAATATTACCTTCATTTAATAAAAATTTGAATCCTAATGATTTAATTACAGAAATTCTAAATGGTGTTGATGTGGAAGCTGTTTTTAATGTTCCAATTGCAAAATTGCAGATGTAAACATTACAAATTGTAAAAATATATATTTTTTATATAATAATAAGTCAATTTTTTACAGACTTACTTTTTTATAGATATAGAGGTATAATAATTTTATGGACAAGAGAGATTTAACATTGATTGAAAATCAAACAAAAGTTGAAGGAAAGACTTCTGAAAAGAAAGTTCTTCGTCAGACTAATCCTATTGCCAAAAAATTTGTAGAATTTCATCAGGAAAATCTTTCTAAGTTTAGTGTAAAAGATTTGTTCAAAAAATAAAGTTATATGTACCAGTTAAAAAGTCAAATATATCTTGATATGACAAAGACACAGAAATCTGCTCTGTGTAATTTTTTGCGTGCATTAGTAAAAAAATCTCCGGAATTTTCGGTAAATGAGATTTTAGATAAGTTTGTAGAAGATGAATTGTATTATTTTGACATAAACAATCCGCATTTCGAATTCTTGGAAAATTACTTAGATGATAAAAAATTTCTTGAAGAAACATTGTTATATTTGAAAGAATGCAGAAAATATTATGATTATAAAAAAAAGCAAGAACCGATAATTCAAGCTCAAAAAGAATATGAAAAGAAAAAACGGGAATTTTTACGTAATGTGAAAATGTCAAAAGAATCCCCGACAAAAAAACAGCTTTATTATTATGAACGTTTATGTAAAAAATAAAATATAGAAAAAAAAGAATTAACTTCAAAGTTAGATGCACGTGATGAAATAGAGAGAATTTTAAATGAGTATTCAAGAGATTTTGAAAATATTGACTGATAGTGGTATTGAACCTAACGAAGCAGATGTTGAATTAAAAATGTTGCTTG
The DNA here is from genome assembly GCA_944327275.1 of Candidatus Gastranaerophilales bacterium. GTDB lineage: Bacteria > Cyanobacteriota > Vampirovibrionia > Gastranaerophilales > Gastranaerophilaceae > Stercorousia. The sequence continues at coordinate 22,557 of CALVHB010000009.1, read as the reverse complement.
AACATTTTGCAGGTTACACTGCAAAAGATATTATAATGGGTAACAAATTAACTCAGGAAAAACTTTCAATAGTGAAAGAAAAAGCTATTGAAAGAGCAAAAACCAGACGTCCTATTCAACATATAATTGGACTTGCTGATTTTATGGGTGAAAAATTTATTGTAAATCCCTCAGTACTTATTCCTCGAGATGAAACAGAAATTCTTGTAAGAAAAGCTGTTGAAATTATAAATAAAAACGATTTAAAAATGGCTCTTGATGTCGGTACAGGTTCAGGCTGCATTGCTTGTATGGTTGCAAAACACACAAACTGTCAGATTATAGGGCTTGATATTTCTATAGATGCACTTAATACTGCTCTTGATAATGCTTCAAGATTAAATCTTTTTAATAAAGCAATTTTTAGAAAATCAGATATTTTTTCTAATGTAAAACCAAATGAAAGCTTTGATATGATTATATCAAATCCTCCTTACGTTCCTCCAAGTGAAAAAGAAAAAATTCAAATTGAAGTAAAATTTGATCCTGAATCAGCACTTTTTACAAAAGATGAAAAAGGTTTAGAATTTTACGAAAAAATCACAATTGATGCCCATAAAGTATTTAATAAAACAGGTTATCTGTTATTCGAACTTGGTATTGGACAATCTAAGGATGTAGAAAGTATAATGTTGGCAAACGGTTTTGTTGATATAGAAATCGTTAAAGATTTAGCGGGAATAGACAGAGTAATATCCGGAAAACTAATAAAATAAAAAAATACCGACAATAGTGAGACTTGTCGGCACATTACTTTAAATTTGTTTTTTAAAGTAAAGAGGTGATGATTATATGTGATTCTAGTTTATATAGTTTGTCATTTCTTTTTTTAATTTACATAATCATATGGTTTGCTTCCTGTAGCTTTGTATAACTGGATTGCATCTACCATACACTCAACTTTTTGTTGTGCAACGAGTTTATCTATTGTTAGAAGATTTTCCTTATATTGAATTAAATCTAACTTAGAAATAGTTCCCTCATTGAACTTATGTTCATTATATTTGTAATCAGCTTTTTCAAGTTCTGATTGTTTCAAAGTTTGTTCCATTTTTTCTTTATCTAGTCTTGATGCAACTAAGGAATCATTAACTTCCTGAATTGCAGTAAGATTTGTTTTATAGTAGTTTTGAAGAATTCTTTCATAAGTTGCTTTTTTCAATCTAATGTTTGCAAGTCTTCTACCTCCTGTAAACAGTGGAAGAAGTGCTCCGCCGGCAAGACCAAGCAAAGCATTTTGTGTTGTAAGTAAGTTACCTAAATCCCCAGCATTAAATAAGGCAAATCCTGATATATTTATGGTAGGAAGTAATTCTTTTTTAGCTACTCTTACATCTATACCGGCTTTTTCAACCATCAATTCCGCTTTCATATAGTCAGGTCTTTGTACGATTATTTCAGAAGGAATGCTTGCCGGAATATTTAAATCATAAGCAATAGCATCTAAAGAAGTTCTTTCTATAGAATTAGAGTTTTCAGGACTTTCTCCTATTAAGACAGATAATTGATGAAGACATTTTTCACGTTGTTTTTTTAGTTCAATTAAATCTGTTTGTCCTTGAACAAGAGCTTTATTTGCTTTTACGGTATCTGCAGTAGAAGTAAGACCTTCTTTGTTGCTTAGTACCATCAAATCATAAATTTCTTGTCTTTGTTTAACAATTTGCTCTTGAAGTTCAATGGTTTTATCAAGTTTTACAATATTAAAATAGGTTGTTCCAACTGCTGAAGCAATAGAGATATAAGCAGCTCTCTCATCAAGTTTAGAACCTTCATAAAGTTTTTTTACTGCTTTTGTTTTATCTCTGTTTTTTAGGAAAATATCAACTTCATAATTGATAAGTGCCGGTGCAATGAAAGACCAATCAGAACTTGTTGTTCCCATTCCTTTCATATATGCAGGTGAAAATCCTACTCCGGCTTGTGGTAATTCGTTTGCGAATTGAATTTTTACATTTTGATAGTATTCTTGAACGTTTAATGATGCCATTTTTAAATCGTAATTATTTAAAATAGCTTTTTCAATGTAAGAGTTAAGAATATCATCATTAAAATTATTCCACCAATTCATATTAATATATGCAAATTTATAATCATCACTTTCTTTATTACTTTTTTTAATCATGCTTTTAAATTGTTTTGGGGATGCTGTATTTGTACTTTCTTCCGCTGCAAAAACAGGAAGAATTTCTACACTCAACAAGCTTGTTAAAAGTAATATTGATAATATTTTTTTCATTTAAAAACTTCCTTATTTTATGTGCTTGCTTTTTTTATATCAGTATGTTAGCATAATATTGTTGTAAATGCAACAAATTTTTTTTACAACATACATTCAAATGATAAATTAGTTTTAAACAGGTATCAAATGGAAACTACAGACGAAGAAAATATAATGAGATATACAGATAGTTTGTATTATGATTTGGAGCAAACAACTAAGTTTTTTAAAGCTTTTTCGTTAAAGTTTTTTAAAAAGCTGAATGTAAATCTTTCTCCTGATGAATACGTTACAATTGAAACAATATTATGTAACGCAGGGATTTGTCAGAGAGACTTAGCAAAACTTATATTGAAAGATAGAGCAAATACCGGTAAAATACTGGATTCTCTGGAAGAAAAAGGATACATTACAAGATTTGTTGATATGAAAAACAACAGATTAGTCCGCAAAATGGGCGTTACAGAAACAGGTAAAATTGTGTACGACGAAGTTACTGAAAAACTAAAAGCAGCGATCAACAAAATACACGCGATGCATGGTAACTCAAAAATTCCTAAAGAAGAAAAGGAAGCTCTGCGCAATACTCTAAAAAGATTTAGAGATAACCTAAGTAGAATTGTAGATATGCAAATATAAGAGGTGATTATGGAAGAACAAAATGTAACTTCAGAAGAAAAAGTTGAAAAAGAACATAAACCATTTAAAAGATATATTGCAATGGCGGTAGGAGTAGTTGTAGCAGCTGCCGGTGCATATTTTATACATGATGCATTGATGTATCAAACAACAGATGATGCCTATGTAGAAACAACAACCGTTCAAGTAGCTCCACGTGTCAGCGGTCAAATTACAGAAGTATATATTACTGATAACCAAAAAGTTAAAGAAGGTGATTTGGTTGCAAAAATTGATCCTGCTGACTACGAAATAAAACTAGCACAAGCAGAAGCGAAATACGAAAGAACTTTGTTAAATCAAAAAAATGCTCAGGCAAATTTCAAAGCATCACAAACAAACATAGAAGTAGCTAAAAAAGATTTAGAAAGATATAAAAATTTATATGCTCAAGGAGCTGTATCAAAACAAACTCTTGATGCTGCTCAAGCAAAATATGATTCAGCTCAAGCAAATTTAACTCAATCAGAAGAAGCATTACTTTCAGATGGCGGTAATAAAGTTGCGGATGCTGATTTGAAAGAAATAAAAGCCTTGAGAGATCAAGCTAAACTAAATCTTTCATATACAAATATATATGCTCCTCAAACAGGTACTGTTTCAAGCAGACGTGTTGAAAAAGGTATGTATGTTAATGTTGGTTCACCTTTATTTGTAATTGTACCTGAGGATGTATGGGTTGTTGCAAACTTTAAAGAAAATCAACTAAGACATATGAAACCTGGACAGGAAGTAGATATAAAAATAGATACTTACCCAAATAAAGTTTTCAAAGGTAAAGTAGATAGTATTCAAAGAGCATCTGGCGCAAAATCAAGTTTGTTCCCTCCTGAAAATGCAGTTGGTTCTTTTGTTAAGATTGTACAAAGAATTCCTGTAAAAATAGTTTTCACAGAACAAATTGATCCAAATGAATTTAATATAGTTCCTGGTATGTCAGTTGTTCCAAAAGTAAGAATTAAATAATAAGAAGGAGCCTTTCAAGGCTCCTTCCAAATATAGGATAAAATTTTATGTCAAAAGAACAAGAAGTTATTCAACAAGAATGGCAACCTAAGACAAATCCTTGGTTAATTATTTTACCTGTAATGCTTGCAACTTTTATGTATGCATTGGATGAAACCGTTGCAAACGTAGCCTTGCCTCATATTGCAGGTTCATATTCAGTAAGTTCTCAAGAATCAATATGGGTCTTAACAAGTTACCTTATGGCGAGTAGTATTGTTATCCCTATGATAGATTTTTTCTGTAAGTTTCTTGGAAGAAAAAACTTCTTTATGTTAGGAGTTTTTGTATTTACAATAGCTTCATTTTTATGTGGAATTTCTAATTCTATTGGTATGATTGTAATAGCTCGTGCAATGCAAGGTTTTGGCGGTGGGTGTCTTATGCCTATGGCTCAAGCTGTTTGTATGGAATGTTTTTCCGGAGAGGCCAGAAACAAAGCAATGGCAGTTTTCGGCCTTGTTGTAATTGTAGCTCCTATTTTAGGGCCGGTAATGGGTGGATATATCACAGAAAACTGGTCTTGGCCGTATATATTTTTCATAAATGTGCCGGTAGGTTTCTTGTGTATAGCATTAGCTAAACAATTTTTGGAAGATCCTCCTTATGCATCAAAACAAAATAATATTCATTTGGATAAGTGGGGTTTTTTATGGCTTTGTGTATGGCTTGTTCCTTTACAAATAGTTTTTGATAAAGGTAATGATGCCGATTGGTTTAATGCTCCTTGGATTTGTTGGCTTACAGCAGTTGCTGTAACAGGTGCTTTTTTATTTTTTTATTCTCAAGTTAAAGGTAAAAATCCTCTGGTCAAACTTGAAGTTTTAAAAGATACAAATTATGTTTTTGGAACAGTAATGCTGATTTTAATTAATGCTGTTTTGTTGGCATCTTTGGCAATATTACCGCAAATGCTTCAGTATATGCTGGGATATGATTCTTTTTTAAGTGGACTTGCAATTATGCCAAGAGGTCTCGGATGTCTTACAGCATTATTAATATTTGGAGGTCTTGGAGGTAGAATTACTTACAAAACCTATGGGATTATCGGATTGTGTTCTTTGGGCATTGGCGGTTGGATGTTAAGTCTTTTAAATCTTGAAATAAATCCTATGAATATTGCTATTCCAAATTATATTTTTGGTATAGGTTTGGTATTTTCATTTATGCCAATTACAACATTGTCTTGTATCACGTTACGAAATGACCAAATGACAAATGCTTCAGGGCTTCAAAATTTATTAAAAACAATAGGCGGTGCAATAGGTACTTCACTTGTTGCTACAATGATTTCAAGATTTTCGCAAGTACATCAAAGCGGACTTGTAAAATCTATGCATACTCTAAATCCTGTTTTTTCTGAAAGATTAAATATGTATGCAAGTTCATTAATACATCAAGCAGGTGATATGTCTAATGCAATTTATATGGCCGGTAAATTAATGTATAATCAATTGATTCAACAATCAACTTTATGTGCGTATATGACAACATTTAAAGTATTTTCCATTGCCTGTTTTATTTTAATTCCGTTTATGTTTTTATTAAAAGGTGAATCAAAAATGAAGAGTTAGTTTATGGAAAAAGAACAAGCATTACAAACAGAATGGAAACCCCAAATAAATCCGTGGATAATGATAATACCGGTTATGTTGTCTGTATTTATTTATGTTTTGGATGGTACAATCGGGAACGTAGCTTTGCCTCACATGGCTGGAAGTTTTTCAGCTACTCGTGATGAGTCTATGTGGATTTTAACAAGTTATTTGATTGCTGCAGGTATTGTTATCCCTGCTGTTGATTTTTTTGGAAAACTTTTTGGAAGAAAAAACTTTTTTATAATGAGCATTATGATGTTTACGATAGCATCAATGCTTTGCGGGATGGCAAAAAATATAGAATTTATGATATTTGCCAGAATTTTACAAGGTTTTGGAGGTGGAGGCATATTACCGATATCTCAAGCAATTACATTAGAAAGTTTTCCTAAGGAAAAACGTGGAATTGCAATGTCTGTCTTTGGTATGGGTGTAATTTTAGCCCCTATTATAGGTCCGGTACTTGGAGGTTGGATTACTGACAACTGGACTTGGCCTTGGATTTTTTATATCAATGTCCCATTTGGCTGTATTGCTGCATTAATGTGTCATAAGCTTTTGGAGGAACCTCCTTATGCTAAAAAACAAAAAAATGTTAAAATAGATGGCAGAGGCTTTTTTTATCTCACTGTTTGGTTAATAACGTTACAAACGGTTTTGGATAAAGGTAATAATGCAGATTGGTTCAATGCTACGTGGATAAGATGGACATTTTCAGTTTCTGTAATTGCATGTATTTTATTTTTCCATTCTCAACTTACAAGAAAAGATTCCTTGATTGATTTATCAGTTTTCAAAGATAAAAACTTTTCAGCAGGTACAATAATCCAAGTTGTTATTCAGGCTGTATTATATGCATCTTTGGCAATACTTCCTCAGTTTTTACAAAGTATGATGGGTTACACTGCGTTTTTAAGCGGGGAGACAATGATGCCAAGAGGTTGTGGTAGTATGGTTGCTATGTTTTTTACTGCAACTCTGACAAATAAAGTTGATAACCGTCTTATGGTTGCTATCGGTTTGTCATTAATTGGTGGAGCCAGTCTTTCATTTGGTGCACTAAATTTACAGATATCTAATATGAATATTGCAATACCAAACTTTTTTATGGGTATGGGTATGGGACTTTCAATGGTACCTATCATGAATTTGTCAGTTGATACATTAAGAAATGAACAAATGACAAATGCTACAGGAATTCAGAACTTATTAAAAAATATCGGTAGCGCAATAGGTACATCTTTAGTAGCAACAATGCTTACAAGGTTTGCCCAGGTTCATCAATATATGTTGGTAGGAAAAACAAGTGAACTAAATCCTGCTTTTATAGATCGTGTTCAATCAACAGCCGCAGCTTTAGCTGGTTACACTGAACAGTCCGTTGCTCATTATATGGCACAATATACTATGTACGGTCAACTTGTAAAACAGGCTACTTTATGGGCATTTATTGATTCATTCCGAATATTCGGATTGTTATGTTTTGCAGTAATCCCACTTTTGTTATTAATGAAAAAGATAAAAAAACATTCGAATTAATCTAAAATACTGTAATATAAAGATAAAAGAAAACCGATATCCTATGATAGGGTATCGGTTTTCCAGGCTCCGAACAAAATAATTACTGTTTGTTTTGTTGTGGTTTGGTTCGAATATTATTCTGAGCAACCAAACGCAATAGTAATGTGTTCTCTTGGATTTACTGCAGATATTTTGTATCCGCGTGGGTCAACAAGGTAAGCAATTTCGTCGCCTGTAGTTTGGAATAAGCCCATTGTACCTGACAATGCTGTTCTTGTAACGTCAACAGGAGCTTTAACAGTTTCCCATAGACCGTCACCTAAGTTACGAGCAGCAGCTCCGAATTGTCCTTGGAAAGCGTGACCTAACATATAACCTGCATCGTTAGATACGTTTTCAGCTGCGTTACCTACGTTTGTAATGATACCACCGACAGTTCTACCTGTTACACCGATTAATGAACCGGCAAGTGTGAATGGCATTTCAACAAGTCTTGCTACAGGGTTAACTTGTTTTGACTTGTTAACTTGAGCTTGTAGAATTTGTTTAGGTAATTCTGTTTTGCAATCACCATTTTTAATTGATGTAAATGAAAGTTTTAATGCACCTTTATCACATCCTGAAGGTCTGATTACTTCTACTACTTGACCTGTTACTGTTGAACCGCAAGGGTAAGTTACACCGTTAATTGTTACATCTTCAAGAGTGTTTGCTCTGAAGTATTGACCTACGTGAGAAGATTTAGCGGTTAATTGGTCAATCATCTTAACTTTTAATGTAGGGATTTTAACAATTTCTTCTTGTTCAACATAAGCTTTTTTGTCTACAGGACAAGCCGGGCAGATGTTATTAGCTGTTTTTGGATTTGTGTCATATCCAAGAGCAACACGAACAGTCTGCATCATAGAAGCAACTTCTGCACGAGATGCTTCTTTGTTAGGCATAATCATATTTGGATTAGGCATATCTTTTAAAGCACCGTTTTCAAGTGATTTTGCAACAGGTATTCTTGCCCAGTTAGGAACAGATGCACCGTCTGCATATTTGCTTAAAATTTCATCTGCTTTGCATTGGTCGATATCACAAGTCATACCTTTAGCAATAGTTGTAAGAGCTTCTACTCTGGTTACAGGATGATTTGGTTTGAAATTACCATCAGGATAACCTTTTAATAAGTCTTCATCGACAGCTTTTGCAATTGCTGCATTCGCCCAGTTGTTCATAGGTACATCTTTGAACATACCTTCGCGAGGCATGTCGCATTTATCAAGGTTAAAGCCTTTAACTAACATTGTAGCAAATTCTGCACGAGAGATATTTCTGTTAGGTTTGAAATATCCGTCAGGATAACCGACTACAACATCATTGATTGCAAGTTTATCAATATCACAAGCTGCCCAGAAACCGTTAGGAACGTCAGGGAACTGGCATCCGCCAAGGTTTGCTGCTGCACCTGTTGTTTGCATCATTTGGTTTGGGATTTCATAGGGTACGAAAGATTTTCTTATTGCATCAATTGAGTTTGATGATTGAAAATCTATAGGACAGTTGTTACCATCCATTAATCTTTCGTTTCTATCAATAGGTACCCCGTTATGTCTTGTAGGTGATTCATTAAGACAAGGCATTTGAGTAGCAGCACCTGTTACTTGGCCTTGTGAAGCTACTGTTGTACCGCTAATTTCAGATGATAAAACTCTTGGAGTTCCTGCAAGCGGTGAATCTGTAGAAAAGATAGAATTTGCAGGTTGTCCAACATAGTTGTTAGTACCATAAATTGCATTAGGGTATCCGTAAACTTGTTTCATATCTTTTCTGTCAGGTTTTCCTGTTTGAGGGCAAACAGCGCAAGCCGGTTCAGGCGGAGCATCACAACTTACTTCATCAGGGCATCCGCAATCTGATTTTTTTTGAGTTTCACAAGGGTCGCAAGGATCCTCGCAAGGGTCTGCTTTTTGACATTCACAGTCTGGCAGAGCTTTTTTACACTTTGAACAAGTGTTAGGTTTAGCTGTTTCGCATGGGCAGGCCGGACCTGTTACTACAGGAAGCGGTTCTGCGCAAGGTGCCGGAGTCTCCGGTACTTCGCAAGGACAAGCCGCCATTGCTTGATTCAAGGAACACGTTGCTATTCCAACGGCAATTGCAGCTGCCACAGTAAGTTTTTTAATAGTCATTTTTACCTCCTTGTGTTGTGGGCTTTTTTCGAAAAACCCCAAAAATATTTTTTAAAAAACAAACTAATACTAGATTATGTACTTCATTCTTTGTAAGAAACATTGCCAAAAGCGGTTATCTACGTGGGCTATTTGATTATCACGCTTCTTTTTGGAATTGACTTTCGGAGGAAATTTGGCTATTATTTCTTTATTATGAAAAAGATAATTTTAGCGTTTTTGTTTTTATGTCTATTGTGTTCGGGGTGTTCAAAAAAAGAACAACAATATGATGACTTAGATAGAATTTATAAAGATGGAAAATTGGTGGTAGGCGTTAGAGCTGACGCATTTCCATTTGGTTATAAAGATGAAAAAGGCAATCTGCAAGGGTTCGACGTTGATTTGGCCAAAATAATTGCTGCAAATCTTTTGGGCAGTGACAGTAAGGTGGAATTTGTTCCTGTGACAGCTTCAAACAGAATTATGAAGTTATGTGCAGGGGAAGTTGATATGCTAATTGCTGCTATGTCAGTTACTAACCAAAGAAGACAAATTTTAGATTTTTCAACTCCATATTATATTGCAGGACAAGCAATAATGGTTAATTCAGACAGCAAAGCAACGAGTTTAAAAGATTTTGAAAACAAAAAATTAATTATAGTATTTGGTTCTACGAGTGAAAGAAATTTACGCTCAAACGTTCCAAATATAAATGTCATAGGTTTTAAAAATTATAATGATGCTTATAATGCCTTAAAAGCACGTAAGGCTGATGGTATTATTGCAGATGATTCAATTCTTTTGAATTATGCAATCAAGGATAAATCAGTAAAAATACTTAAAAAAAGATATTCTAAAGAACCTTATGCTGTAGTATTCAGAAAAGATGAAAATTCTAAAAGACTACTTACACAAGTAAATTACATACTTTCAAGCTTGAGAAATTCAAGAAAGTTAGATCGTATGTATGAAAAATGGCAGATTAAATAATTATTAAACTTTTTCAAAACTTAAAAGTTTAAATCCACGTTTTTTCTTTTCCAATTCCACATCAGGTAGTTCGTAACACTTGATGCATCTTGCTTCATATGTTTCATCTCCCCCGATCATAATGAGAGGAGAATTTTTATCTGCAGGTTTACCATCAATTAAACGTTGTGTACGTGTAGCGTTTTCACAACCGCATTTCATGCATACAGCATGTAACTTATCAACAGTGGTTGCAATACACATAAGTTCAGGCATGCTGCCGAAAGGTTCTCCTTTGAAGTCGAGTTCCAAACCTGTACCGATAACTTTTTTACCTTCTTCCATAAGTTTTGAAATAACTTTTACGATATTACTGTCAAAAAATTGTAACTCATCAATTGCAATTACTTCATCTTCAGGTTTGACAACACTTAAAATTTGTATTGAATGTTTAACTTTTATAGCATCCAACCATAGTCCGTTTCTTGATTCGATATAATCCCCTTTTGCTCTTGTATCTACATCAGGTGATATAACTTTTACTTTTCTTTTTGCGATAATCGAACGTCTTATTCTTCTCAAAAGTTCTTCTGTTTTTCCACAGCTCATCGGACCTGTAATTAATTCAAAACTATACCTGTACATTATTTACACCATAAAAACTCGTTATCAAAATCGGCCTTTCAATTTCAAAATTAAAATTGGCGATTTAATTTTAACCGTTCCCTTTACTAATCTCCTTACAAGATAATTATACAACTTTCAAAATTTATTTAAAAGTAAATTAATGTAAAATTTTATCTCGTAATTTTTTCAAACCAGCTCCATAGAAATATCTCAACTGTTCAGGGAAATTGTCTTCTATATCTATCATATACATATCATGAACAGTAAAAGCCTTTATTAAAAACACTATTTCGGGATTTTTTGTCCAAATTATTTCAGGCATTTCACTTTTTACGGATTCAGTAAGTCCAAATACCCCTTCAGTATTGTCAACAGAAAGAAATATAAATTTTCCGTGTCTGTAATGTTCTAACATTGCGATTCCTGAGTGTTCAAAAACAGTTCCAAAATTGCATATGAAGTTGTCATATTTTACTATTTTGATATCCAATCCTCTGTTATATGCATCAAGAAGGTGTGTTTCAAGGTATTTAAAGTCATTAGCCCACAACGATACATAGATTGTTTTTTGTGCACTTTTTATAATTTCTATCATTTTATCTAAAATTTTAGTTCTTCCTGAAACTGAAAGAATAGGTTCTGTATATTTATCATCTTTTATATCGGGCAATTTTTTTTCCAGAAAGTTTATTGTGGAATCAATTTTTCTTTTATATCTTTTGGTCAATTCTTTTGGTTTGATTGGGGTGTATGTAATCGGTTTTGTATTTGATGGAATTACTATGTGCATACTTTCAAGAACTTTTAAAGTATCATAAGTTCTTGATTGTGGTATATTTGCAAGTTTACTTACTTCATACCCTGTAGATGGGAATTTTTTTAAAAGAGCAACATATACTTTTGATTGGTATTCATTAAGCCCTATTTCTTTTAATTTTTCAATAATTTCATCCATAGGGGCATTTTATAATATTTTTTTTTACGATGCAAATTATTACGCTCTAGGATGAGTTTCATTATATACATCTTTTAGGTGTTGGGTGGATACATGTGTATAGATTTGTGTATTAGAAATACTTGCATGTCCAAGTAGTTCTTGCACTACCCTTAAATCAGCACCGTTTTCAATCAAATGAGTAGCAAAGCTGTGTCTAAAAACGTGAGGGGTTACATGTTTTGGCAAATTAATTTTTTCAACAACTTCATTTATAACATTTCTAACGGTACGAGTTTGTAATCTATAACCTGTATTATTAATAAATACCGGAGAATCTTCATCGGTAGGAGGGACAGGAAATCCCTTTGGAATTAGTGCTCTAGCGCTTTCAATATAACGTTCCAGAAAATTCTTGGCTCTGTCTGTAACAAGAATAATGCGTTCCTTTGATCCTTTACCAAAGACTCTAATTTCGTTACTTTCTAAATTTAAATCTCCAAAATTAAGCCCTGAGAGTTCTGAAATTCTCATCCCTGTGGCCCAAAGGAGTTCTAAAATAGTTCTGTTCCTATATCCTGCAGGTGTTTCAATTTTTGTGTTATTCAAAATTTGTTCAACTTCGTCAGGTGTCAAAAATTTTGGCAATGATTTTGGTCTTTTCGGGTTTGTAAGACTCATTGCGGGGTTAGAATCAACTTTACGTTCGCGATATAGATATTTGTAGAATGTTCTTAAAGATGCAATTTTTCTTGCTACAGTTGTTTTTTTGTAATTGAATTTTTGGATAAAGTGAATATATTCTCTAACCTTTGAAAAATTTACATCTTCACAGGACTGCTCATCAATCCATATTAAAAAGCTAAGAATATCGGAACAATAAGCTTTTGCAGTGTGTTTAGAAAAGTTTTTTTCTGCTATTATGTACGATTTAAAATCTTCTAAATCTTGTTTTGAATTTGAATTTATGCCCATTTTCTACATCATTTACATTATTGCTTTTTTACAAGTACTAGTATACAATATTTTTGGAATAATTAAAATAGTTAACTTATAACCGGTTGCAGGAGATAACATGAATTGTAAAAAATTATTAATATCATCAATAGTCGTTATGGCTGCCTTGTCTTCGCAAGTATATGCGCAAGAGTTTCAAGCACAAGTTCAAAAAAATACGGCTAATGCGCCAAAAGCTTCTTCTCCTGCCAAAGCATCTACTCAGGTTTATCCTGAGCTGTCAAGGCTTATTGAATATAATCATTGTGCAGAAGCAGATGATAAAATAAGACAAATGCTTAACCAAAAGCCAAATGATATAAATCTTTTGGCTTTAAGAACAGTTTCTATGGCTAAACAACATAAGCTGGATCCTGCTCAAAAAGAATTAGATAAATTGCTTAAACAATATCCTAAAAATCCTATATTGCATTATGCTCAAGGACTTGTTTATTTGCAAAGAACAACTTCTTCAGATGTTGATTACATCAAAAATACAAGAGGTTTGATAAATTCTTCATTGAAAGAATTTGTATCAGCAGTGAACCTCAACTCAAATTACTATGAAGCGTACAATGCTATGGGTGTTGCAACATTGAAGATTGGCAACACAAGTGATGCATTAGATTTATTTAATACAGCATTAAAAATAAATCCTTCATTTGCAACAGCTTACGATAATATCGGTGTAGTTGAAATGATGAACGGTAATTTGGATTCTGCTGAGAGTTATTTCATGAAAGCAATGAAATATAACACTCACAATCCGACAGCTTGGTATCACATGGCACAGGTAGAAACTCGCAGAGGAAACTATTCTAAGGCTCTTACTTGGGTGAACCATTCTGTTCATGTTAATCCGAATTCTTCTCCGGCTTTGACCTTGCAAGGTGAGTTATATTTAAGACAAGGAAACCAAGCAGCTGCAATAAATTCTTTCAGAAAGGCACAACTTGTTAAACCGGAAAATTCAAGACCTTATTTGAATTTGGCAACAATTTATGAAAACCGTGCAGATGAAGAATTTGCAATGGAACAGTTAAAGACAGTTATAGCAATTAATCCAAATTATCAGGAAGGTAAATTAAAGATTGCTAACATGGCTTTGCATATAAGAAAATATGATCAAGCTCTTGATTATTATTCAAAACTTATCGGAGACGAAAATTATAATGACGAAGCTATAATAGGTCTTGCTAATACTTACTACGAAATGGCAAAAGATCGTGGTGATAACGAAGGAATTACAACAAATAAAGAAGTTTACTTAGCATATGACTATGTTAACAAGGCTATAGAACATTGTCCTGAAGATTTAAAATTGCATTTAGCAAAATTGAAACTTGCAAGAATAGTTCACCAAGCTCCATTATCAAAAGACAGCTTGAATTACATTGTACAAGCTGCCGGTAATAATCTTATGGATAGTGTAATTAAAGGTGAAGCATACCTTGCAATGGGTAGAGAAAAAGATGCTGTTTATACATTTGAAAATGCTATTAACTTCTCTACATCAGTTGATGATGACTTGTATTTAGCAGAAATACTTGTTCACAACAAACAGTTTAGAACTGCAAGACAAGCTCTTCAAAAAGCTTTGATGAAAGATCCTGATAATATTATTGCTAAAAACGGTATTCAATATATTAACTTGTGTGAAACTAAGTCAAATGAATTCTTTGATGTTGCTCAAAGACAATATCAAGAAAAGAACTATGCTTCAGCTATCGAATATTGTAACCGTGCAATCGATTTTTATCATAACAGTTCACAAATTGCTAAGTTGAAAGCAATGTCTTATGAAAAAGAACTTAATTATAGAGGTGCTGTAAAATATTATCAACAGTATCTTGCAATGAATCCAAATGCTTCTGATAAAGCAAGTGTGATGAAAAAAATTGAAAAATACAAAGCGAAAGCAAAATAGCTATATCATATAGGGATATGAAGAAATTCGATATAAGAAAAACATTTGAAATATTTTTGAGAGAGCCCATCAGTGTATTAACTGAAGGGCTGTTTCAACTTGTGAATATCGAAAATAATATTTTTAGTAAAAAACCATACGTAAATATTGATTTTGTGAATAAAAAGACTCAAATTACAGTTGTAAACAGTGAAAAATTATATAATTTATTCCAAAAAGTTCTGTTTAAAAAGAAATTGAAAGAACAACAGGATAAAATTTTAAACACAAAATAATTTAAACGTTAAAGAAGTGTTCATTTTCTCCAACAGTGGTCATTTTACACTTATTTATGTCCTTTGTATCAAATTGAAAAATGTTTGCACTTGAAAAATATGCAGGTCTGTTTTTGCTTTGATATGGAATAATTTTTTCTTCATAATTATTATTTAAAAACTTATCAAGTACTGCTTTTATTTTGCCGAAAATAGTGTTAACACAAGGTTTTAACCCTTCTTCACTCATATATCCGGGTACATTGTAAAATACTTTTGTTTTACAACTTTTATCAAAACAAGCTCCATATGTTTCTAATTGTTTTTCAATCGCACCGGCTTGTTCTATTTGAGAGGATGGTAGTGGAGTATAGTGTGAAAGTATTACGATTGGATTTCCTTGCTTATCTTTTGTAACCAGAGATACTGCATTACAGCTGGCAAGTCCGTCTGTAAAAACAGTATGTGCTTCATTAGGGGATATTTTTACTGTTTTACACTCATTCATCCCGACATGGACAATATTTTCAGGCATTTGAGATTTCATTTTATGTAAAATCATTTCAGGAATTTCCATGACATTTTTTTTATTTTCCAATATGGATTTAGAGGCTATAGGTAAAGAAGTTCTTGTTAAATTTGTAATGCTCATATTTTTCCTTTCATCTACAGAAAATAAAAGAAAAAATAAGAAAAATTGCTTAAAAATATCTATTTCTTTTACAAAATTTACAAATTAATATTGAATATTTTATGTTACTATAGGTTTATGACTAAATATATGCAGGCAAAATTTTTAATAAGTGCGGAAAAATTGTCGCAGTGTCCAAACTATACACTGCCTGAGTACCCGCTTTTAGGACGATCTAATGTTGGTAAATCCTCATTTATTAATGCGCTTGCTAATCAAAAAAAACTTGCAAAGACATCGAATACTCCCGGTAAAACAAGATTAATTAACTTCTTTCAGTTCGCAAATGATTTTATGATAGCGGATTTGCCGGGATATGGATATGCAAAAGTTTCTAAGGAAGCTCAAGACAGATGGCAAAAATATTTGGAAGAATATCTCTTAAAACGTGACCAAATCTCATCTTTGATTCAGTTAGTTGATGGTAGACATCAAATTCAAAAGAATGATTACCAAATGAGAGAATGGGTTGAGGCTTATAATCTTCCTATTTTTACAATAATTACAAAGATGGATTATGTTCCAAAATCAAAAACATTAAATGTCGTAAAATATGTTGAAAAAGAATTTGGGGGAGTAGTTTTGCCATTCAGTGCTCAAGAAAGCAGATATAACGAAAGAATATTTGAACATATTTTGTCATTAAATAAATAAGAATTTTTATTATTTGACATTATGTCCTCTGTTTAGAGGATTAAATTGTTTGTATGTTAAGTTAAAATGTAAATGGGTTAGTAATCTTTTAGGAGTGGCTTTTATGGAGGAAGTTTTTTATCCGCAAAATAATGGCGAAATTTCTGAATCAATTACTCAAAGTTGGACAGAACAAGCTCTTGAATGTTATTCAATCAAATGTGACTGTAGCAGATGTTCATTAAAAAATGGAAACTATTCTTTTAAGTGTCAAATGCCAAAAGTAATCGACCTGTTGATAAATGCAGTAGGCAGACCGAATGTAAACCCCGTATAGTGCATAGTGTATGGCTCCTTTTCTTGTAGAACCACATGTATTTAGAAAGCGGATTTTGTAAAAATCCGCTCTATTTTTTTGTTATATTTTTGTAGTATTATATTAGTGTATGAGAAAGATAATTATATTTTTAATTACTTTTATAACTATAGCTTTACCCTCTTTCGCAGAAATAGTTGAGATTTCAGCAGATGATGCCGTACATCTTGCACTTTCTCATAATTTAGCATTGCAGGCAAAACGTAAAGAAATTGAGGTTTTGAAACAAGAAGTTAAAATGGCAAATGCTCTTAAAAATCCTCAAATTCAATCAAATGTTTTGATGGGTTCTGTCGGTAAATCCAATGCCAGTCAGGCAGGACTTGCAATCCCTGTAGAAATTGCGAAAAGAGGAGTAAGAAAAAAGGCTGCTATTGCTAATATGCGTCTTCTTGAAAATCAAATACGACAAGAAGAGCTCAACTTAAAAATAGAAGTTATGAATTCTTATTTTAATGTTGTCTACATGAAATCTGTTGTAGCAATTTTGAAAGAAAGAGAAGATTTATTCAAGAATATGAAACTTCTTGCGGAGGGGAAACCTAAAAGTTCTCCAAATTATGAAATTGAAAAATTACAATCAGACATTAAACATAAAAAGCAACTAATTTTGTTAAATAAAGCAAAAGCAGATTTATTATATGCACAGTTTCATTTTAACGATGTTTTGAATTTAAAAGATACTGACAAAATGTATGACACTCGTGAAGATACATTATTTCAGGACGATATAACTCTTTTACAGATTGAATTACCGGATTACAAAACAATAGAAAATGTTGCAATGAAATTCAGTTATTCAATAAGAATTGCCGATAATAATATTGATAAATCTCAAAAAGAATTGTCGGTTGCTAAACATAAAGTAATTCCTGATGTTACAGTCCTTGGGGGATATGCTTTTACCGGTGATGGAAGCGGACAAGGTGCTTATGTTGGTGGGTATTTGGACTTACCATTATTCTATACATATAGACCAGAAGTAAATAGAGCAAAAATAGTTCTTGAACGTGCAAAAATTGACAAACTTTCTTTTGAAAATAAATTAAAATTTGCATTAAAAGAAGATTATAACCAATTTAAGTATGCAAAAGAGAATATGAATTATTACAAGGACATTTTGCAGGAATCAAAAAAAATATTAAAAATGTCAGAACAGCGCTATGCTCAAGGTAAAACAACTTTATTAAATTTATTTATTATTGAAAATGCTCACCAAGAAATGTTGAATGAATACATAAGCGCAATGCAGGTGTATTATAATTCTTACCTTGATTTAATGCATAACATGGGACATGATATTTTACTTGATGAATCCGTTTTGGAAGATTTGTAATAAAAAAAAGCCGTAGGGGTTCCCTTCGGCTATGTATTGTGTCTTATAAATTTTTGCTATCCCAAATCTCGGCAGCTGTTCTTCTTAACAGCAGAGTTTTTATTGGGTAAAACCCTGTTTGTGAAACTTCACAAGTTTTGCAAGATGCCATTCTCTTGCACTAATATCATCTATTCTATTTTTTATTTCTTCTAATTCAGCTAACAAAGTTGTTAAATCTTTTCTTTGAGGTGTCTGAATTTGGGGCATAAAATGCTCCTCATCTTCGCACCAAGAAATAGGAAAACAATTGTTTTCGAAAAGTTCCTTGTTATTCATTGCACACTCCTTTTTTAGTGATTATGCATCTTTTTTCTGATATTGGGTGATAAAAGCATGAATCATATCAACCAAATCAAAGTTTCCATATTTAAAAGGATATGGTTGGTTAGCATATTCACTGTCAGTAATTCTTTGTAAATCCCTAACTTGTTTGTAATCTAAAGAATTAAAGTCAAAACTTGTCATTTCGCCATAATCAAGCATTAAATCTTCCATATCGTTAAACTTTTTTTCATCCATGAGTACACACTCCTTATCAAATCTATCAACAAATTTCTTATCGGCATTGATAATAAAAATCTTTAGTGTTTTACGAGTCTTTGTTACATATTTTTACAAATCATATAAATAGAGGTTTGACATTTTTTAAAAATTCATTAATATAATCAAGGAAGTTAGTAAACGAGGATGTAGTATGAGTAATAATATTCTTTCAGGCGTATATGCAGGTCTTACAAACACATATTCTTATCTTGCCTCCCAATACCCTGATGGTTTAACTTTTGATAATATAACAGAGGCAAGAACAAAAACAAGTAATTTAGGGACATTGAACCCGACTTTTGCATCTTATTTACAAAACAATTTTGCATCAATAGATAAAGATGGAGATGGTATTATAACAGCTGATGAAATGAACACACTTTCAAACAGAATTTCAATGCAAGGTCTTACAAGAGAGGAACTTACACAGTTATATGCCTCAGGAGCAAGTGGTTTGTCAGAAAGTACAATGACAAAAATTCTTGAACATTTTGATGAAATGGACACAAATCATGACGGTAGAATTACAAGTGCGGAGATTTCAGCTTATGACATAAATTGTGCCAGAATGGAAGTTGAAGATGAATTTAATAATCGTCGTGCAACTAATATGTCGGTATTTTATGGTGATAGTTCTTCATCAACCGCTGATACATATAGCCTTTTAAGCTATAAGTATAAGTCAAATAATGATTAGACAATACACTTTAAACTTAGTAACGATACATATTTTGGAAAGGAAATGACTCCCAAATTAATTAGGAGTCATTTTATTTTTCTATTTATTAAATTTATTAAGAATTATTTTTGTCCGTTAAAAGCTTGTAATCCTAAGTATTTAGCTGCAGATCCAAGTTTTTGTTCAATTCTTAATAGTTGGTTATATTTAGCCATTCTATCAGAACGTGATGCCGAACCGGTTTTGATTTGTCCACTGTTTACAGCAACTGCCAAATCAGCTATGAATGTATCTTCAGTTTCTCCTGAACGGTGAGAAATAATAGTTGTATATCCTGCAGCATGTGCCATAGATATAGCATCCAATGTTTCTGATAGTGTACCGATTTGATTTACTTTTATCAGGATGGAATTTGCTACATTTCGTTTAATTCCGTCAGCTAAACGTCTTGTATTGGTTACAAAAAGGTCATCTCCAACAAGTTGGCAATGGTTTCCAATACGTTTGGTAAGCATTTCCCAACCTTCCCAATCTTGTTCTGCCATACCATCTTCTATTGAGATAATAGGGTATTTTCTAACCCATTCATCAAGAAAATCAGTCATTTCTTTATTATCAAAAGATTTTCCTTCTCCTTTTAAGTTGTATTTTCCGTTTTCATAAAATTCAGAAGATGCAACGTCAAGACATATTTTAATTTGGTCTGTGTTATAACCGGCTTTATCAATTGCTTCAAGAATTACTTCAATACCTTCAGCATTTGATCCTAGATTAGGAGCAAATCCGCCTTCATCTCCTACAGAAGTTGCCATACCTTTATTTTTCAGAACACTTTTCAATGTATGGAAAACTTCTGAGCCCATTTGTAATGCGTGAGAAAAGCTTTCAGCACCGACAGGAGCAATCATAAACTCTTGAAAATCAATATTATTGTCAGCATGAGCACCGCCATTTATAATATTCATCATAGGTACAGGCAAAGTAAGAGCATTTATACCGCCCAAATATCTGTATAAAGCCATACCATAAGCTAGCGATGCAGCTTTTGCGACTGCTAAAGAAACGCCTAAAATAGCGTTTGCTCCCAATTTAGATTTATTTTCCGTACCATCCATATCAATCATGAATGTATCAATTTCTTTTTGATGTGAAGCTTTTTCACCAATAAGTTCAGGAGCAATAATATTATTTACATTATCTACTGCTTTTTGAACACTTTTACCAAGATATTTTGACTTATCACCATCTCTTAGTTCTAATGCTTCAAAAATACCTGTTGAAGCTCCTGATGGAACAGCAGCTCTTCCTACGATTCCGTTGGTCAATTTAACATCTACCTCAACTGTAGGGTTCCCGCGTGAATCAAGAATTTGTCTTGCATAAACATCTTCAATAAATGTTGACATAATATTATCTCCTTTACCATTAGAGTACGCTTTTATGAAATTTTGTCATAAAACATTTTTCTTTGCAAGTGACTAAGTATGCAATTTTTCTTTAACCTTAAATATGATATGTTTAATGCTTCCGAAATACCCGAAAAACATAATTGTAGAGGCACTTACCCATGCAATCGGACCTGAATAAAATATTCCGATATAACCAAATTTTATTGCAAGGTAAACTGCTGCAAATGCTCTCATAAGCAATTCCGCAATACATGCAAGAAGAGGGAAGAATGTCTCTCCCATTCCCTGCAGAGCATTTCTGTATATAAATATTTGACCAAGGAAAAAGTAAAATATTGTGCTTATTAAAAGATATTGATGAGCAATATCAATAATTTCCGTCTTATTAGTTCCAATAAACGCAGAAATTATATCAGTTCCCCATATTCTCATGACAAAAGCCATTATAACAGCTAATATTATATTTATAGTAGAAGCTTTGATTACACCCAGTCTGATTCTTTTGAATTTATGAGCTCCGAAATTTTGGGCAACATAAGTCGCAAGTGCAACTCCAAATGACATCATCGGTAAAGTTGCAATTTGCTCAATTCTTAATGCTGCAGTAATGGCAGCGATTACGTTTGATCCAAAAGTATTACAAACACTTTGAATAATTAATATTCCGACACCAATTATGGAAAACTGTATTGCCATAGGAATACCGATGCTTAAGTGTTCATAAGCAGAGTCAAAGAAATTTTTGTCAAATTTTAATTTCCAATCATTTTTATGCAAATGTAAAATTGGCAATCTTTTTTTTATGAAAAATACACACAGTATAACTGATATAGCTTGCGATAATATTACAGCTATTGCGGAGCTTGGTACACCAAGGTGAAAAATTTGGATAAAAATTAGCGCAAGTATAATATTTGCAATAGACGCTACAATTAAAAAGTACAAAGGTGTTTTGCTGTCTCCTAGCGCTCTTATGATACTTGCAAGCATGTTATACATTGTAGTTACGATAAGTCCGATAATAATAATTTGTACGTACCAATACGCATTGTGATAAATATTTTGAGGAACATTCATCAACTTTAATATAGGATTCATTAATAGACTGCAAATAATAGATACAGCAACTGTAACAAAAGTACTTAAAATAGTACTTATCACGAAAGAATTTCTCACCCCGTTAATATCTTTAGCACCATATCTTTGTCCTGTAACTACCGCAAATCCATTAGTTAGGCCTACTATTATGAATGTAATTAAGAAAAAAATCGGAGCTACAGCACCGACAGCTGCAAAGGATTCCACACCAAGTGTCCTGCCAACTATAACCAAATCAGCAATATTATATAATTGTTGGAAAATGTTTCCTATAAGTAGTGGGATAGAGAACAAAAGTATATGTTTAAGCGGGTTTCCGCTTGTCATGTCTGTTACCATAAGTCAACCTTCATTTTTGTAACATCGAAAGCTCTCATTATTAATTATAAAGTAAAAAATTTATTATGGAAATATGCGATTTAAAAGCTTGAAATTTTTTTTTGTTTATGAGAATATAAATTTTGTCAATTTAATAACTTGTGGCAAGGTAGCTCAGTTGGTGAGAGCGCACGGCTCATACCCGTGAGGTCGAGAGTTCGAATCTCTCCCTTGCTAATAAAAAGGATAGGTTTCGACCTATCTTTTTTATTGTGGCTGTATTTTAATGTCCAGTTCGTTGTCTATTGTAATTTAACGGGACATTTTACTTGAACGAATAAAAAGATTATTCGGCAAAGTTGGCTTTGTGTTTGAATTTTGGCGGTCGGAAGTAATCGTTTTATATGTTACAAAATGGTCTTTTACTGGTCATCATTGTCCGATTACTGTCCAAGAATTGTCTTAAATTTTTTAATTTTAAAATCAGGATGGCAGCCTATTTCA
>CALVHB010000008.1 GCA_944327275.1 Candidatus Gastranaerophilales bacterium | reverse complement strand
TGTAAAAGCTAATGGAAACACTTTGACATGTGAAATATATTTAGACCCTGGTTCAATGAATTACAAAAATGCCAGTGGTCAAGCAGTTTTAGAAATGATAGACCATGGCTACCATGCTATGAGAAGAATGGGCGCTCCATACGATATACCTGGTACTGCCGTTTGGAGTGAAAGTGTAAGTTATATTGAAAAATATGACTTAGTTATAGGTACATTTAAAAAATATTTAGAATCACAAGGTTTTACGGTTGTCTAAATGACTTCAATAAAATCTTGTTTTTATTTTGATTTGAGGTGATAAGTTTGGCTGTTGGTAAAAAACGTTCAAGGCAGCTAAGACTATTTGATGAAGAAAAAATCAAATTGGTAAATTCAGAAACATTAAGATTGTGGAAAAAATATCAACAATACATGAGTATTAAAGAGTTATCAGAAAAGACTATTTATAATTACAACACTGATTTACGTCAGTGGTTCATTTATATTTTGGATTATCAGTTTAATGGATCTGTTTTGACATTAGAAGAAGATGATATTTTAGAATTTATTTCTTTTTGTAAAGATAACGGAAATAATACAGAACGTATTAAAAGACGATTATCAACAATATCAGCTTTTTATAAATATTTAAAAAAGAAAAAAATTTTACAAGGTGATAGTCCTACTGAATATATTGATAGACCCAAAAAAGGTTTACCAGTGGTTATTCAGACTTATTTAACAGAAGAACAATTAGAATTGATTAGAGAAAAATTGAATGAAGTCGGTGATGTTCAGTTAATTACATATGTTGAATTGTCATTATCAACTATGGCTAGGGTTAATGCTATTTCACATTTAAGATGGGAACAGATTGATTTTGAAAATAGAGTTATTGAAGATGTATTAGAAAAAGAACAGAGATATGTAACTTTGTATTTTTCTGAAAAAGTCAAAGATTTACTATTGCAGTTAAAAGAATACCGTGAAACTAACAATATTAATGATTATGGGTGGCTATGGTATACACCTTATGTTAATGAAGAAAAATGTGTATCTAATTCTACTTTAGCATCATGGACTAAGCGTGTTAGTGACATGGTTGATATACCATTGCATTGTCATACATGGCGAAAAAGTGCTTCTAATCTTTTAAAAAAGAAAGGTATGCCTTTGGAAGATATTAGTACATTACTAAACCATTTAGATACAAGCACAACAAAAAAGCATTATATCAACAGTCAGGATAGCAATATCTCTGCATTAAAAGATAAATATAATATTTAAGGATTAATAATATGGCTAATTCAAATTTTAAAATTAAATTAGGTGTACAACTTGATTCTAATGCTGCAAAAACTCTTCAAAGTGAAATCGACAATCAAAAATTATCCATCAAAATTTCAAATATCAAATTAGATAACAACATAATTTCGTCATTACAAAAACAATTTGATAGTCTAAAGATAAATTTAAACTTTGACAATGCTAATAATCAAAGTAGAACTCTGTTAAATAATGTTAATCAGATTGCTAGGGCAACTACCACTATTGGCAATTTAAAACGAATGAATATCGTTGATGAAAGTCTTAATAGTAGGTTGACTGAAGCATCTAGAAAATTACAAGAAATTAAAGCTAACACAGATGCACTTGGGAAAGCTGAAGGTATAGCACAGTTAAATTCTGATTTAAAATTATTAACAACTGATGTTAAAACTTACAATAGAGAGCTTGAACAAGCTAATAGTAAAAATTTCTTTTATGATCAACAAAAGCAGATTGCAAATATTAAACGTTATATAAACGAAAATACTAAAGCCGCCAAAGATTATGGTGAGGCTTTGCAAAATGCTTTAAATAATACAAAAAATGCAACAAATACTAAAGAATTAACTACTGCAAGAAAAGAGTTTCAGGCTTTAAGTGCAGAAATTAAAGAAGCTGGTCAGGATGGGAAAACATTTACACAGTCTTTTAAAGATTTGTTTGGTACGTTTTCACAATTATTCTCAGCGGCTGCTTTGGTACAAACATTCTTTAGTGCTTTAAAAAATGGTTTCAGTACAATTGTAGCTTTAGACGATGCAATGATTGAATTGAAAAAAGTTACTGATGAAACTGCTGAAACTTATGCAAACTTTTATACACAGGCTAACAGTATAGCAAAAGAACTTGGTAGTACTACTGAAGCTGTAATTAATCATACTGCCGCTTGGGCACAGATGGGATTAACAATGGAACAGGCTGTCGAGGCAGCTAAAACCACTTCTATATTCTCAACTATCTCGCCTGAAATGACAGATGAACAAGCAGAAACAGCATTAATTAGTACTATGAAAGCGTATGGCATTGAAGCTGAAGATATGCTAGATGGAATTGCTAGTAAGGTTAATATTGTGGGGAATAATATGGCAGCTACAAATACAAATATTGCTGAAATATTAAGACGTTCATCTAGCGCAATGGCAGCGGCAAATAACTCGATCAATCAATCGATTGCCTTGGGAGCTGCCGCCCAAGAAATTGTACAAGATGACGCTAAGGTAGGAAATGCCTTAAAAACAATTTCTATGAATGTCCGTTCATTGGACGAAGAAACAGGTTCTTATGACGAAACATTAGAAAGTATAAAAGATACAATTTATGGCATTACTGGTGTTAGCGCCTTTACTGATAGTACAAAACAAACTTACAAAAGCACTTATGATTATCTTAAACAAATTTCAGAAGTTTGGGATGATTTATCTGATAAAGAACAAGCCATAATTACTCAAGAACTTTTCGGTAAATTTCAGGCAAGTAGTGTTTGCCTGGTCATGTAGGAATACATGATGTAAAAGCTATCTAATTGCAGGTAATTCCTAAGAGCCTTGTACCACAATATAGGAGAAATCACTATATGAAGGTTTTACAACA
>CALVHB010000007.1 GCA_944327275.1 Candidatus Gastranaerophilales bacterium | reverse complement strand
CTGATTTCAAAACATCGTCATAATAATTTGTAGTAGTCTTTGACCATGGATAAATCGCACCGTCTGTAAGAGATTTTTTTCTGTCAGGAACGACCAGATTCGGATCAATTACAAAATCAGCGCCGAGCCCCGAGCATCTTTCGCAGGCCCCGTAAGGATTGTTAAATGAAAAAATACGCGGAGCAAGTTCTTCAAAACTTAAATTACATTTAGGACATGCCAGTTTCTCGCTAAAAATAATTTCTTTATCGCCGATAACATCAACAACCATAACTCCGTCTGCTTTTTTTAGTGCAATTTGTGCACTGTCTGCAATACGTGATTGTGAGGAGTCTTTTACTACAATTCTATCTACAACGACCTGTATAGTGTGTTTTTTGGTTTTGCTTAATTCAATATCGTCTTCATCAAGATTATAAATCTCGTCATCAACTTTAACTCTGACAAACCCCTCCTGACGGAGTTCCTCAAATACGGATTGAAATTCGCCCTTTTTACCTCTTACAACAGGTGCAAGTATTTGAATTTTCGTTCCCTCGCCAAGAGCCATAATATTATTCACAATTTCATCAATAGATTGTGGTTTAACAGGTTCACCGCAATTAGGACAGTACGGAGTCCCCACACGTGCATATAAAAGTCTGAGATAATCATAAATTTCCGTTACAGTACCTACCGTAGAACGCGGGTTGTTACTGGTAGACTTCTGGTCTATAGATATAGCAGGTGAAAGTCCGTCTATATATTCCACATCAGGCTTATCCAGCTGTCCAAGAAACTGTCTTGCGTATGTAGAAAGACTTTCAACATAGCGGCGCTGTCCCTCTGCAAAAATAGTATCAAAAGCCAGCGAACTTTTGCCGGAGCCTGAAACGCCGGTAAAAACTATAAGCTCATTTTTAGGGATTTCCAGCGATACATCCTGAAGATTATGTTCTTTTGCGCCTTTTATAATTATTTTGTCTAGCATAATTTAATTATGGCACGTAAACATAAATTTTCAAACAAATAGAAAATGGTATTTATACATCAGTTTACGCTAAAAAATAGCTAAAATCGATACCCAGAATTTATTTCAGGAACTTTCAAACGGCAAGATTCCGAAACAAGCTCGGAATGACATTACGACTGTTTTTTATAAAAGGTCTTGATATATACTCAAGACCTTTTATAAACATTTATTTAAGTGTTGTATTGGACATAAGATATTCCCGTTCCTTTTCACCCTCCACTCGAACTTTACCGTCGTATCTCACATAAACGGTAAATCTATCAGGATTTTCACAGGCTGAGGAGTACTCACAATTAGGAGCAGAAATACCGTTAATATCCAGTTTTATTTCCTGCTCAATAGCACCGCCAGGAGTTCCCGGAATAGGTTCCCCTGTTGATGGATCTGTAGAATCTTCAACCGGTGCATAATCTTCAGAGGCAAAAACTTTTGTTGCAGGCATATACCAGATTACGCCGTCATTTGTCATAAATGATCCTTCTGTTTCTTCATCCGTAGGAACAGCAGATGGAGTTTCACCTGAACTGTTGCATCTTGCTTCACCTGAGGTTGTATTAACTTTTTCAAAGAATAAATTACAGAACTTTGATGCGCCGCTGTAAGTTTTACCTGCATAAGTAACTTCTGCTGTATTTGCAAACCCCATTACGTTTTCTTCTTCATTTGTAGGGTATAAATCATCATCGTTTATCAATTCACTGACAACACGTTCTATAATATAATATGCTTTTCTAAACATTACTTTGCTTTTATTTGGTTTATTTTGTATAATTGCAGGCAAAAGAATTGTTGCAAGTACAGAAATCAATAACAAACAAACCATCAATTCTGCTAAAGTAAAAGCTTTTTTATTTTTTAGAATCATAATCTATACGCCTTTCTTATTATTACCAACTTATAATGATTGCACCGGTATAACCGTCCTCTGCTTCATCTCCGGGGTCAATTTTCATTGCACCACGATAATAACCGGCACCGCTACCGTATGTTTGAGAAGTTGAACCTGTCCATGGATATAATGTGCCCGCTGCTTTACAATTAACTTCTTCCCAAGGTTGTTGGTTGCCATATTCAATGTCTTCATCCCGACCTGTTTCTTTATTAAACGCACCGCGGAAAAGATTTTTGTAATATCCTTCCCAGCAGTAATTAGTTACAGATGTACCATCACCGCCGGAACCAAAATTAGAATAACTTATAGTTTCCTCAAGAGGATTATTTATACCCAACAAATTAGCTTCGTATTTGAAAGGTGAAACAGCACCAGGTTCTCCGCTTTGCCGTTTTATACCATTATTTTCAATAAATTCATCATCTGCTTTTGTAGGTAATTTCATATAGCCGGTAATACGGTCCCCCATACCACCTTCGCCGCCTTCGGCAATCATATTTCCAAGCTGAGAGTCGCCGCCTTTTTGTCCGTATGAATTTGTACCACTTGTATCAAGACCGGCTTTTCCGCCTTTACCGGGGCTTATTATGATATCAGGATCTATTTGACGTGCAAAGAATGTTTTGTATTCACCTGCCAGTCCGCCCATACCGTATTTCATTTTTTGCTGTTGGTAGTATTCATATCGGAAAAATGCAGGAGATGATGTTGAAACTGTTTTTAAGCAATTCGTATCAGGCCCGGTGCAAACTTCAGAGGATGTAGGTGCTGTTGCACGGCCTTTCACAATTTCACCGTCTCGAGGTTCTAAATAACCTGATGTTTTACAAGTGCAAGATTTGCCATCTACAAATCCTGGGGCACCGCATTGTGCTTGTTCGCCGCCTTCGCCGCCTGAAGTTTCTGCAATATTAGTTGTAATTATATCTCCATCCTGAGTAAAATATTTTTTGTAGCCATAGCCACCTGCAGCTCGCCTGAGCAAGCTGTCAACGCGCTCATTTAAACTATTTCTTATGCCGGCAGACTCGCCTCTATAGTATGAGTAGTAATATGGATAACTGTTTGATGAAGACCAACTTGTAATAAACGGTGTATGTAGACCATATTTAATCTGCTGGGCCTCGGTGTATGCTGTAGGAGGGGCATCCCCATATCTGGTATTAGTACATGAGTGAGCTTCCATTTCTTCTACCCATTTACGGTTAACATCAGGGAAGCCCCAATTACCCCAGTTACCAGGCTCCCACGGGTTCCATTGGTCAAGACCTAAACACTTAATTTGTGTATCATACTCGGGGTAATATTTTGAATCATCATTTTCATCAACACAATGATATCTACCGGTACCTTGATAATATGCATAACAAACTGATGCATCAGTATCCGGATTTCCATTTGTTAAAGTTTCATTACAATAATGTCCACGTGTACCACCAACACTTAGATACACGTATTTTGTTCCAACGTAATCATTAAATTCTTCTTCTGTTAAATTGAAATCCTCTAAATCGGAAGATGAATAACTATATGAATTTACATAATATTTAGCAGAATTATTAGAATAGTTATATACTTTTAAGCTGGAATTATTTTCCGGTCTATAGTATCCGGCAGATCCGCCGCCGCCGCCACCGCCAATAATTTGTATATAAAAATAATTAGCTTTTTTAGGAGCTTCAAATTTACATTGGGCAACAGCCTCATTTTGAATAATATTTTCACCTGAATACTGTTGCTGCCAAAGTTGATTCCCATTCCAAAAACAGGCATATCTGCCATGAAAAGCTTTTACCGGAGCTTTTTTATGTTTACGTGACAAAATAGGAACAGATGCCGCGGTCATTAATGATAATATCAGAAGTAACAGCATCATTTCTATTAAAGAAAAACCTAATTTTGATTCACGTAATTTAAACATATATGACTATCCTCAATTCTTGATAAGCTTACCATACAATCAATACAGCGCCAGGAGTACCATTTTGAGCACCTGAAGAGCCCCGACCCCCAATTCCCATTCGCCATACATTGGCATCATCCATCTCAACTGCTTCAAGATATTCATCCAATTTCGACGGGTGTTCATTTGTTGATGTATTAAAATTTAAAACATCATCACGAACATATAAATATGCAAGTACACCACGACTGCTCATCGTTGAATTCTGATAATAAAGCTGCCCGTCTGAATCAAATTTAAGATATGAAGATGTTGTTGGTAATGATGGTGACGTACTTGAATAACAATAATAAATATAAAGGCTTGAAGTATTAATATTACAATATGGCGCATTTCCTCCACAAGATTCTAAAGCGGTTGAACCGTCCGTAAAATACAAAGAACAATCATAAATATCTTCAGCTTCAATAGTATTTTTATAGGCAGACTGATTAAGATAACCACCCTTACCACCAAAAGCAATAAGTAAAGACTCACCATCTTTATTTTCTATAATTGTATCCTCGCCATCAGTAGGATCTGAGCCTGCTAATCCGCCTTTACCCGGAAGAATATGCAACTCTTTAGAAATCGATGGTATAAAAAATGTACGGTATTCACCGGCAGACCCACCCAATCCGGAAGTATTTCCGCCACCACCGCCGCCTATTGCATTTACTACATAATATTCAGAGGCTTTTAAAGGTTTAAATGTACATTCAGCAAGACCACAAGTTGGCTCCTGAAATATACCTTCCTGTGCCATTCTTTGACAGAGCTGTCCTTCGCCGTCATAATAACATTCAAAAGAACCGTGACTTGTTGTATGAGCAACTTTTTGGTGCTTTCTTGTAAAAACATTTGTTGCGGCTGCAGTAAATACAGCAACCATAAGCATAGTTATTGTTGCTTCCAGCATTGAAAATCCGTATTTACGATTTTTAAAAGAAAACTTTACCATATAATAATTACTGCTCCATCTTCACCATCTTCGCCAGGACAGTTCGTTGTAGTCCCTGAAATCTTTGTCTGATGTGCATCATCCAAAGGACCATTTGGATTGCAACTGATTTCTTTACCTGAGTTTGTATTCATTTCGTAGTTGTCCCCGCCATACTCAAACCTATCATCACCTGAGGCTGAAAATGTATGACCGTCAAATTTTCTGGTACCGCCGTTACGGGTATCACGCAGCACGGTAAAACCACCGTCTCCGCCGCGTCCCGGCTTGAATTGTGCAGGAATAATACTTTGCAAATTTGTCCCCTCATCGGCAGACAATGCGGCAACAAAATCTGAATATTCTCCCAGTCTAGCAGATTCCATAGATGAATCATTGCCATAAACAGGAGCTTGAGAATACAAATTAAACATAGCACCGGTCATTTTACCACGTGCACCACGACCGCCATTCAACGTCAGAAAAGGATATGCTTCCCCCTCAAATGTGGCAGTAGTTGTGCCGCCAGCTTGTCCTTGTTGCGAAACGGATGTACCAATTCCTCCTCGCCCGGCACGTCCCGGTGTTATTCTGATTTTTTTATGAATTTCCGGGAAAAACATCATATTATATTCTCCTGGACCGCCAGCCATACCGTAATAATTTTGTGCTCTTTTATAAGTATATGATATAGGCACAGTTTGTCCTGAGAATGAAAAAGAATTATTACCGCTGGTTCCTCCAGGAGGAGCATCCCAAACAGGGTATCCTCCACTCATTTTCCATTGACCGCCTACACCGCCGGTTGCTCCCGGGGATGTACTGGAAAATTCATAATTGCATTGATGATTTTCATCTTCCAGATACTGTGATAATTCAGCGTCATCACCGTTAGACCCATCAAACCAACCTGAAGACGAATTAAATGCATCACCGCCAGCTCGCCCTCCGGAAATTTTACAGCTTGCATTCCCGTAGGTAGCATAAACTTCTTTTCCTTCAGCTCCGGAAGAGCCTGAATAAAAATACATATAACTTCTATTAATAACAGACCCTCGCGGCAAGGTAACTGTAATATTGACACAAGCACCATCACCGCCATTACCGCCGTTTGCAGTAGGATAATCATAACAAGGATCTCGATCCACACCATCAGCTCCTGGTGGATCATAAGGTTCTGTATCACATTTATTAACAATATTACCGTGAATATCAAAAACAGGAAGTCCCCACTCATTTAAAACAGGAATAAATTGACGAACCCATCCACCTTTACCGGCTCCACCGCCGCCACGTCCTGAGCACATTGTAAATGTTCTAGTCGGGGTATATTGAGGATCATCCCATATCTCGTTTACCCACGCCCATTTAGAACTTGTACTTGAATCACTTCCACTATCAGTGAACTCTGACTTAATATTGCCACTACAAGCTCTATACAAAGCTGAATATGAACTGCTCACTTCAGAACAAGGGATATAATAACCGGTTTTGCTGCGATTTCGCTCATTATAAGAGGTATAAGTAGCGGTACTTGAGGTCACATACGGTTGAGTTGCGGCAAAAGCACCGCCACCACCGCCGCCAACACCTTGAACAAGATAAAATGCAGCTCGTTCAACAGGTTCAAATTCACAATATCCCTGTGCAGTTCTGTCTTCCTGCGTGCCTGCACCTGTTTCTAATACATTATATTGTATTAACCTGTCATTATGCCAAAAACATTCAAAACGACCATGAGGCTGACGATATGTATCTTTTTTAACTTTTTTAGTTACAAAAGGTGCTATAGCCATTGATAAAAATGACATTATCAATAAAACCAATAACATTTCTGCTAAAGAAAACGCTGATTTATTCCGTCTGATCTTTTTTATACCTCGCATATATTTATTATAACATATTTTGAATAATTTTACTACATCTTTTAAGATTTGTTACATTATATAAACAAACTTTCTTCATAAGGCTTTACATTAAGCCCAAAATATGGGATAATATAATTAGGGCACTTTGCGATTTGAGGAATTTATATGTTAAGAAATAAAAACGGAATGACTTTAGGCGAGGTTCTTATAACTATGTCAATAATGGCTTTTATCGCAATGATTGCCATTATGACAGTGAAACCTTTTGAAAAAGCGATGCGCTCTTTATATGCAAGAGCATTCGAAGCGATACAAAACGCGGCTTATAATGCCTATGTTGACAATGCCAGCACAGAATTCTTTGCTACTCCAAAGGAGCTTTGCGAAGGCTTAATTGAATACATGAATACAGTTTATGTAGATTGTAATGTTCCTCAAGCAAAACTTGCAACATACACAACACGGGAATTTAGTAATGTTCCGCCGCATTTTATTGCAAGCAACGCAATGCGTGTATACATATCTCCACAATATGAACATACAGAAGAAGACGATTTTGGTGTTAATCTTACAACTAAATATTATATAGTTTTTATTGATTTAACAGGCGAAAGACCTCCTAACAATGCCAACTGGACAGAAGAAAAGCCTTGTGATGTTGTTGCATTTTTAGTAACTGACGGGGCAGATGTTGTACCGCTTGGACCGCCAGAAGTTGATACAAGATATGTTACTGCAACAGTTTCCTATCCTGCGACAATAGACAATCCGGAAGAAACATTCTCCCAACCAATGTCTTACTGGGATGCAAAACACGTTGCCTGGGGGAATAATGTTGACAGTACAGAAATGATGTCTCTGCACTTTGACAGAGATTTACCGGCGTCAAGTCCTTTAAAGGTAAACTACCCGACTCCGCCGGCTCTGAATGAAGTAAAAGGATGTACTGAGAAAACTTCTCCTTGCGATGTAGTCTTTGAACAGTATTATTAAATCTACATGTCCTCACTGTTAGAAGCTAATATGTATACTTGCATATAATCAGCTTTTATTTAAATCTGCATACAATTCATTATTTTCATAACATTTGATAAAATCTACAGGAAGTACTAAATTTAGAGTATTTGGTACTTCTGGATTCGCTACACCGTAAATTACAGTATCGCTATTAATTTCAACTCTTTTTGTTAATTTTTTTTGATACTCTTTTATAAAATTTATATCATGTACTATACGTATATGATACTTTGATAAATATTCTAATAAAATTTTTATATATTCCGGAATTTCTTTTTGAATAATGGCAGAAATATCAATCTTGTCAGGATATTTTTCACTAATGTCCTTTTTTACTTCCGCCTTAAATACATTATCATTTACAAAACTTTCTTTATTTGCTAAAACTTTATCATAATTAATTTCACTATCAAATCTAAATTCTGCTAATGTTGCCGGCACAGAAGAATGATTAACATAATTTCTTAATTGATATAAAAAACGATATTCTAAACTTTCATCATAATGCTTACTGATGAAGTTTGATTTTAAATCATTATTAAAATCGTCTTCGTCTAATAATTTTTTATAATGCGATTCTATCGCATTTAAAGATGACACTAAATTAAAAATAAGCCTGTTAGTCTCTAATATCTTCTTATTAACATTCCATAGTTGCGAGCCTGATTGAGGTAATTTAGTCTTAATATATTCCAAAAATTCCGCATAATTACATTTAAGAGTGTATGGGACTTCATATAATAATTTAAATTTATTTATATTATCGACGGCATTTTTTAATTTAAAAAATTCTTCCTCTGTTAAAAATCGTTTATTAATCTCAACATACTTATTTTCTTTATGTTGTACGCAACAAAGTCTATATTCCATTAGAAAATCCTTTATATTTTAAAGCTTAATTAATAAATTGTTGCCAAATTCTGAGAATACATGTTAAAAATTTAGTAAACACAACTTTAGACTGCAGAAAAATAGTATGGTGTCGATAAGCTCCCGAATGTGGAACCTTTTAGCTACAGTACAAAAACATTATACAGCGAATTAATATCAGTTATGAAACAGTCAACTCAAGAGTATTACAATATGAGAAGTGTTTTAGGGTTGAAGTGTTAAGATTTTTTTCACTGAATATTGAAAATTAGGCAATTCTAAAACAGCAAAATACTTTATATAAGTATAGGGAATTTTAAAAGAAATTAAGGAAATTTTATGGGATTAGAAAAACTTGGAATGAGTTTAACTCAAAGGACTTCTGCTTGGTTGAAAGCCTGTGGAAAGTCCAATATATTACAAACAAACCCCATTAAACCAGCAGAGTTAAAGGGTTTAAGCTTTGCACCTGAATTAAATATGGATACAGTTAGCTTAAGTTTAAGTACTCAAAGATGGTTGAGAGCTCTTAAAAATAATCCAGATGTATCACCTGGTTCATATGTAGCGATGCACCATTGGCTTGATGGTCAGAATCTAGGTATTAGACCTACAATAAAAAACATAGAGACTGGTCGAGTATTAAAACAACATCACCTACTTACTCTTCAAGATATTCAATTGTGTGATGAAGCGTTCAATAAATTACCACCTCTTGCTAGTGATTGTGTTGTTTATAGGGCTCGAAGACTTGGAGGGAGGGCAGATGTAGATTTTGATATAGTTAAAAATGCTGATGTCGGAGATGTTATTGTGCCTGATAAGGGTTATTCTTATACTGGTTTTACTCGTTCAATAGCAGAACACTGGGCACCATACGATAGAAGCAAAGGTATGATGTATATAATTAGACTACCAAAAGGATGTAAGGTTTCAAGGAATTTGGAACACGATGGTGAGGTTGTAATGCCTCGTGGTGCAGAATATAGAGTTATATCAAAACATACTAATTATGATGGAACCTTGGAAGTAACAATGGAATATATACCTCCTAAAACTGACAATTCAGTACAATCCAAAGAGTGGTGTCAAATGTTCGGTATCAAACCCTACTCTAAAGAAGAAGCCCTAGAAAGGCTAGAATATTATAGAACGATGTAATGGGCGTTATGTTACCTAGTTGTACAAAGTTTTACCGTGTTTTGAGGCTAGACTCAGAAATCCTTATAATTAGAGGGAATGGAGCTAAGTTGTCATTAAATCTGCTCAATAAGATCAAGAAAGTTATAAAGACTACCTACGAAATTGCTACATAACTCTACTATAGTCTTTGGTATAAATAAACTAATCATTTAATGATTTCTTATTGGTCTATTCTTTTTTGATTGAGCATCATCTTTGTAATTTATAATAAAAAAGAAAGGTTTTTACCTCTGTTTTTTATGGTGTCGATGGGGGGACTTGTCTTGACCTGTTCGCGTTAAACGTGTCTTCGGATTTTGCTTCAAAGAATTTTATTCTTTTCGCAAAACTCCTTCGCACTCTGCTCACAGGTCGCTGAACCCTCTAAAACAGATTAAAGCCCTCTTCAATCAAACATATTAAAAAGGGGATAACAAGTGTTATCCCCTTTTTAATTGTCGATGGGGGGACTTGAACCCCCACGGATTACTCCACACGCCCCTCAAACGTGCACGTCTACCATTCCGCCACATCGACATGTTACAATTATCTTAGCACAAAATTACAAGCCTTGGCAATAAATTGCTTTAGTTTTAAACTTCCATAAGTATCTGAAATTTCAGGATTAAATCTTACCCACCAACCAAAAGGATATTCTTTTTGGATGTGAGCTAACAACTTCATATATTCCTTATAATAATCCGGCTTCAATTTTTCATCAAATTTTCCAAGCCAAGAAGTTGCTTTTGAAAAATATGTATCAAGAAATATTGATTCATATTCTTTTGTTAAATTTTCTGATTTTAATAATTTTTCTATTGCGTCAAAAACGTATATTGGAGAATAGTTACATTTAAACTTTGTAGAAGTTACAGAACCTTCTCTATTTTTTCTATAACGATATATGTTTTCAGGATAAATCATTATTCTCTCTGCTTTTATAAATGAATGACAAAACAATAACTGGTCCTGACCAACCTTAATTTCTTGAAATTTTACATTATTCTCTATCAAAAACTCTCTGCGGTACAACTTTGTCCAAGCTGTTGTAGGGAATTTAAATATATCACTCTTTATATCCTTTGAAGAAAACAACCTGTTAAAAAATTTCTTTGGCAATCTATCTACGCTATAGCTGCCCTTTCGTTGAATTTTGTCATAACAGGAATACGCTCCAAAAATTAAAATATCAAGATAATTGTCTTCAGCAACTTGAACAATCTTGGATAATGCTCCATCAATAAGAGAATCATCACCATCTACAAAGTAAACAAACTCCCCTCTTGCAATGTTTAACCCATAATTCCTTGCAACACCTGAACCTTCATTAGCCTTATCAACAATTATAATTCTGTTATCTTTCTGTTTATATGACTTTAACACTTCCAAAGAGCCGTCTTTAGAACCATCGTTTATACAGATTATCTCAAAATCTGAAAAGTCCTGATTTAGAATACTATCTAAACAGCAAGGTAAATATCTCTCTATGTTGTAAACAGGAATAACAATCGATAATTTCAACATATATCAAATATAACACAAATATGAGAACTAAATAACAAAATATAGACTTTTGTCCAACTTAGAAATAAATACTATCTGCCAATTTCTGTAGCTTTTAAAGCCATTGATTTAGTTATATTAATAAGTGCTAAGTTAGCTTCATAAGCTCTTTGCGCAAGGATTGCATCAGCCATATCTACTGCAGGATTTACATTAGATGCTCTGATATAACCGTTTGCATCAGCATCTGGGTGTCCCGGTCTATAAATTTTATCCCCCAAGGTAGGATCTTCAACACAACCGTTAAATACAACTCCACCTTGCAAGTAAGGCAAAGTTCCAACTCCAAAAACATCTTCCTTCATTGTATTCATCAAACCATGAAAGGAGACATCTTCTGTAGCATTTAACACAGGAATTTTTCTCACGTAATTAGGAGTATCAACATTCGCAATATTTTTTGCATGAATATCTAATCTCATACCATGAGCTTTCAAAGCATTTGATCCAATATTCATAGATTCCATTATACTCATAATTTACGCCTTTCTTTATTTGATAATTATTAAATCTACTTACCTACATTTATAACTGTCTTCATTTCTGTAATTATATTAGACATCCTTCTTGTTGCCATCGTATAAAGAAGTGAGTTTTGTTGTAATTCCATCAATTCATTTGCAGGATCAATTTCTTCATTTTTTCTTTCATCAATTACACCTGACGGGCCAAGTCGTTCTGACAACTTAGTTTCAAGAGGACTGTTCATTGATCCCAAATAATCAGCAAAATTCACATCTCGACGGACATAACCAGGAGTATCAATATTTGCGAGGTTAGAACCCAAAGCTCTTTGCCTTTGAGTTATTAAATCCATCATTAATGTAACTTTACCCATATTATCAACCGGTGTAAACATTATCTACCTACTCTCTTATATTTATAGCTTTGTTATACATGTCATCTACTACTTTTAACATTTGCATACTTGCAAGCATAGAAGCATTCAATCGAAGCATATCATTAACTGAACTATATATATTCGTATTCGCATTTTCTAAGTTGTTTTGGCAAAAACACTCATGATCTTTTACAAGTATAGGTTCACCTGAATCCTCTGTAGGAACCAATTTATTCATACCTGCCTGCTCAAGATTTTCTTGCGAAGCGAATCTTACTAGAGGAATTGTCCCAATCTTTTTTCCTTTCGCACTTGCACCATCATATGTATATACTTCCCCATTTGGTTTTATCTCAAATCTATAACAGTTTGCAGGAATTTTAATACCTTCCCCAACTATCCAATCATCAGATGTTACCAAATAGCCATTTTTACCTTGTTTAAAGGCTCCATCACGAGTATAAGCTACTTCTCCTTCAGGAGATACTACCGGTATAAAACCAACGCCATTCACTGCAACATCATAAGGATTACTTGTGATTTGAATAGAACCTTGTTTATAATCAGTCCTTACTGCTCCTGTAAGATATCCGTCCTCTTTAAGCATTTGCTCAAAGGAAACAGCTTTATAACCTCTTGTATTCATATTAGCAAGATTATTACCGACATAACCCAATCTTTCAAACTGATTGATTGAGTTATTTACGCCTTTTCTCACTATTCCTTGCATACTGTACATAACTTAATCCTCACTCAACTTATGAAGTTGTTCCTAATTGTGAAATAACTTTTTGTAAATTTTGATTTTGAATCATAAATATCTGTCTGTTTGCTTCAAAATTTCTTATTATAGGCATCATTCCCATAAATTCATTTTGTAATGATACGTTAGAATATTCATTGTATCCTTGTTTTACTTGAGGGTCCATTACAATTACACCTTCAGAATCAACTATTCCTAGGTATCCTGCTTTTTCAAATTTTTTAGTAGAAGGATTAAAGACACTCACAAGACCTTTTGAATTAATTTTTACATCCTCTATCTTTTCAGGTAAAACAGGAAGTTGAATTGGAACACCGGCATTAGACAAAACTTTATCATCTTCAAGAGTAAGAAGATTTCCTTCTTTATCCAATTTAAATCTACCATCTCTTGTAAGTCTCACCCCATCATCACTTTGAATTTGGAAATATCCTTTATTTGCAAGAGCTATATCCAAAGGATTATCAGACATTGCAATACGTCCGACTTTATCATCAACAGTCTGAGATAATCCATGAATTCCAATATATTCGGTAAAAGAAGATACTACCGGATCCTTTCTTTGGTACCCGATTTTATCAAAACCCAAAACATTTTCATTATACATGCCAATAAGTTCGCTTTGCACATGCATTGCACGTAATGAAGTTGTTAATCCTTTTTCACAGAATCTTATTCCGCCGTTTAATATCATGACTACCTCTTTTTCTAACACAGTCGGACAATTATTAATTTATTTCAATAATTTCATTAAAAATCATCCATTTGCAGTAGATGTCATGAATTTAATAACAAAATTAAAAAAGTCAAAAATAAAGACTTTTAGTACATTATTTTTGACTTTTCAAGTTATTTATTTGAATAATTAATATTTCATTTGCCAGCCATCTTCAATTATTTTACCAAGGGCACCTGACCAAGAATTATCAGATAAGTTTTGATCTTCCTTCCAAGCGTAGTCGTACACTACACCTTTGTTATTAATTTTAAACCCAAAATAATCCCTGCCATATTGATTTGGACCTTTTTGACCATTAACATCCATCTCTATTGCCAAAGCATCTTCATTAGCGTCTCCTTTATCAACATCAGCACAAATAGCTGCACCATTGGCCAAATTTACTATTACCGAACAGGACCAACCACCAGTTACATAATCTTTTTGAGTTTTTGTTAACAAGGTTTTGTAGTATCTTGCAAAACAAGATTTTCCGCCTTCGACATAGTATCTATTTCCGCAATCATTAACGACTTTCAAATATTTTGTAAGCAAATTTTTTAGCTCAGCCTTAGCTTCATCATCAGTTCCATATAGCTTAGACATTGACAAATCATCAATACCTTCATCATACATATATTTATTTACAGCCTGAGATAAAATAGACACATTCGCTTTCAATTGATTTGTGAGGGATATCTTTTGATGATTAGCTATAATCGTTGGCATAGTCAAAGCTGCCACAACTCCTATAATGCCTAACGTAATCAATACTTCAGCAAGGGTAAATCCAAAATTTTTCATAAATCGTGCTCCTCTTTCAAAATATACAACAACCATTATAACAAATTTTCATACAAAAGTGAAGCCTCTTGAATAGAAACGTTACCTGTAGGAACTTTTAATACTTTTACTTTTACTGTCCGATTTACGTACTCAATAGAGATTTCATCGCCTTCTTTAATCTGTTTAGCAGGCTTTGCAGGGTTACCATTAACAAAAACTCTACCGGTATCTGAAACTTCATTTGCCACAGTTCTTCTTTTTATTAGTCTTGATACTTTTAAAAATTTGTCTAATCTCATCTTATCACCTTTATATATATTATAATTTATGATATAATTTGTCCAGAGGGCATAAAATATAATGAAAAAAAATATTATACTTACACTTTTCTTCTCAATACTTTTGCAATCATCGGTATTTGCAAGCGTAATCAAATTTGCACAAGTAACTGATACTCATTTTATTGCAAAGGATGAATATAGAACTGAAGTTTTAGAACAAACAATAAAGGATATCAACAAAACAAATGGGTTGGAATTTGTAGTATTTACAGGGGATAATCTTGACTCTCCACATGCAGAGTATCTTCCCCAATTTATAAACATTGTAAACAAATTAGACATTCCATATTATATAGTAATAGGGAATCACGACGTATTTAGAAACAACGGCCTTTCTAAAGCTGAATACCTTGATATAGTAAAAGATAACAACGTATTTTATAAATATAAAAAACCTAATTATGTATTCAAAAAGAATGGTTTCGTATTTATTGTAGTTGATGGAGCAAAAGAAATTATACCAGGTTCAGTTGGTTACTACAAAAAAGATACTTTAGAATGGTTAGATACTCAACTTAAAAAATATGAGAAATGTCCTGTAGTAATTTTACAACATTTTCCACTGGTATCAACAAAGGAATTAAAATCACATGATGTCTATCAAAAAGAAGATTATTTGAACATACTGGACAAACACGATAACGTAGTTTCTGTTGTTGCAGGTCACTT
Source organism: Candidatus Gastranaerophilales bacterium (assembly GCA_944327275.1). Classification (GTDB taxonomy): domain Bacteria; phylum Cyanobacteriota; class Vampirovibrionia; order Gastranaerophilales; family Gastranaerophilaceae; genus Stercorousia. The sequence goes on along the minus strand of CALVHB010000007.1, from coordinate 7,168 downwards.
GCACGTCAATAGTGAAGTTATGCGGAATGGAGTGTATCACATAACATCTCCAACACTTTTAAGCACTCCTCCAGTGTATAAAATAATTACAATCACGACAACAAAGGGGTTTTCTCCGATGATATACACAGAACTTAAAGAAGTTGAAATGCCTGAAAAATAGGATTGCTTTTTTTTACGAAAAATATTATAATTGCTTATAAACTTGATAATACGTAGGATGTTAAAGGAAATAAAATATAATGGATGAGACGGGTAATACAATATTCAATTTGTTTGTAATAGCATTTTTGCTGTTCTCAAACGGTTTTTTTGTTGCTTCCGAATTTGCAATGGTTAAGGTTAGAAAGACTAGAATTGAACAGCTGGTCAACGAAGGAAACTTTAATGCAAAAATTGCACTTGAAGCTCTGAAAGATTTAGATAAATTTATTGCGGCAGTTCAACTTGGTGTCACAATATCAAGTATCGGACTAGGTTGGGTTGGAGAAGGGACTCTTGCTCACCTTATAGAACCTCTTTTTGCATTTTTACCTGGAATTAGTCAAAACATTGCAACACATACAATGTCTGTATCGATTGCTTTTGCTTTGATTACATTCTTCCACGTCGTACTTGGGGAACTCATACCTAAGTCAATCGCTCTAGAATATACAGAAAAAACTGCACTTTGGGTCGCTCGTCCAATGCAGATATTAACATTCTTTTTCAATCCTTTCATTTGGCTATTAAACGGTTTTGGGAACTTTGTTTTAAAAACGCTACAAATACCACATTCTCATAAAGGTTCACTTGTTCATTCAACAGAAGAACTTGATATGTTGGTAAATGCAAGTTATAACGGCGGAGTTCTAAATGAAACTGAAAAAGAAATGTTACATAACGTTTTTAAATTTTCAGATCTTAATGCAAAACAAGTTATGATTCCAAGAACAGATATGGTATGTATCCCAATAGACATGCCAATGGAAGAATTGAATAAACTTGCAGCTGAAAACCAATATACAAGATATCCTGTATACGAAGAAGATATTGACCACATAACAGGGCTTGTGCATGTTAAAGATTTATACTCACTATCATTAAAAGATGAAGTATGCCCTATCGCAAAAATTCAAAGAGAGATACTAATGGTTCCTGAAACAATTACGATGGATAATTTAGTTCTTGAATTCAAAAAGCGTAAAGGACAAATGGCAATAGTTGTCGATGAATTTGGTGGCACATCAGGACTTATTACTCTTGAAGATGTTATTGAAGAAATTTTTGGAGATGTACAAGACGAGTTTGATGAAGAAGAAGAACAAGAAAGCGAAATTGTAGAAATTGCACCAAACACATATATGGCAAATGCTATGATGAGACTTGATGAATTCGCAGAATTTTTCAATATTGCAGAAAAAGAGATTGATGATGAAGATGTCGATACTATAGGAGGACTAGTCGTAAAACAACTTGGCCGTCTAGCAGAAGTCAATGATAAGGTCGACATGCATAATCTTACATTCATTGTAAAAGAAGTAGATGGTGCAAGAATTGCCAAACTTGAAATTATGAAAAACGAAGAAGAAACTCAAGAAAAAACAAAAGATATAGAAGAAAAAGATTCTTAAACAAAAATGATTTTATAAAGAAAACGACAACTTGAAAATTCAAGTTGTCGTTTTCTTTTGACATGTGGTACATAATCTTTAAAAATTTAGAAACATTTCCTCTTTTTAAATGATGTTCCTATTCTTATATTGTATAGAATAGATATGTAAGATATTTGAACAATATTTGGGAAGCTAATGAGTCAAAGTTTTGATTTTACATCATACAATAATATAAAAAGACTTGCGGAGGATGAGCTTGAATCACTTTGGCACGAATACCTTAGTGACAAAACAAACAAAGCTGTAAGAGATACTTTAATCGTTCAATACATCTATCTTATAAGATACGTTGTAGGTCGTGTAAAAGTAACACTTCCCGCAACAATTTCTATAGAAGATATTGCAGGTTATGGTGTAGAAGGACTTATAAATGCTATTGAAAGATATTCTCCTCAAAAGAATACAAGATTTGAAACTTATGCGTTAATCAGAATCAGAGGAGCAATCCTTGATAGGATAAGAGCTCAAGACTTTCTTCCAAGAAGCGTAAGAAAAAAAATAAAAGATATTAAAAACGCGCAAGAACACCTTAAACAAGAACTTGGCAGAATGCCAACAACACAAGAAGTTGCACAGTTTTTAGACATGGAACCGGAAAAAGTTATACAGATTCTATCGGAAGATACTACCATGACATCAATATACGATAAAAAAGGTTCAACTGACGATAGTATAGAAATTATTGACACAATAGAAGATACAAATAAACTTACCCCACAAGAACATGCAGAAGAAAAAAATGTCAAACAAGAACTTGAAAAAGCTCTGCACAGACTTCCTGAAAGAGAAAGAATTATAATGGTCTTGTATTATCAGGAAAACATGACTCTTAAAGAAATTGGGGAAACTATTGGAATGTCAGAATCAAGAGTATGCCAATTACATGCTCAAGCAATTATGAAACTTAAAAATATTCTTAGCGAAAACAGAACAACAAGACTTCGTCAAAGTATTATCGCTTAGTTTCATACTCAAGAATTACAAAATCTATTCGATTATTCATTCCTATTTTTGGCGATACATTATCTCTAAAAGGCATATATTGCCCATATCCCAACGCAAATAATTGATCAGGATTCAATTTACCGTAAACAATTAAATACTGAACTATATTGCCCGCCCTTGCAAGAGAAATTTCCCAATTTTCATTATAATCACTATCTTTAAATATACTTTCTTCCGTATGATCTTCTATAACGCAATAATTTGGTAATTGTTGCAAAAGCACCGCAATAGTATTTAGCAAACACAATGAGCTCTCTTTTATTCGAGCTTCTCCATCGTTAAAAAAGCATCTTTCATCAATACTTACAATCAACCCTCTGGGAACTTTGGTAAAAACTACACCGTCTTTCAATGGTAAGTATGTTTTAAACATAACCTCCAACCTATCAACATTAGGTTGATAAGACACATAAATATTACTGTCAGGCACTGAAAATCCTGAGCATAGTAATAAAAGAAAGATTAAAAATATCACATACAATTTTTTCATAGACAGTCTTATAAATATTATTAAACATATTCATAAGCTATCCATTAGCTGATAAGGTTACGGCTTTATGACAGATAGGACAAATTTATCGTTAAAATATTTATTTGCACAAGCTAAAATATCTTCAGGAGTGACCTTCTTAATCCTTTCAACAGCCTTTTCATGAAAATCAAAACCGAACCCCATTATTCCGTAATGAGCAAGCCAATTAGCTTGTTGAGAGTTTGTTTCACTTATAAATGCCCATTTACCAAACAAATTATTTTTCGCATTTTCAAGTTCCTCATTACTTACAGGAACTGTCTTTATCTTTTGAATTTCTTCTTCAAATCCCTTTAAAGAAACTTCAATATTTTTAGGTTCAGTTGCAATGTATATGGAAAAGTTTGCAGACAATCTTGCAACATCATAAGCGCTTCTCACAACGTAAGCAAGCCCTTTCTTATCACGAAGTTCCAAAAATAATCTTGAAGAAAGTCCGCTGGCCCCTAAAATAATATTCAAAAGAGATATAGCAGCATAATCAGAACTATCTACAGTATCAACCAACCACCCTTTCAAAATATGAGCCTGATTTAAATCCTGCTGAATAATTTCAACATTTTTCATTTCTGTCAATTTTGGTTTGTCTCTGTCAGGCAAATCAGAAATTGAAACAGGAATATCTCCGATATGTTTTTCCAATAAATCTTTTACAACATCGAAATTGATATCTCCAACGAAAGCAGCTACCTTAAGACTACTATTCATAATATTTGAATATTCTTTTATAATATCTTCTTTAGACAATTTACTTAAATTTTCTAAAATGACACTATTTGTATATCCATAACTATGACCTTCATATATGTTTTTATAATAAGAATCAATAATCTTTGCTCGAGGAGAATCTAATTCTGCAATAATTTCACCTTCAAGCTTACTCTTTTCTTTTTCAAATTCATCAAAAGTAGTATTTTTAATAATATCAGAAAATATTTCAAGAGCTTTTTCAAAATCTTCATTTAAACAAACAAACTTAAACTTAATATAATCAAGTTTTAACTCTGCAGAAAATTCAATAGCATACTTGTCTAATTCTTCAGACAACTGTTGCGCAGTTCGACCTTTTGTACCTTGCATAAATAATCTCACCATAAGCGAATATATACCAGGTAAAGGCACATACTCATTAATTGAAAGGTTCAAATAAAACGCACAACGCGGAGTATTTTCATTTTTTTTATAAACAAAATCTATATTATTTCTTAATTTCTCAATTTTTTTCACCATATAACTCTCCTCTTGTTCTGCATTCTAGCACAAGTGGCCTTAAAATACAAACATTCTCGACAAGATTAAATTTAATTTTTTTGTTATAATTTTACAAAAGAGAGGTTAACATGGATAAAGGATTATTTATTACATTTGAGGGTGCAGACGGCTGTGGGAAAACAACTCAAATGAATTTATTAGCAGAATATCTAAAAAAAGAAGGTTATGAAGTAGTTATTACAAGGGAACCCGGAGCAAAAGGTCTGGGTGAAAAAGTTAGAGACATATTGCTAAACTATAATGGACCTGTATCTGATAGATGTGAATCTTTCTTATTTTTAGCAGACAGAGCACAAAACATAGATGTAATAGTTACTCCAGCAATAAATGATGGGAAAATTGTTCTATGCGACAGACATATTGATTCTACTGTTGCTTACCAAGGATATGGCAGAGGTCTTGATATCGAAAGAATAAATATGCTAAATAACATTGCAACAAACGGAATAAAACCAGATTTAACAATTGTATTTGACATAGATGTCAAAACATCAATGCAGAGAGTCGGGAAAGAAAAAGATCGTATGGAAAGTGCCGGAATAGAATTTCATAATAGAGTCAGAACAGGTTACCTAGAACTTGCGAAACACTTCCCTGAAAGAATAAAAGTCGTTGATGCAACTGACTCCATTGAAAATATTAACAAAAAAGTTATAGAAATATTTAAATCACACAACTAAAGATTTTGGACATCTCACGAAATCAATAACATCAAAATCTTTAAATTTTGAAATTGTTTTTACATTACTCTGATTAATATTATTTTCTCTTGCCAAAATTGCACCCAATATTGCCTCGAGTTGGGCCATTGGCATCATATTTGCAGGCAAATCCAGTCCCCACTCATACCTCAAAGTTTGCTGTAAAAACTTACAATCGGCAGGAGAACGTTCTTTATAACAGGAATTCAAATTCATACTTTGACGAGTTAAATATACCTCAAAACGAGTAATATCAATTCCTTTTTCTTCTTTCAATGATCTAAAATACTCACAACCTCTTGTAGAATATCTCTGCGTCCATCCTTCTCGGTTCGGCATAAGCGGATTTGTCGCAACCATCTGATAAGGCTTTCCAAGTATTCTCCACTTCCCATTAAGCATAGTCCTATCCCACACAAGAGAAATACAAATTTTTGAATACAATAAAGAAGGGAAATTATCAAAAAAATGCATCACATCATTCATGGTATATAACTTATCAACAAGAATAAGATTACCATACTCATCCAATACAGCGACCCCACTATCCATACCTGAGGAAGCCGCTAGTGACAATCCTACATAGTAGTTCATATTTTCTCCTTACACCAATAATTGTGTAATAATAAGCGGTTCATCCTCTGTTACTAAAACAGTGTGTTCAAAGTGAGCAGAAGGCATATTATCAGCAGTGCTAACTGTCCATTCATCATCTGCTACGGTAACTTCATCACAACCTAAATTCAGCATCGGTTCAATAGCTATAGCCATACCTTGTTTAAGTAAAGTCTGATCTCCAACTTTGTAATTGAACAAAAACGGATCTTCATGCATTTCATGACCAACACCATGACCACCGTATTGACGAACTATACCTAACTTTTCTCTAACTGCAACAGCTTCTATTGCGGAAGAAACATCATCAAGGACATTCCCAGCTTTCATTTGAGAAATTCCGGCAAAAAGAGCTTCTTCGGTAGTTTTTAAAAGTCTTTGACACTCATCACTTATTTTCCCTACCGGATAAGTCCAAGCACCATCTCCAACCATTCCTGCATAAGTTGCTCCAACATCGATACTTATAATATCGCCCTCTTTGACTTTTACATCTTCATGAGGAATTCCATGGACAACTTGTTCATTAATTGATGCACAAATAGACCCAGGGAAACCGTGATAACCTAAAAATGTTGGAATCGCTCTTTCTTTTTTTATTATAGAATACGCTATATCATCAAGTTCCTTTGTACTTATACCGGGTTCAATTACCTCTCTCATTTTTTGGTGAACAAGAGCTACAATATGTCCTGCATGGCGCATTCTTTTTATTTCATCTCTTGACTTACGATGAATCATTTTATAACCTCTAATAATCTTTCCCAAACTTCATCAATTGTACCGTTTGCGTCGATAGATTTTAACACGCCTTTTTTAGTATAATACTCTACTAAAGGAGCTGTTTCTTTGTTATATGTATCAAATCTTGATTGAGCAACTTCTCTTGTATCATCCTTACGTTGAGTTAATTCTGCACCATCTTTATCACAATGACCTGCAACTTTTGGAGGTTTAAATTCTAAGTTATAAATTTCTCCGCAAACAGGGCAAGAACGACGGTTTACAATTCTTTCAACCAAAATACTTGTATCAATATCAAAGTATACAGCCATAAATTTAGTATCAGCATCACCATCAATTTCTTGATTCATCTGCTCAAGTTGCGCAGCCTGTTCAACACTTCTTGGGAAACCATCCAAGATATAACCGTTTTTGCAATCATCTTGAGACAGTCTGTTTTTGATAATTCTTGATACTAATTCAACCGGAACTAACTGTCCTTTATCGATGTAGGCTTTAGCTTCTTTTCCCGCTTCAGTTTCGCCCTTGATTTCAGCTCTTAAAAGCGAACCTGTATCAACATGAGGAAAATTCAAATATTCTGCTAATTTGTTTGTCTGAGTGCCTTTACCGCAAGCTGGCGGTCCTAAAAAAATTAATTCTTT
>CALVHB010000006.1 GCA_944327275.1 Candidatus Gastranaerophilales bacterium | reverse complement strand
GCTTTTTTATAATCATGATTAACTATATTATACACTATCTTCAAGGTGTGTGGCAATAATATTTGCAACTTTTGGAGACATTTCATAAAAATCTCCCTCTAAAGCAGTGTATACGAACTTTTTAACCTTTATTCGTTCAGGACGCAAAACAAGTTCCAGTTGAGATTTATCTAAATATTGCGAAACATTTTGTATTTTATTAATAATTTTTGATGGAGTAAAATTATGCTGAGCATTAGGTAAAGTAGTTTTAATTTCTTGTAAACATCTTAAAGCAATATCAGGACTGACTTTTGCATCCAAATCAGACATACCCATGAATTTTATTACAGATTGAGCATCATCAGGATTAAATTTATTTAAAATTGTCTGAACTTTTTCTTGCTTCATCTTTTTAAATAACATAGCTAGAGTTGCCAGTTTTAAAATTTTACTGTCAGCACCAAGAGGAGCTTGACCTTGAGAAGAATGTTGAGGAACATTTGCAGGATTTGGGACTGCTTGTTGCTCTTCTTGCGGCTGAGACTGTGCCTGAGTCTGTTCTTGAGCCATTCTATCAATATTAGATTGACTTGCAGCTTGTTCCATTAATCCTTCATCAATTAAATTTTTATCCTTTAATTCTGCAATACAATCAAGGTAGGTCTTCTTTACATGATGTTCTATCAACTGAAGACATTGATCTTGAGGAAGCCCTTGGTGAAACGCGTTTTTCGCGATTTCAAATATTGTAAATGCAATTTTCTGCATAATCGGATCCCAATATTGTTGAGGAATCCCTGAACGAATCAAGTCTACAGATTTATGGAAAGACCATTCTGCGATAATCTGTGTTATCATCACAGCTTGGTCTAAATTAAAATTTAATTGAGTATCATCGTATAAAGCCTGACCTGCAATAGTTGAAAAATTTAGCAAAGTATTTGCAACATAATTCTTCTGATTTTCATTAAAGTCTTTTGGAATAAGCTCAAGAGCCTGTTGAGCTAAATTTTGAGCAAAACCTTTATAATCAAATCCTTCTATCGCCATTTTTTCCACTCACTATTACAAAAATTTTATATTATTTTTGTAAATTGTCCCTTTCCTATTAGTTTAAAATTAATTCTGTTCTATCCAGCTTTTAATCTTTTCTCCTGCTTCATCATCAGCATCTGACAATTCTGCGGATAAGTTTGATAAAGTATCAATAAGCTGATCAGGATTTTGTTGTTGAGGAATGTAACCTCTTTGTTGTTGTTCAACAAGACCTTGAGCTAATTCAGACTGACGTTCAGTCAATTGAGCAGCTCTTTGAGATATATCAGATAACTGTTGTTCTTGTTGAGCAGCTTTCTGTCTCAACATTTCAACTTCTTTTCTGTTAGCTTCTTGAATTTGTTGAACTCTGCTTGATATAGCTTTGAACACAACAATTAAACCAACTGCACTAAGAGCTACTGCTAACCACCAAGGATTACCTGTTTCATCAGGTTTTGGAAGATTAGATGGTCTATCTGATGCCAAATAAGGATCTGTCGAATCTGAAAAAGCAATAGATACATTCTCTGCTTCAACTTTTGGACTTGCAGCCTTAGCAATCAACTCTTTTAATTCTTCTAAAGTTGTATTTGCAGGTAGGGCATTTTTATCCAAAGTAACCGCAATAGATATTTCTTCTATTACACCAGGTTTTATGTATTCGTTTGTTTGAGTTTTAGTAACACCATATTGAGTTTCTCTTGCAGTTCTTGAATAGTTTCTGTTTTGAGTAGAATCAGATGATCCGTTAGGCAAACCATTAGGAAGATAAACACTTACTGCATTAGTATTTTTATTTGTATCGTTTGTATGGTCACCTAAACCTTCAGAAAAAGTTTGCTCTGTGACAGAAGCTTTTCTTGTCGGATCATAATCTATAGTAAATTTTTCAACAGGTGCTTGTCTCAAAAAAGTACTTACTGTTGCAACATAATTACCTTGACCAATCAATCTATCAAGTTGCTGATTAACTTTTGAAGTCATATACTTATCATTTTCTTCAAGACGTTGAAGCATTTCATCTTCAGCATTCATAATACTATGATATGTATTTCCGTTTGTATCTGTTATTGCGATATTTTCTGCAGTTAAACCTGTAACACTTCCAAGCAATAAATTAGTTATAGCCTTGACTTTTAGCTGATCAAGTTTTGTTGCATCTTTTGCAAGTGAAATCTGTACAGTTGCAGTAACCGGTTTTTGCATTGAAGTGAACATTGTCTGTTCAGGTATTGAAATAAACACCGAAGCATTATCAACACCATCAATACGTCTTATTAATCTTGACAATTCACCGTTAATTGCTCTTGATAATCTGATTTTTTTATCTTCTTTTGTAGATGTAAAATCACCCTTATCAAAAATTTCCAAACCGACATTCTGGTCCATAAGTCCACTTTGAACAATTTGTATAAGAGCTAAATCTCTATCTGAAGTATAACAAGCTTTTCTGCCTGTCTTACAGTCACCTTTTTTAAGATAAAGTATTGATTTAGTACCGTCTAGTCTTCTGCTGACAGCAATATCATATTTTGCTAATAATGCTTGAATCTCGATAGCTTTACCTGCATTATCAGTAGTTAACAAATCAACATTTTCTTTTAAAGGTTCACCTGTTATCTCAGGACCACTTGAACTCTTATTTGAAGAACTGACAATCCCTATGGTAACAAATAGCGCTAAAATAATTACAACTGCGCCAATTACTCCATATAATAAAGGTTTATTTTCCAATATCTTTTGAAAGTCCATTCTTCTCCCTCATTGTCAGCATTTAATTAACTTTTCAAAATTCAAGTTTAAAATTCATTCCCAGTCTGTTGATTTGTTCAGCCAACAGCTTTATTCTACACCTGAATCTGCATAACTTTGTCATACGCTTGTATGACTTTTCCCGTAATTTGTGTAGCGACATTGATACTTATTTCGGACTTAGCCATAGCTGTCATAACATCGTGGATATCAACATTGCTACTTCCTGACATAACGTCTTTTAACAAATTGTCAGGAGCATTCAACTCTGTGTTCAAATTCTCTACCAACCCAGACATAACCTGTTTAAAATCAGGAGAGCCTGGAGCTTCAACCCTTGACATTCTTGCAGAAGGCATATTCCCAACACCAGTATCTAACTTGGTATGTTGAATTCTCCCTGCTAAGTCATATTGCGGATAAAAGCTGTTATACATCGTTGCCTGCCTTTCTAATATCTATAATATCGTATATTTTTGAAATTGATACAGTACACTAGCAAAAAATCATCCAAATTCAGTAGGAAAAAATCTGAATTTAAACTATATTTACTACCTGTTCAACATGGCTTTAATGATTTTTTATTGAAAATCAAAATTACAATAATATATAAAAGCTAATTTACCAAGGATAATTTTTTGGCAACTCCCAACCATTCTTCATAATTAATGCAGCACAAGTTTTGCTCGCATATTGATATGTCCTATCCTTATTACATTCATTTAAAATTCCGTTCAAAGTTTCATTATAGCCATAAGGCAGTATAATGTTTTTATCTTTATCTATTAGGAATAAAAAAGTTTTTCTCCAAGTTTTTTCATGCACTCCGGAATCTTTTGCATTAGGATAAAATGTAATCCAAGTACCAGAGATATTAAAAGAACTACCATCTGGCAGAAGGATTTCATAACCTATAGTTGGCCAAACAGCCCAAGAATTCTCTTTAGTGCCTACATAGGAAT
>CALVHB010000005.1 GCA_944327275.1 Candidatus Gastranaerophilales bacterium | reverse complement strand
CTTTTTCAACTGTAAAAAAACAATTCTTAGAATCAGATGCGTATAAAATCCCTGCAAATTCAATAAAAAAAGCTTACAATAAGTTTTCAGAAACAAAAGTAGGTAGACCTATAACAAAATTTCTTGAAGCGACTTATGATGGTATAGGATCTATATGTAAAAACATTAAAAAAGGATTTAACCGCATTTTGATGGCTATAAAAGGCGTAAAAAAAGAATCCTATGAAAAGGCTACAGTTAATATTGTAGGAACATCCGGCGGTATAGCTTCAGGAATTACAGCTCTTAAAGAAAACAGCAAAACTGAAGAAGCAGGAGAGTTATAGTGCAAGTATCTTTAAATAGTACAACTAACTATAAAGGATTTGAGCAGGCGGCTGAACAAAAAAACAACAAAGACACAGAACGTAAAGTTGTTACAGGCGGTGGAGCCGTAGCTGCAGCTGCCGGAGCTGCAAGAACTAAAGCTGCAAGATCAGGTTTTGATATGTTCAATTCCGCAAGAAGAGCATCTCAAGGTGTGAGAGGTGTAACGGAAACAACAAGAACAACTGCTGATGTTGCAACAAAAACTAAAGGACTTTGGGCAAAAGTTGCAGAAAATGCAAGATGGGCAAAAAATGCTATTATGAACTGGGGTGATAAATTCAAAAAAATAGGATTTATCAACAGAATTGTAAAAAGTAAACTTTTCATGAAGACAGCAGGAGCCCTTGGATACGGCTTTGGTTTGGTAACGCTTATTTCAGGACTATCTGATATTACAAAGGTAACCACTGAAGCAATCGAAGGCAAACTTAAAATTGATAATGAATAAAAATAACTACGGTTGTTAAATACATAAAATCGTGCTAAGCTAAGCTTATGCACGATTTTATTTTAAGAGAACTTAAAAATATTGATACAAAAAAAGAATTAGCCAATATCGGTTTTGATAAATCTTATATCGAAAAAGCCTCAGATAAATATTGCTACAAAAATATAAAAATATATTCTCTATCCCCTGCACAAGCTAATATTCTCAAACAAACCGCAATATCAGTTGGTGCCGATTGTGCAACTCATAAAGAAGTTATCACCGGAAAAATCGAAAACACAAATTGTATTTTAGGCGGAAGCATATCTGAAATAAAAAAAATCGGAGAAAAACTCAAACTTCAACCATTTAACCTAAAAAGGCTCGGAGAAGAATTAACCAAAATTCCAAATTCTATAGATGTAAAAAAGACAAAGATTGTTGGAATTTTAAATATCACAGATAATTCATTTTCTGACGGAGGTCTTTACAACGACCTTGAAAAAGCAAAAGAGCACCTTATGGAAATGGTTAATGATGGAGCTGATATAATTGATATTGGGGCAGAATCAACCAAACCTTATTCTACACCTGTAGATGATGAGAAACAACTAAAAAAACTTTTACCTATAATTGATTTCGCGAAGGACAAAATTACAATAAGTATAGATACAAGAAGCGCACTAGTTGCCGATGAATGCCTTAAGGCCGGAGCTAATATAATTAATGATGTATCAGGCTTTGACTACGATGACAAAATGGCGAAAATTATATCAAAATACAATGTACCTGTAATTATACAACATTCTAAAGGGACTCCTGAAAATATGCAGGATAACCCTAATTATGATGATGTTACCGAAGAAATATTTTTAAGTTTGGACAAAAAAATAAAATACGCAAAATCAATAGGAATTGAAAATATAATTATCGATCCAGGTATAGGCTTTGGAAAAACTAGAAAAGACAATTTCGAAATAATCAAAAGAATTGATGAATTCAAAAGACTCGACCGACCCATAATGCTTGGGATTTCAAGAAAAAGTCTTTTAAATATGGAAAACCTTGATAATCAAATGAAAGATATTTATACGGTCGCATTAAACGCGCTAATAGTTAACTCTAATATTGATTACATTAGGGTGCACAATGTAAAAATGCACAAAACCTTAATTGATTTGATGGAAATGTTTATGGTAAAATAATACCATAAATAAGGAGATGTTATGGAAAATTTAAGAGATAAATACGAAGTAGTAATTGGCTTAGAAGTACACGCTCAACTAAAAACAAAATCTAAAATATTCGCACCTGACGGATGTGAATTTGGACACGAGCCAAACTCTCAAACAAGCCCTATTACTCTTGGAATGCCTGGTGTTCTACCGGTTTTAAACAAAGAAGTAGTAAATATGGGGATTCTTACAGGTCTGGCACTTAATTGTGAAATCCCAGAAAGATGTAAATTCGATAGAAAACAATATTTTTACCCAGACCTACCTAAAGGTTATCAAATATCACAATATGACGAACCAATTTGTGTAAATGGTTATCTTAACGTAAAAGGAAAAAGAATCGGAATTACACGTGCTCACTTAGAAGAAGATGCAGGAAAACTTGTACACGCAGGAGCTGACGGTCTTGCAGGCTCAAGCTATTCACTTGTAGACTTAAACAGAGCGGGAACACCTCTTTTGGAAATTGTATCAGAGCCTGATATGAGATCTTCTGAAGAAGCCAGAAATTACATGGAAGAACTAAGAAACATAGTTCGTTACATAGGAGTCTGCGACGGAAACCTTGAAGAAGGTTCTATGAGATGTGATGCAAATATTTCTATTATGCCAAAAGGTTCTAAAGAATTTGGAACTCGTGCAGAAATTAAAAACGTAAACAGCTTCTCCGCTTTGCAAAGAGCAATTGAATATGAAATTGACAGACAAATTGAAATAGTAGAAGAAGGTGGACAAGTTGTTCAAGAAACAAGATTGTGGGATGACAATTCAAGAGAAACTCGTTCAATGAGAGGTAAAGAAGATGCACACGATTATAGATATTTCCCAGAACCTGACTTGATGCCGCTAAAAATTTCAAGAGAATGGGTACAAGAAATAAAAGATAAAATGCCTGAATTGCCTCAACAAAAAAGAGAACGCTATATGAGCTTAGGCTTGAGTGAATATGATGCTTCTGTAATAGTTGAGCAAATGGGCTTAGCTCTTTTCTTCGATGAAGTACTAAAACTTGGTGCTTCGCCAAAAATTGCAGTAAACTTTATTATGGGTGAAATTGCAGCGTACCTAAAAGAAGAAAAACTTGAAATTACAGATACGAAATTAACAGCTGAAAACCTAGCAGAATTGATTGCCTTGATTGAAAAAAATACAATTTCTAACAACATCGGAAAACAGATCATTATTGATATGATGAAAGATGGTACAAAAGCTTCAAAAATAGTAGAAGACAGAGGACTTAGTCAAATCTCTGATGAAGGAGCTATAAAAGAAATTGTAGAAAAGGTAGTCGCAGCAAATCCTAATCAAGTAGCTGCATACAAAGGTGGAAAAACACAACTTTTAGGTTTCTTTGTAGGACAAGTTATGAAGGAAACAAAAGGTCGTGCTAATCCTAAATCAGTTAATGAAATTTTAAAAGAAATACTTGGGTAGGCTCTAGCCTGCCCTTTTAAAATAAAGGAGCAATATGCTTTTTAAATCAAAAGAAAAATCAAGCATGGAATCAGAAATTTTTGAACAATCTATTGTTCTTGAAAATTTGTTGCAGACTCACCTAAATTATGATAATTACATCTTATTTGATATTCCATCAGACATTCAAAAAATAGTCTTGGTAGCCAGCGGGTCATCTTACCATTGCGCGAGATATACTGCAGACTTATTCGGGAATATTGCAAACATTGAAGCGAGAGCAATATATTCCAGCGAGTTTCTTCTAAAATCAGCAGTACCCCATGATAGTGATATTCTATACATTTTTATAACACAGTCAGGAGAGACATCTGATACAAATTCAGCTTTAAAGAAAGCAAAAGAATTGGGGGTAAGAACTCTTTGTATAACTAACAAAAAAGGTTCCACCATATGGGAAGCTGCGGATTTTAAAATTGATTGTTGCGCAGGAGAAGAAAAAAGTATAGCTGCTACAAAATCTTTAACATCACAGATGCTTTGTTGTACATTACTTGTTTTAAAATATGCATCATTTAAAGGTATTGATATTTCCCAGTATGTAGATGAACTAAAGACTCTATCATCGTTTATAAATAAAACATATCAACTACATCCGGAAATTAGTGAAATGGCAAAATTCCTTTCTAAATTTAAAAACATAGTAATAACAGCAGATGGAATATCTTATGCTATCGCCAAAGAAGCTTCTCTAAAGATCAAAGAAACATCATATATAAATGTATACTCCAATATTCTTGGAGAATTTATGCACGGACATGTTGCAATATTGAACAATAAACCTGCTATGGTTTATATATCAGTAAACGAATTAAGCTACACTGCAATTAGAAACTTAAATAAAATTGAAGAAGATTATAATCCTCCAATATGTATTATCGGATGTACTAATGAAAAAATTAGAACAAAATTTAACATAAATGTGGATTGCGAAAGTGAAATAGTAAAATCATTTTGTTTGGTTGTCATATCACAGCTTCTGGCACTAGAAATTGCTCTAAACCTTGGAAGAAACGTTGACAAACCACACGGATTAAATAAAGTTGTAAAATAAGTAAAAAAAAAGAGCTTTTTTAAAAGCTCTTTTTTTTATTCTACTAAAACTGATCTAAAAATCTCTCATCATTGTTAAAGAACAATCTTATATCATCAATAGCGTACTTCAGCATAGCAAGTCTTTCTACTCCCATTCCGAAAGCAAATCCGGTATATACATCAGGATCAATTCCAACCCCTCTTAAAACATTCGGATCTACCATTCCACATCCCAGAACCTCTAACCAGCCAGTTCCAGAACAAGTTCTGCAGCCTTTTCCTTCACACATAATGCATTGAACATCAACTTCTGCAGAAGGCTCTGTGAACGGGAAGAAACTACTTCTAAAACGAGTAGGACGACTTGCCCCAAAATATATTCTGATAAATTCGTTTAAAACACCCTTCAAATCTCCAAAAGTAATATCCTTATCAACATAAAGACCTTCTATTTGGTGGAACAAATTATTTTTACGTGCATTAATATTCTCATTTCGATATACTCTACCTGGAGAAATAACTCTTATAGGCGGATTCTTGCCTTCCATTGCGTGAATTTGAGCACCTGAAGTCTGACTTCTAAGTACAACATTCTTTGCAAATTCAGTATAAAAAGTATCTTGTACATCACGAGCAGGGTGATCTTTTGGAACATTTAAAGCGTCAAAATTATAATATTCAGTTTCCACCTCAGGAGAATTTTCTTGAGGGACAACCGAAAAGCCAAGACTTTGAAAAATCTCAACAATCTCATTAGTGGTAGATGTCAAAGGATGAGTTTTTCCCATAGGTATATATTTACCCGGTAAAGTTACATCTATTCGTTCTGTCAACAATTTTTCATTTAATTCTTTTTTGTAAAATTCACTATGTTTAGCTCTTATAGCAGCCTCAAGTTTTTGAGTGATTTCATTAGCTAAAGAACCAACAACTCTTTTATCTTCATCAGATAAATTCTTCAAGTTCTTTTTAATCTCGTTAAATTCACCTTTTCGACTCAAATATTTAGCTCTTACTTCCTCAACATCTGCAATTGAACAAGAAGCTGATAAATCTTTTTGAGCACTTTCATATATTTTTTCTAACTGTTCTTTCATTACAACCTCTATATTATTTCATTAAATTTCTTTTCATGTCCTATAGTTGTCATAGGTCCATGCCCTGGAAAAACTTGCGTTTCATCTGGCAATTTAAACAATTTATCTTTTATACTTGAAGATAACTTCTCAAAGTTCCCTCCAAACAAATCAGTTCTACCAACACTTTCTCTAAAAAGAGTATCACCTGAGAACAATTTTCCATCAACAAGAAAACAAACACCACCTTCTGTGTGACCTGGAGTAGTAATTACTTTTATGTTTAAGTCACCAACATTTAAAATATCGCCATCATGCAAATATTTTTCATAAGTTGGAGGAATACTATCCTCAAGTCCAAACAATCTTGTAAATTCATTTATATTATCAGAAATAACCAAATCAGCCTTTGAAATTAAAGCTTTAGCTCCAAGAGCTTTTTTTAAATCGTTAAGACCCATAATATGGTCAAAATGGCCATGTGTTAATAGAATATACTCAACCTTAACCTCTAAATTTTTTACAGCAGAAATAATTTCAGGGGTTAATTCTGTTGCATCAATCAACACAGCAGAACCTGATTGTTTATCTGCCAAAAGATACATATTATTTTCTAGTTGTCCTGCAATAAATTGTTTTAAAATCATTACTTTCTCACTAATTCAAAAATATCTTTGCATATACTGAAAACTTCCTCAGCATTATCCAAAGCAATCATATTAGGTCCGTCACATTTTGCACTGTCAGGATCAGGGTGTACCTCAAAGAATAAAACATTTGCGCCAGCAGCCATTGCAGCCTTTGCCAAAACAGGAACAAATCTTCTATCACCACCGGAACAAGTTCCCTTAGCTCCAGGCAATTGAACACTGTGAGTTGCGTCAAAAACAACAGGATAGCCAAACGATTGCATAATTGGAACTGCCCTAAAATCAACAACTAAGTTATTGTATCCGAAAGAACATCCTCTGTCTGTCAACAAGATTTGTTCATTTCCGCAATCTTCAATCTTTTTGACCAAAGTACCCATTTGTTCGGGAGCTAAAAATTGTCCCTTTTTAATATTTACAATTTTACCTGTCTTCGCAGCAGCTACAAGCAAATCAGTTTGCCTGCATAAAAAAGCAGGAATCTGCAAAATATCAGCAACCTTACTTACAGGTTCTGCCTGATCAGGTGTGTGTATATCAGTAACAATAGGAACATCATATTTTTCTTTAACAGAATTCAACATCTTCAAACCTAAATCCAAACCAGGTCCTCTATAAGAAGTTATTGATGATCTGTTAGCTTTATCAAAAGATGATTTAAATACAAAATTTATTCCTAACTTTTTAGTAATCTCTTTTAATCCCTTAGCTGTTACATCAAGAATTTCCTGACTTTCTGCAGCACAAGGTCCGGCAAGAATAGTTAATTTATCTCCACCGATTTCAAAATCCCTTAATTTAATTCTCTTCATATCCATACACGCATTATAGACAAAATATAAGTTAATTACAAGCTTATAATAAAATTTTAAGAAAAAGACCCGCTACAAATTTCTAGCGAGTCCATTTTCTATATAAAATACAAGAAATTAATAATCCATCATCCAACCATTACTCATCAAGTAACCAAGAGCACCAGTATATACACTGCCCAAATCTAAATCATTTAACTCTTCCCACTTAGGATCAACTATTTTACCATTGGCTAGTACTGAAAAGGTAAAAAGATCCTTTGCAATAACATTTGGGCCCTTATTTCCATTAATATCAATTTCTACTGATAATACCGCGTTATCACCAACTACACCATTATTTGTAGTATCACCATCGTCAGATGCCCCTTGTTGTACATCCGCACAAACAGAAGCTCCATTTACTAAATTCAAAACAACTCCACATGAATAAGCTTCTTGGTTAGTTGGAGCATGACTTCCATCATAATATTTATAAGATTTAGCAAAACAAGAATGTTCTCCTTCTAGATAATATCTACCATTACAATCATTGACAACTTTAACATAATCTTCAAAAAATTCTTTCAATTCATCAGCTCCATCAACCATAGGTGTTAAATTTAAGTTATCAACTCCCTGATCTGCCATGTATTTATATATAGCTTGAGATATTATGGACACATTTGTCTTTAATTGATTAGCATAAACCTGCTTCTGATGTTTTGTAATTAAAGTAGGCATTGTCATCGCAGCAACAACACCTATTATTCCGAGTGTTATTAATACTTCAGCAAGAGTAAATCCAAAAAATTTTCCCATCGATTTCATAAAATGCTCCTTTCTTATTTCCATAGTATATTATATATTATAACATATTTTTTAAATTTTTATAAAAAAAAGATAAGGCAATCACATGATGATAGCCTTCTCTTTCAGTTATTTTAACAACCTACTAAGAAATAAGTTCTTTAACTTCAGCTGCAATATTTTTAGGATCTAATTTAATACCAGGTCCCATTGTTGTTGAAAGGTAAACTGATTTAACAAATGTACCTTTTGCAGAAGCAGGTTTTGCTCTCAAAACAGCATCAGCAAGTGTTGCATAGTTTTTAAGCAAATCTTCTTCGCTAAATTCAATCTTACCTACAGGGCAGTGAATCATACCTTGTTTATCAGCTCTGTATTCAACTTTACCAGCTTTAGCATCTTTTACAGCTTTAGCAACATCCATTGTTACAGTTCCTGTTTTTGGGTTAGGCATTAAACCTTTAGGTCCTAATACACGACCTAATTTACCTAACATACCCATACAATCAGGAGTTGCAATCAATGTATCAAAGTCGAACCAACCTTCAGAGATTTTATCGATAATTTCTTCAGCACCTGCATAATCAGCTCCAGCTTCCTTAGCTTCAGTAGCCTTAGCACCTTTTGCGATTACACAAACTTTTACAGTTTTACCCAAACCTGCTGGTAACACAACTGTTGATCTAATTTGTTGGTCTGCTTGACGAACATCGATACCTAATCTCATATGGCATTCAACTGTTTCATTGAACTTAGAAACTTCTTTTGAAATTTCTTTTAATTTCTTGATAGTATCAACTGCAGTTGCCGGTTGAGCGAATCCTTCCAGCATTTCCTGCATTTTCTTTTGTTTTTTAGTTAATTTAGACATTTCTTTTTAATCCTTTCGTGGTAATAGCGGGTTTTACCCCTTCCATCTAACCTTCTTTTACTGTAACACCCATAGCTCTGCAAGAACCTTTAATCATATTCACAGCAGCTTCCATAGATGTTGCATTTAAGTCATTCATCTTTATCTTAGCGATTTCTTCAAGCTGAGCTTGAGTAATTTCGCCAACTTTGTCCTTATTAGGAACAGCTGAACCTTTTGGAAGGTTTAAAGCTTTTTTAATAAGAACAGGAGCCGGAGGTGATTTTACGATGAAAGAAAAACTTCTGTCTTCGTATACATCAATTACAACCGGGATAATATATCCTGCTTGAGATTCTGTTTTAGCATTGAACTGCTTACAGAAATCCATGATGTTCACACCGTGTTGACCAAGAGCCGGACCAACTGGTGGAGACGGATTTGCTTTACCTGCTTCGATTTGAAGCTTGATTTTTCCTACTACTTTTTTAGCCATTTTTTTCTCCTTTTGTGGTACTAACGGTTTTTATCCACTCGATAAAAATCCTTCCACAGTTTTGTACTAATTATAATTTGTTAATTTGTTTATATTCCAATTCAACTGGAGTTTCACGTCCAAATATTGAAACATTTGCACGAAGTTTAGACTTATCCGGATAAACTTCGATAATATCTGCAATAAAGTCTGCAAATGGTCCAGAAATAATTCTAACTTTATCACCGGCTTTAACATCAAGTTCAATTTTTTGTGAAGTAGAAGAAGAACGATTAATAATCTTCTTAATTTCACTATCTCTTGCCGGGATAGGTTTTTTAGCTGAACCAACAAACTTAGTAACACCTGATGTGTGTCTTACGACATACCAGCTGTCTTCATCCATAATCATTTCAACCAAAACATAACCAGGGAAGATTTTCTCTTCACGTTCTTGTTTTTTGCCACCTTTCATTTGGGTAACAGTTTTTTGTGGGACTTCTATTCTAAAAATCTTATCGCCCATATTCATATATTCAATACGTTTTTCAAGGTTAACTTTTACTTTATTTTCATACCCTGAATATATATGTACAATATACCAGCGCTTTTGGTTTTTCTTAGCTTCTTTTTTCTCATTTTCAGCTTCTGCTTCTGCTTCTAAAGCTTCTTGAACTTTATCTTCATTTAGCTGTTCTTCCATAGATTTTTCTTTTTTAGTCATAAGCCACCTTTTTATTCTGTAAACCGGACTACTTTATTAATCCAAGCAAACCTTTAAAAATTATATCCATTAAATATACTGCTACGGTAAAAACAAAAACTATAGCGATTACAAAAACTGTTTCTGCAACAACTTGACGTTTTTCAGGCCAACTAATCTTACCCCACTCGGTTCTTACGCCTCTAAAGTAAGTTCTTACGGAATTTGATGTTTTTTCAACCCATGCAGGTGTAGAATTTTCTGAACCTATCATTTTTGTTTCCTTATGTTAATTTATAAATCGCGCCCTGAAGGACTCGAACCCTCGACATCCGGTTTTGGAGACCGACGTTCTACCAACTGAACTAAGGACGCATAGTGAGGGAAAAATTCCCTCAAACTTAATCCTTAGACATACTATTTTGTTTCTTTGTGATTAGTATGTTTTTTACAAGTTGGACAATATTTGCTCAACTCTAATCTTTCTTTAATATTTTTTTTGTTTTTAGTTGTTGTGTAGTTTCTTTCTTTACAATCTTCACATGCAAGAACTACCATTCTGTCATTTTTTCCTTTGATACCCATAATTTTTATTTCCTTTTCATTTATTAATCAAATTTTCTTCCTCTTTAAAAAAGAATGTGATACAACTCACATTCTAATTAAATCGGCTTATGATACAATAATAAACCAAACAAAATAAATTGCAAACATTTTGTAAACAAACAATAAGCTGACATAACAAAATTAGCCACCTGTGCAGGCGGCTAATTTTTAAATATTTAACCGAACTTACTTAATAATATAGTTAGAGTTTGATTGAACTCTATCTGAAGAATAAGAAGTTGGAACATCATATGATCCAAAAGACTCAGAACGAAGTTTTTCCATATAAACTTGACCGTTTTTGACAATTTGTTGTTGTTGAGCCAAATTTTTCTCTAGATTAGTCAAAACTTGTTCAGCATAAAGTTCTGCTCCCTCTTTTGTTTTCATAGCATCATCTGCTGCTTGAGCTCTTATTTGCTCAGCTTCTTCAAGAGCTTTACGTTTAATTTCTTCACATTCTTCCTGAACTTGAGCACGAATTCTAATTCCCTCACGTTCCAAAGCTTTTAAGAAATCTGCTTCAGAAAGTTTTCTATCAGCTTCTGCTTGAGCGTCTTGCACAATTTTTTCTGCTTTTTGTTGTGCTTCAGCTTGAAGTTCATCTCTACGTCTCAAAAATGCTCTAGCTTCTTGTACTTCTACAGGAAGTGAAGCATAAATTCTATCAATTAATGTTTCGATTTCTTTTGTTTTTACAATAGTAAACTTTCTTGGAATAATAGGAAAACCTTCCTCAAAAGACATCTCCAACATTCTCAATAAATCATATACACCATTTTGTTGCATTACACATATACCTTTCTTACCTAATTTACATTCTACATAAGCGTAAATTAATTGTCAAATAATTTGTTAAGGAAAAAGCCACATATTTTAACATTTATAAGAATTGTTCAAATAATCATTTACAGCTTCCGGAACAAATTTTGAAATATCTCCATTATTAAGAAAAATTTCTTTGATTGTACTAGATGAAATAAAGTTATATTTTGGTTTTGTAGTTAAAAAAACTGTTTTAACTTCGCTTGCAAGAGCACTGTTAGCCTGAGAAAGCTGCATTTCATATTCAAAATCAGAAACAGCACGCAATCCCCTTATCAAAACCGAAGCACCCTTTTCTCTGGCATAATTTATTGTCAAACCTTCAAAAGAATCAACCTCAACATTTGCCAAATCCTTAACACTTTCCTTAATCAATTTTACACGAACATCTGTCGGTAAGAAACCCTGCTTTTCTGAATTTTTAGCAACAGCAATTATTACTTTGTCAAAAATTTCTGTCGCAGTCTTTAATATATCTAAATGTCCTTTTGTTATGGGATCAAAACTCCCAGGATAAATCGCTACTTTCATATCATACACCTTTTTTACAAGATATTTTACAATAAAAATTTTAGACTGCAAAATTATATTAAAATATTTAAAATGTAAACTTTTGTAAAATTATATTTAATGTATGCAATTTTTATATACTCAAATACTTTATATAGATACAAGACACGTTAATAAATTTTGATAATAAATTTCACACTACCTACTACACTTTCTACCTACTAACCTTTTACACGAGAATCACTACAAGTTTTTAAGCTTCTAAAATTTTTAGAAGCTTTTTATTTTAACAACAAAAAAGCAGCACCATTAAAAAGTGCTGCTTTTTTATAAGAATTTAATAACTATTTAAGTCTTACGCTAACTGAAGAACCTTTTTTAGAAATTTCTACTTTGTCTTCTCTAGCTAACCAACCTAGACCCAAATCAGCAAAGTTTCCTTTAAGGTCTAATTCTTTTTTCATTTTAGAGAATGTTGATTCTCCGTTATTTTTCAAATAATCATATATTTGACCTGCTTAAAATCCGATTTGTTCTTGTAATTCTTTCATATTAACCTCCATGCACTTAAAATGTATCTTTTACCTCTCCGTTTATGGTTATATAATAGACGAATGTTTAAAAAAAAGCAATAGTTCATAAGGATGAGGACAAAACAAATTTTTTATTGTTCATGCTAAAATAATTATTGAAGGAGTATGGATGTTAATTTCGGGAGATTTATCCACAAATAAAAGCGATTTGCTTATAGAAAAATATGCAGAACTTTTAAATTCTGGGATTAATTCTTCAGAAATTCTTGTAATTGTACAAAACTCCAATCTTAAACAAAACTTCATAAACAAAACTTTAGAAAGACTTTCTGTTGACTGCATTGAAAAACTTGAAGTCCATTCATTTTTTTCATTAGTTTACAACACCATAAACGATAACTGGGCAACTCTGGAAAACATAAACCCATATGATAACCCAACAATACTCCCAAATATGGCGGGTTTGGAGGTTTCTCAGTTTATTCTCAAAGATATTATCAAAGAAATTCAATTTAAAGGGTACAATTCAAAAAAATCACTTCTACATCAGCTATTTAGAAGATATTCTTTAATTGTTCAAAATAATCTTACTGACGAAGAAGTAGAATGGCGCTCAAGAATTCTTGGCGAAAGTTTTTCTGAAGACGCTAAAAAAGCTCTAAAGAAACTTCTGGCCAAAACTCTAGCTTTAAGAGATTTTGACTACCTCAGACAAGGTTTAGTTTTCAACTATATTTGTAAAAATACTGACTATTTCAAAAATATAAAATACTTGATTTTAGATGATGGAGATGAAATAACACCTATCTGCTTCGATTTTATAAAACAGCTCGCACCGAATCTTAAAGAAGTATTCATTGCATTTGACGAAAAAGGAGCAAGCAGAACTGGATACTTGAGCGCAGATAAAACTGCTGTTTGGAAATTTGAAGAACTATTCCCGCAAAAGGTTCTCAAACTAACATCTTTGAATCATCTTTCAGAAGATGCCGACATAATATTCAATAACATCTTAGATAATAAAAAAGAATCTTTGAAATATTTTTCAATACAATCCCCATCAAAACGAGCATCAATGATCGAACTTGCAGTAAAAAAAATTAATGAACTTCTCAAAAAGAATATCCCCCCATCACAAATCGCAATAATTACTCCGGTCATTGACGATATGCTCAAATTTTCTCTTAAAGAAAATCTTCATACTGACCAAATTTTCCTATCTGGAAGCGAAAAATTAATTCAAAATAGACTTGTTAAATCAATACTTACAATCCTTAAACTTAACAATAAAATCGAAGTTGACGAGTTTGAGCTGAGAGTAGTTTTATCAGAATTTGTCGGTATACCTGTAAAATACTGTAAGAATATACTTGAACACTTTACTCTCTCACAAGAATTATGTGATTTTGAATTTGATATTAATGAATATAGTGAAAAATACAAAAACTTTAAAAACTTACTGTCAACTCTATCAGAAAGTAATCTTAAATTATCAGAAAAAGTTTATGAAATCTTTAACGGAATCGGAAATATTTATGAACTAAAACCTATTGAATTAAACAAATTCAACTTTTTTATTAAACAACTCCAAGATTTTGAAAATATATTCAAAAATGACTTTGAATCAAGACAAAATGAAATCCTTAATCAAATAGAAAATTCAATCATTGCAGAAAATCCATACTCTACGTTAGAAATACCTGAATCAAGTATAATTATATCAACGCCACAAAAAATCATTGATAATCAAATTAAAACAAAATACCAATTCTGGCTAGATATATCAAATGATGAATGGATAAAAAGTGATACAGGACCACTTTATAATGCTTGGGTTTTCCAAAGAGGCTGGGCAAAAGATGAGTTCACTATCGAGGATAATATAGAACTTTCAAAAGAAAAAACCGCAAGAATTCTAAGAAAACTTATACTATGTGCGAGCGAGCATATATACACATATTCAAGCCTATTTGACAGCAACGGAGTTGAAAACTTTGGGGGAATAGAAGATTACATCACTATCACTTCAACAGAAAACGACAAAAATGAATCTTCTAATAAATTTAAAATTATACCAAGAGACGACCAAAAACCTGTATTAGAATACCAAAGAGGACAAATGGCAATTTCTGCAGTTCCGGGAGCTGGTAAAACTACTATCCTGCTTGCATTAATAATAAATCTTCTTGATAAAGGGGTTAACCCTGAAAACATATTTGTTATGACATATATGGAATCTGCAGCAAGAAACTTCAGAGACAGAATTAAAAATATTAGACAAAATTCTTCTCAGTTGCCAAACATTAGCACTATCCATGGACTTGCGCTCAGAATTTTAAAAGAAAACGGAAACTTTGAAAGATTAGGTCTATCATCAGACTTTGAAATTTGTGATGATACACAACGTTCAAGAATTATAAGGGAAATAACATCAAATCTTAAAATCAAAAAAAATGAATCCGAAGAATTCGACAGAGGAATATCAGTATTCAAAATTGGAGAAGGAGAATTCCCTGAAACTTTCACAGATAAAAAACTTGAAAATTTTCAAAAATTCTTTAACGAATACCAAAATATTCTAAAAAATTCAAATCTAATAGACTATGACGATATGCTTATATCCTCTGTAAAATTACTTGAAAATAACAAGGATATAAGAGAATATTATCAAAATATTTGTCACTACATCATTGAAGATGAAGCACAAGACTCTTCATCAATACAACAAAGATTAATTAACTTACTAAGTGCAAAATCCAAAAATCTAATAAGATGCGGAGATATTAACCAAGCAATTACAACCACTTTTTCAAATGCAGATGTTGAAGGTTTTAGAAAATTTATACAAACAAGTAACAACGTAAGTATGAATTGCTCTCAAAGATGCACAAAGGATGTATGGGAACTTGCAAATAATTTGGTAACCTGGGCAGAAAATAATAATAATTACAAAAACGCATTTTACAAAATATTCATGCACCCTGTTCCAGGTAAAAACCCAGAAAGCGAAAATGCTATTATATCTACAATTTTTGACAAACCCATAGAAGAAAGAAATTACATACTTAAAGAAATAAAAAAGGCACTAAAAAAAGATCCGAAATGCACAATAGGAATACTTTTAAGAAGTAACTTCCAAGTTGCACAATGGATAAATTTTATCAATAATAGCGGTCTAAAAAGTATAACAAGAAGTGAATCTTTGGAGCAAAAATCAATATTCAAAGTAATATATGGTATTATGCAAATGATACTCCATCCATTTGATAACGACATTATCGCAGATAACTACGAAATTCTTGCAGAAATGGGCTTTTACAAACAGCGTTTGGGACTTGATATAAGAAAATATGAAATCCCATTTGTTCAAGTAAATTGCGACACAATAGAAAATATTTATCTCGCTCAATTTTATTGGGATTTGACATATTGGCTTTCATTCCCGCACCTTGCACCTGAGGAACTTGCTATAAAAATAGGGCTTCATTATTTTTCATCAGAAATAGAAAAATCAAATGTATACCTTATTTCAACACTAATAAAAAGGTTATCAATAAACTATAAGAACTTTTCTACTCTTGTGGAAAGGCTTGGAGAACTAGCTAAAAAACCTTCATTGAGCGGATTTAAATTCTTCTCGGAAGAAGATGAAAGTGATAGAGAATTCCTTGCGGGAAAAGTTCAAATAATGACTCTTCATAAATCAAAAGGAGACGAATTTGACTACGTATTTATCCCTGAAATGTCAGAAAAAAATCTTACACTTGATATGGAACAAGTAAAAATGAAGTCCGCAGATTTTATTGAAAATCTTAAAAGAATGAATAAAAGTTATAAGCCAAAAACCGAGTTTGATATGAAACAAGAACAAATATCAGAACATTTGAGACTTTTATATGTCGCAATTACCAGAGCGAAAAAATATCTATACTTCACAACCAGCAGAAAAATAAAATCCTTTAGCGGAAAAATGGTAGAGCAAGCTCCAAGTGTAATTTTTGAGGAACTATTAAACACTACGGAGGCTACATATGAATAACTTTTCACCTAATATGCTAAAAACCTTTAACACTTGTCCTCAAAAATACTACCTTAAATACATAAAAAAAATAACAATGCCTCAAAAAAGTACTCCTTTTGAAAAAGGTAAAAAAATCCACGCTCTTGCAAACTATTACTTAAGAGGAGATAACATAGACAAACTTGAAAAAGCACTCTCTGAAGAAGAATCTAAAATTTGGAATAATCTAAAAAGTAATTGCTACTTTAAAAAATCATACATAAACTCAGAATATAACCTGTCCTGTAAAATAGATAAATATTGGATTGGCGGTCGTATTGACGCAATAGTAAAAGATGAATCATCATACTATATTCTTGACTACAAAACAGGGGCAATCCCACAAAATCCGGAAACTGATTTCCAAACAATAGTCTACCTGCTTTGTGCATCAAAAAAATTTGGAACAAACATTAAATTTGTATACATCGATTTAAAACAAAGTCAAGATTGTATAATAGAACTATCTCCAGAAAAACTTGATGAATATAAAAAAATCATCTTTAATACTTGTGAAAAAATAAATCAATTTATTCCACCTGAAAATATATTACATTCAAAACCTTGTGATTTTTGTGAATACAAAAAAATATGCATTTAACCTACCACGGATAGTTGTGTGGAATTTTCCAACCACTTTTCATAATTACAGCTGCACAACCCTTACTTGCAGATTGATATGGTTTCGTTTTATCACAATTATATCGTAATAAACTGGTAATTGAATCTCCTGCACCAAAAGGCTCAAGAGTATTTTTTGTTTTATTTATAGAAAATAAGAAAGTTTTACGACAAGTATTTTTTTATTCCCAGAATCCTTTGCATTAGGATAAAATGTAATCCAAGTACCAGAGATATTAAAAGAACTACCATCTGGCAGAAGGATTTCATAACCTATAGTTGGCCAAACAGCCCAAGAATTCTCTTTAGTGCCTACATAGGAAT
>CALVHB010000004.1 GCA_944327275.1 Candidatus Gastranaerophilales bacterium | reverse complement strand
AAATTTTTGAAGAGTTTAAAGGTGCAATAGCAGAACAATATGTATATCAGCAACTAAAAAGTGCTGAGGATGATATGCCGATTTATTATTGGTCAAACGATTCAAGCCGCAGCGAAGTTGATTTTGTGGTTCAACTTGACGGATATGTTATTCCGGTTGAAGTCAAAGCGGAAAAGAATTTAAAAGCGAAGAGCTTAAAAAACTTTATTCAAGATTATAAATCCGAAAAATCTGTCAGAACCTCACTTGCTGATTATAAATTGAACGATAATAATTTATACGATATTCCGCTTTATGCCATTGGAAATATTGAAGCTATTGTTGAATAATTTGTTTAATATCTTCAAAAGGAATTGGAACATAATTATTAACTTCAACGCAAGTGTTGTAATACCAAGGGTCCGTTAAACTGTTTGCGTGAACGTGCCCATGGATATTCAATTTAAACCTGCTTTTACATTCCGGATGAACCGGTATATGTGTCAGCAAGAAGTTATCTAAATTATGACAACCGCGAATATCTTTAAAATGCTGTAAATAAAACTTTGGTTTAAATTTATCGTGATTACCTTTGATTAAAATCTTTGTACCATTCAACTTGGGCATTATTATATCCAATTTATTCCTGTTAATTCCGACATCTCCTAAATGATAAACTTTATCGTTTGGTTTTACCATTGAATTCCATTTCTCAATCATAAAATCGTCAGCATCTTCTGCCCTATTCCACGGACGCATTTTTGTTCCGTCATAATTGAAAAATTGATACATATTTTCATGCGAAAAATGAGTGTCAGAGATAATGAAAATATTGTAACTCATACTTTTCCTCCTTTTTGAAATCAAGCCACAACATACATCGCTCAATCCGGTAGAAATAGCAAGTAAAAACAACCAAATTCGCTATATAGCCGTTAAAATATGATAATATCCATGTTTGTGATATTCTTTTCTTTGAAAGGAATTGTTTCGTGCAAACTATCATAAATTTTATACAAAATCATAGTTTTTTATTGTTGATTATTTTATTATCAATAAATTTTTTGTGTCTTGTATATAAATTAATAAAAGTTGTAACTAAAAAAGATTTTTTAAATGAGACCTGCCAAAAATTGTTGTTAATAATCGAGATTAAAAAGGCAGAATGTTACAAAAATTTCACTTTTTTATATAAGCATAACCTTATTATATTAATATGGTATTTTGTACTATTTTTGAGCGCATTAATTCTTTGTATAATAAATTGGAACAAAATTAGTGAATTATCATTTACACCTCCGACAAAAGATACAATATTATTTATTTTGTTAATTATACTTACGTTACTTCCTTTTGGAAATATGGAGATATTAGGTATAAAAGTGACTTCAAATAAGCCATTAAACAACAATGAAGCAAAACCTATTCCTGATAAAATTAGTTCTGATAAAGAAAAAACAATAAAAGATTTAAAACAGCAGTTGGATGATATTTGTAAGATAACGGAGGATAATAAACATGCAAAATAATTATTCTCAATATTCAAATAATGGTTTTAATGCAATTATTGATGTTATAAATCAAGGTGTGAATATACTTAGAAATAATATTTCCGCTCCTATAAATTACTCCATTGTCCAAGCTTGGCAGAATTATGCAAAATTTGTATTAAAAACATATGCAAGTAGCAATTCTTATTTGGAGTATTTAAATTTTTTGACAGCTATTATTTATTTACCACCTCAAGAACAATTAAACCAATCTATAAATAAATTATTAGAGCTGGCAAGAAGAATCTAAATTAAAATAAAAAATTACATTCTTTCTATATACCAGTTACTATTTCCAAAATGATTGAAATTCCAATGGAGTTCAAAATAAAAATTAAACTCCAATGAATTGTCGTCTTTGAAGTTCCAAGAGTATTTATTTAATTGTGTTTTGCGATAACTTTCAAACGCATCCCGAATTTCTTTTGCAAACTTTTTCCTGAATTCAGAATACAGAATATCAAGTGTTTCTTTAGTCAATTTATTTTTCAAAATCATCTTCAAATCCTCTTATATTATCGAGTTCAATGTTGTATCTTTTGCCTGTTTTATCTACGCAAGTCGCAAAATCTACTGTTTTATCAGCGAATTTGTTCTCCCATAAACAAATTAACAATCCGATTTCTTGTGTTTTTAAATTCAAAATCTTTGTTCCGTATAATTTGTAATCTTTTTCAACCATTGTTTTCCTTTCTTACTTCGATTTTTGAATATATTTCATCCGGCTTTTCTGGATCAAATAAAAATTCTTTTAAAAATACATACAATTCGCCGCTTGGACTTTCGCATAAAACTGTATCTTCACTATAAAAACCAATGACCGTATATTCTCTGTTGTCATTGATTTCCCATCCGCGGATTTTCTTTAATCTGTATCTGCTGTACTGTTTAATCATATTTATTCTTTTTGTTACACAATACATCACTCTTTTTAGATAAAATATCAACTTGGATTCCTGAAATCGTATCATTTGGACACATTTGGGACTTGATGTTTCTGCGAAACAGAGTTATCCTGTGTGTATCAAAACTTTATTTACCCCGAGGTTAACTATGAAAAAACAAACATTGGCGCAAGATGCCTTTAAGCTTTATGCCGAGAAATTTATGTCATTAGAAGATATTGCAAGACAGCTTCATTTGAACGAAAGAACACTCCGCCGATGGAAAAAGTCTGATGATTGGGAAACCAAAAGAACGGAATATCTTCGGACTAAAACAACGTTACATTCGGATTTATATGATTTTACCCGAAATTTGATAAATTCTATCGAGAGGGATATGGAGAATAACGGTAAAGTCGAGCCTGCAAGATATTATGCCGTTACTAAAATGCTGAAATTGATTGCTCCGGTTAAATCTTATGAGGATGAAGTGTTAAGTGAAAAACAAAAGCTCAAAGAGGAAAAGCCGAAAGGTTTAACACCTGATGTTATACGAAAAATTGAGGAACAAACTCTCGGCATAACACACGAAGAAATTTGTGAACACGATTTGAACACCGATTAAACACCTTTTAAACGGCATTTAAACTTCGACATCTTTTTCGTGGTCTATAAAAAATGCATTTAAAACATCCGCATCATTTCGTAAATGTTTAACAACCGGCGCAAGATTGTAGCATTCTTCAATATCTGGTTGATTAGTAACAAAATAATCAATAATAACCGCTGTATTGTATATATTTTCCGACCATTTGCTCAACTGCTTAAACTCTTTTGGCGAAATATTCAATCCGACTTTTTCCATACGACCTCGTACTATAGAAATAGAAAAATTAGCATATAAAAATTGAACCCGACCGAAGTCAATAAAGACTGCAATGTAGAACAATTTTTGCTAATTTTTCTATTAAAATTGTTAGTATTGATAGAAAAAGATTAATAAGACCTGAAACTTAAAGTTTGAAAAGTAGAACGAATCAAAATCTTGAAGTCCTTGAAAAATTGGATAGAATCATAGACGGAAAGTCTGAGTTTACGAGGTGAATGTTTGGGAATATTCAAGATTTATCTATCAAAGAAAGAGGTGTAGTATGAGAAAATTGTGTGTAGGAATTGATGTCGCAAAAAGCAAATTTGATGTAATGTACACTATTGACGGAGAAAATTATTTTGGCTATTCAACTTTTCCAAATGACAAAAAAGGAATTAAAAAGTTTGTAAAACAAGCCGAAAAGTTTTTGAAACAAGAAAAATGTGAACAAATACATTTTTGCCTGGAAGCAACAGGAATATACCTTTTACAATAAGTGGAGTAGCCGTACGTCAAACTCCACATTTAATTTACCCCCGAGAGCTTTGTGAATATCTTCAGAATTCTGCTCATAAAGTAAGTGTGGTAAATCCTGTACGAACAAAATCATTTTCTAAAAGTCTCCAGTTAAGGACAAAGAATGATAAAGTCGATAGTCAAATGATAGCACATTATACTTTCTTATACAATCCGACTCAAACTCCCAAAGTACCAAAAGAATTGCAGCATTTTAGAAGGCTTGTAAAATTCAAAGAAACTCTTGTTGAAGACAGAGCAAAAGAGTTGATGAGAATAAAATCCGCATTGGATTCAGATGTAAAGCAGTTAATTAACAAACGTATTAATTTTCTTGAAAAACAAATTAAGGAAACAATGTACAAAATTGAAACAATAGTAAAAGACAATGAATTTTTATCAAGAAATTTTAATTTGTTAATAACCGTTGATGGTATTAATTTTAATGTAGCTTGGCGAATACTTGCCGAATTAAACTATGAAACAATAAACGATATTACGCCAAAATCACTTGTAGCACACGCAGGTTTATCTCCGAGAGAAAATTCTTCCGGTGATAAATATGGCAAAGTAACTATTTCAAAAATTGGTAAAAGTGATTTAAGAAAAATAATGTATATGCCGGCATTGAGTTGTATTAGACATGATAATTATTTTACCAACTTTTATTTACATTTAGTAGAAAAAGGAAAAGCTAAAAAAGTTGCAATAACGGCAGTTATGCGAAAGATGATTTTAACTGCAATGGGAGTTTTGAGGAATCAAGAACCTTTTGATCCGAATTGGGCAAAGAAAGTGCAGGCTAAATACCAAGAAAAACTTAAAGTAGCTTAAATAACTACTTACAAGCTTACAAAACTATTAAAAGCGCCAAAAGAAATTTTGTGTGTTTCTTTTGGCTGCTTTTAATTAAGTTTTGTTTTTAATTTTTTACTGCTTGACTTTTTCAATAGAATCTACTTTAATGTGTCGTATCTATCACTCAAAGTCAGGATAAAATCAAGTCTTTATTGCCCAGAATTCCATTCCTGCTGGTATATTGAAAAATAATCTTTAAAATATTTTAAGAGTTCATAATGAATCTTTTCAAGTTTTTCTGTATTTTTGCCACCAGACTGTAATTCTCTGATTTTAAGTTCAACAAGATCGCATTTTGTATTTATTTCTTCCATTAAGTATAAGACTTCATGTCTTTTTAAATACAGTTTTAATTCTAAATATATATATTCAGCCAATTTTGTTAAAGGTTTTATTTTCCCATTATCCAAACGTTCAAAGAGTTCATTGTAGGAATCATCACAGGGATCAACAAATCCAACATCCCCAATTACAGATATATCTGCCGAATCACTTACCCACTTATCTTTTTTAGACATGTTACAATATGGGCATGAATAAACAAAATTATTATAATCATTAACTAGATGTTCAAATTTTCTAGGAGCAAAGTGATCAATATGAAATGAACAACAAGCAATTTGTGCAGAATCATCACAGTAACCGCATCTATTATTAAAGTCCTCAGCTAATTGTTTTCTTGCATTATTGTAATTTAATTTTGGTGAACCTTTTCTTTTAGGAGTTTGTTTTTGTATCTTTTTCATACTATGTTTCACTTATAATCTCATCTACTTTATGTAATAATTCAACTAATTTATTTGATGATATTGCTTCTTTTAATTTAGGATTAAGGGCACAAGTTTTATCTATAGAATTTTCTATATTAGAATCAAGCTCAAGAATTTTTGCATCTATTTCAACGCTTTTGCCAGCATCTGGAATTAGTTTTTTTAACTCGTCTTCCCACTGTTGTCTCTGTTTTCTTGACATAAGTATTTGTTCGATTAATCTTAAATGAAACTCTTTTCTATACTCGATATTATTTAAGTAGTTATTTGAATTATATATTTGATGAGCATTAAATACTTCATCTCGGAATAAAGAATCTTCATATGCAGTAAGTATAAAAAGAGGAAATAATTCTTTTGTATTTTGTATAATGTTGGCGATGTCTATTCCATTTTTTATTGTAGTTGAATATGAGCTAAGATTATAATCTATTATAATTGCATCGCATTTATTCTCAATCAACAATGATTTCAAATGTTCTTTGGCATGGTCGATATCAATAGGAATAAGGTTTAATGTATAATCTGATGACTTCGAATCCATTTCTATGTCATGACGCTTAGAAAATTGACTTTTTATTCTTGTAATTTTGGCTTGATCATCATCAATAATAGCAATATTTAAAGTTTCCATTTTATTTCCTCATTATAGGTATAATTATTTTTAAACCAAATCCTTTTTCTTGATCTAGTATTATAAATTCACCACCATATTCTGCAACAATTGTTGAAATTAAATACATCCCAAGACCAGTTCCTATAATTTCACCACTTATATTATCTCTTTTGTCTGTAACCCCAAGTTTAAATATTTCATAAGGACTAGTATAATGTTTTGAAATCCCTGGACCATTGTCAATATATGTAATTACAATATTTTCATTCTCATTATTAATTTCAATAGTTATTTTCCTATCATTAAGATCTATTTTATTAAATGCCTCTATAGAATTTATAACTAGGTTACAAATAATACTTTCTATATCAATAGCATAAATTTCTTTTTTAGTAATCGCATAATCTCCAATAATGCTTAACGAGATATTTTTTTGTTCTAAGATCGGCTTTAAAACTAATTCTAGGTTTTTTACTATTGCATATATATCATTTTCTATTTTTTTTCTTTTTTGCTTTTTTAACTGAGATATTACTACGGTTATCCAAGAATTCATAAAAAGATCGCTTCTTTTAATATTTTCAAAATATTCATAGATCATATCTTTATTATTATTCTCATATTCATATTTTAAGTCATCAATTCTTCCTTTTAAATCAGCATTTATGCCCATTAAATCATGCAATATGGCTGTTGTTACTAAACCATTTGTAATAAGTGATCGCAACATTTTTATATCAGATAGCAACTCTTCATTTTCTTCATCAATTAATAATAAAGCTTCTGCTAATTGTTTATTTTGTTTATCAATATCGTCATTCTTATTGAGCAGAATTTTATTGTCAGAGTTTTGTGGATTGTTATTGTCCCATTCCTCTCTTTCTGAATCAGGTTCTTGTGTTTTTGCGGATATTGTTTTTGCTAAATTCTTTCCTTGCTCAATTTTCTGTTCAGTTTTATGCTTTTTATCATAAAATTTATCGAAACCTCTTGCAATATAACTTCTATCATTTTCCAGAATACTTATTATACCTATGATTAGTTGTTTAAATAATGTGAAATATTCATTATCAATAATACCTTCTCTGCTAGATTTATCTATAATTTTTTCATTATTAATCCTGGATATATAAACATTACCGTAACCTTGTTTGTTACCAACTTTCCATCCTCCGGAAGATTTACCTGCACCAGCTGGGCTGCTTGCCCTTCTTCCATCAAGATTTAACCAATCAAAAGCATCAGAATTAACATCTCCATATGGTCTTACGATAAAATTATCTCTATATATTTTTATTCCAGCATTTTGGCTTAACCAATCTTTTCTTTGTTTACTTAATTCTTTGTAAAAAAATCTTTCTCGATCTTTATTAGATGCTATTTGATTTTTAAGAAAATAATATTCAAAGTTAAAGGATCCAACATCATGTATAGCTTGTTTTAGTTTTTCA
Organism: Candidatus Gastranaerophilales bacterium; assembly: GCA_944327275.1. GTDB lineage: Bacteria > Cyanobacteriota > Vampirovibrionia > Gastranaerophilales > Gastranaerophilaceae > Stercorousia. The sequence continues at coordinate 10,152 of CALVHB010000004.1, read as the reverse complement.
TTTGAAGAATTAATTATCTGATCTACGGTATACTTATATTCAATAATTTGCTTTGTAAAATCATCTTTTCGATATGGCGATTTTTTAAATTCCGTCATATCAAAAACTTCATCAGGTATTATGTTAATATTAAATTCATTTCGAAACAATTTAATAAATACATTAGTACCATCAAATTTTGCTTCTAATTTATAATCAAATTCTTCAAGCATTTCATTTTTGATGTTTTGAATGATATCATTATAAGATTTTTGGACATAAATACTATATTCTTTTATCCCCGTATTAGGTATTGAATAAGATAGCATGTTGAAAATTTTATCAATATTCTTATCTGACCAATTGTCACGTAAATTAGTAATTTTTAATATGGTTCCTGTAGTAAAATTATTCATTATATCTTCATTAATATTATCCAAATTTTTAACAATATTATGAGGAATGAACAATCTAATATCACTATCTATAAAATCTATATCAGCTGCAACTTCATTTATTGTCTTGCCCGATTCTTCAAAATTTCTCCAATCAGTTTTCCAATATAACGTATTATTAGACGATTCGTGTTTTGTATACATTTCACAAATCGCCCCTAGTCTATCCAACGCAAAACGTCCAATACCTTTTTCACCAGATTTTATCCTATTCTTTTTTGATTGATATTCAATTCGTTTATTATCGGTACCAATAAGCATCCAACAATTTTGTATGGTATCACGAGTCATCCCAGTGCCATTATCTATAATATAGATAGCATCATGCTCAATATCAAAAGCAAGGAGGCAAAAAGACGCATCTGCATCATAAGTATTTTTTACTAATTCAATAATAGCCCCATCTACTTTAGATACACTTTCGCGACCTAATAATATAGCAGCTCTTGAAGAAATTTGGTATGTTATTTTTTCCATCTATATTTCCTCCAAGCAAAATTCATAGTTGTTTACATCTTTAGCGGTAATTCTTAATGAAGAACCACTTGCTTGTATTCCTATTTTACTAACATATTCTAAAAATTTATCACTTTGAAGAATTTTTTGAGCTTTAATAAGAGGATTTCCATTTTTAGATACTATATAAATACCAGCATAAGGAATGTCATTTTTTTCTAATTCATACACTTTAATGCTATTAGTAACAACTGTTGACATCAATAATTTTTCTTGATTTAAATGTGATAAAGCTTGACTTCTTCCGTATTCAAACCATTTTGCAGAAACATCTTTGTTTCTATTATCTAATTTATCTTTAAATTCTTTTAAATATGCAAATGCTTTTGGGTATTTTGATACAAAATCTTTTTCAGAATATCTTTCAAGTTTATTATTCTTGTAAAAATATGGAAATATAATATTTTCTTCTTTTGCATATGCTAAATTTCGAGGGCTTTTGGCTGGTTTAAGAATTTGTTTTTCTATATTTTTATTTTTTGATTTTTCATTTATTACAAAAGCCTCATTAAGCAAAGTTGCAATTGAAATCGAAGCATTATATAAATCCCCAAATCTAATTAATTTTTTATTTTTTGGAATAGAACTCTCTTCAATAAAAATCCATTTACCATTTAATGTCTTCTTCTGAATTTTTCTTTTAATTTTAGCCTCTTCATTTTTATATATGATAGATTTTGCATTAGAATTTTTATCGCATACCAAAATAGATGTTGCAACCAATGCTTCTTCAAATACTTTCTCTGTTTTAAAATCTATTATCATTGTAATGTCAGGTAATATATAATTACGGAGACTTTCTGCATATACGTTTTTGAAAATACTACTTGGTATTAAATAAGCTAACTTGCCATTATTATCTAAACAATCAATACTTTTCTCTATAAAAGCATAACAATAATCAAATTTCCCTTTTTTACAAGTTGAAAAATTATTTTTTACATAAATTCTATCATCATCTGGCAAATCTCTATAGTTTATGTATGGCGGGTTTCCAGCAATATAGGAAAAATTATGTGGTAAGTTGTATTTTAGGAAATCTTTTTTCAAAATATTCCACTTAACTTTATATATACCATATTTGTTAACAATATTATTTATTTTTTTTAGACATTCTTTATACTTTTTGGAATCAATTTCGAATGCCCAGATATCTTTTTCAAGACCATCTTTAATTGTTTCAAGATCAAAATTGTTTTTTAAGCAATCCTGAATATACCTTTCTATAACCATGCTCAGTACAGCACCATTGCCACACGAATTTTCTAAAATTTTCTTACCATATAAATCGTGCTTATAATCAATGGAATCAAGAAGTTTATTGACTTTTTCTACAGGTGTGAAAACTTGACATCTATATAATTTATCCATATAAACCTATGATTTTTAATAATACTGTACCTAAATATTAGCATAAAAATATTAATAGTTTAAGTTTGACACAAAACTATAAACTTAAGAACTATGCTGCTTTTGGTATCCAACCATAGCCTTGGATAGCCATATCAATAAAATGATTTAACAGTAAATCTGTTTTTACATCAAATACTTCTTTATCATAACTTTCCGGTAAATCTTCATTTAAAGTTTCGCGAATTGTACTTCTTATTTTTGCTTTTGGCTGAGCATCTTTATACCAATCTGCCACGAATAAGTTACTTTTATTTTCATCTAATTTTTTATAAAGATTTTTAGAAGATAAAATTACTTTTTGTTCTTCTTCTTTAGTCAGTTTTTTACCTTTTATAAGCAAATCAAAGATTTCAAGCTCTTCTTCTGTTAAACCAAATTGGTTTGGTCTTTCGTTTTCTTGTTTAAGTTCTTCTATTAATTCAAGCAGTTGTTCATAATAATCTTCGTTTTCCGAACCGCCGGCATTATATCTATCAATAATATTTTTGTATCGTTCAGAGAATTTTATTCTTGTGACATTTTTATTTATCATTCGTTGCAAAGCTTCATCAAGAAAAGCTTTGAGGTTGTCAATTTCAATAGCCTTATATTCTGCTTGTTTTATTTCTTCTCTCAGTTTATCAACATCAATTTTGGACAAATTTATAACTTTATATTCGTGAATAGCGTATTTATCACCTTTTTCTTCCGCTTGTTCAGACGTTACGCTATTGTCTAAAAGCTGTCCCATTCTTAATTTTGCACGTTGAATTTTTTCATCATCAACTGTATTTTGAAGAAGTCCATTCATATATAAAATTGGCGAAAATTTTTCGTTTTTCCAATGCATTTCAAAGATTTCTGGTTTCGATGCTTCGTATAAATTGATCAATGTGTTAGATAAAACCTTAAACTTTTCTTTTGTTTCATCTTTTTCAACTATTTTATTATATGCTGCTCGTAATTTATCCAGTTGATCAAATGTACCGGATTCTTCAATTATTTTATCTAAATCAATATCAATCTTTTTCAAAAATTCATCTGTTTCATCAATGGTTTGCCCTATTAAATCAACCAGCTTATCAATTTCTTTTGCCGGAAATTCAGTACCATCACTGCCTGTTGCATATTCACTCAATGCTTTTTTCATGTACTTAAAGACATTTACATAATCTACAATAATGCCGCAAGGTTTATTCGGATATACTCTGTTTGCTCTTGCTATTGCCTGCATCAAAGTATGACCTTTCATCGGTTTATCAAGGTACAATGTAGATAAATCTTTTACATCGAAGCCTGTAAGCCACATTGCACAGACAAAAACTAATTGAAGATTACTTTCAGCCTGTTTAAATCTATCTTCAATGTCAAGCCCATCAACAATTTCATTCATTTTGGTTCTATGCTTTGTTATATCAAGTCCTTGTTTCTTGAATTTTTCATCTTCGTCAGCTTCTTCTGATACAATAACTGCCATTTCAACCTTATCCATATAAGCAAGCATATTTGTTATTTTATCTCGTTCTTCTTTTGTTTGAGCTTTATTTCGTTCTTTTACAAGTTCTTTCTTCTCTTCTTGCCAATAGTGTTGAACTTTATCATACATTTTAACCGCAGTAAATTTATCAACAGAAACGACCATACCTTTACCCAAAAATCCTCGTCTTGGGAAATGATGAGCAATATCTTTTGCAATTTTATCTAATCTGTCTTCACGTTTAATAACTTCAAGTATTCTTGAAGAAGAATTTTCTACAAGTCTTGTTTCGTCTTCATTGAGGTTTTCATCTTCAATAATATCAACTACATCATCATCAAGAAAATCATTCTCTAAGCCTACTTCCGGAACTCTTCTTGAATAAAACAACGGGACGGTTGAACCGTCTTCAACAGACTGTGCAAAGTTATATTCTGAAACGTAATCGCCGAACCATTGATTTGTTAATCTTTTTGAACCTAAGAGCGGAGTTCCTGTGAATGCTATAAAGTTTGCATTTGGCAAAGCCTTTCTCATATTTTCAGCAAGATCTTTATACTGTGTACGGTGTGCTTCATCGACCATTACAATAATATCGTTTCTTGTTGATAATATTGGATATTCTTTTGTTTTATCATAGCGGAATTTATGTATCAGAGTGAATATAAAAGGTTTCTCTTCGCTTTTTTCAAGAAAACCTCTTAATTGTTCACCATTTTTAGGTTGGCACTCTTCTTTATCGCCAATAACCTCTGTTCTGACAAAGTTTTTATAAATTTGAGTATCTAAATCATCTCTATCCGTAATAATTAAGAAAGTAAAATTTCCTTCAATTTTGCGTTTGACTTTTCTCGCAAACATAACCATTGAATAACTTTTACCTGAACCTTGTGTATGCCAGAATACACCTAATTTACCTTCAAGTTTTTTTCTGTTTTTAACAGCTCTGAACAAATTATTTATACCTAAAAATTGGTGGTTTTTTGCAATAATCTTAGTCTTTTGGTTTTCAAATACTATGAAATTTTCAATATAATCTAAAAGCGTTTCTTTGTGCATTAAGCAATCTATGAAATAATCAGCTGATACCCCCTTTTCTTTTATGGCTTTACGGTCAATTTTATCTTCTTCGCTTGACTTTAACCATTCAAAGAAGAAATCGTATGATGCGTTAAACGCTCCTAATTTCGTTTCTAAACCGTTTGATAAAACACATATCTGATTAAATGCAAAAAGGTTTGGAATATTTTTTAAATAATCTTTTAAATTATGATTATATGCTTCTTGCACTTTTACAATACTGTTTTTTAGTTCTATAAATACAAGCGGTAAACCATTTATAAAAACAATAATATCCGGTCTTCTCCAACCGTATCTGCCCTGTATCCACATTTGAGATACAGCCGTAAATATATTATTTGACGGATTATCAAAATCAATAAGTTTTATAAATCCGAAATCATCTTTGCCATTTTTTCTGAAATCGATTTTAATCTTATCTCTGATTTTCTTGTATAAAGAATAATTCTTTTCAACCAAATCACTATCAGTAAAATCGGAAATCAAATCTTGATATGTAGAATCTATTTTATCTTGTGGAATACCTCGATTTAGTTCGCAAATTTTATTATAAAGAATTTTAGGCAACACACACATTTTCTTATTCGGGCGTTCTGTCCCGTCATTAAGATTTTCCATTTGGGAAGGATCAGGATTACACCTTAAAACATCATAACCGAATTCTTCATTATTCAGTTTTTCAAGTATCGCTTGTTCTATATCATCTTCAGAAATAAAATTTGCCATAAATCTTCTCCTATGATACTTTTACTTCAAGTTTACCAGACATCAAGCGTGGTAGCAACAAATCACGCTGTTGCTTTAAGTTGTCATTTTCTCTGTTTAAATTATTAACAGTATCGTTTATCTGTCTTACAACTTTAACATAGCTATCTATTAAATCTTCTCTTGGTATTAACATTTTCTGGTTTCTTAAGGAAGAAGGTTTCAAGTGCAATACATTAGAACCGTTAGCAAACTGGGAGAAGAACTTTGAATAATAACCATATCTACACAGCGAATATATGAATAAATTGTCTATGTCAGAATTTAACTTTACCAAATCTGCTGAAATAACACAGGTATTATCAAAGTGTGGAATTAAGGCAACAGCTCCAACAGTTCTTCTATCCTGTGTCATATCGGTTACACCCATTACAAGGTCTCCACATTTAACAACTTGTCCATCTCTGTATTTTCCGTTATATTTCTTTGTTCCGTCTAATCTAAAACCGCCATAAGAATTTATGTTCTTTAGGTTTATTAAGTTTATACCGTCTTCACAATCTATTTCATCAGATGAATATGAAACACCTCGTTCAAAAGTTGCAATTTTACTAAAAGGTTTGTATTCCCAGCCGTCTGGGATGCCGTCTGTGAACTTGGCTGTTTTGTAGCCGGGAAAACGGAAGCGAACAAACCACTCTTTATATAGCTCCTCTGCCATATCTTGCAATATCTCAATCTTACGGTTATTCTTCTCAATCAAATCATCATAAGCCGACAGCACAGATGCTATTGCTTTCTGTTCGTCAAGGTCAGGCATATCAATACTTATTTTCTCAATATCTTTAGGTTGAATTGAAGGATAAGTAGATACAGTACCTTCAGCAATACTATGAAGGTATTCTACTATTTCTCTTTGAGTTAAATAATAATATAGATATTTTCCACATACTTTATCCGCTAGTGGTTCTAATACTGCATATCCAGTTGAAACTAGCATATTATCAAGCAAGTTCTTCATATAACCAAAATGGCACTGGTTAGGTCTTACGGTAGAGTACAGTATATCTCCTTGCTTAACTTTCCTTTTTGCCCTACTTGGAATCGTATCTTCACCAGGAATCAACTTTACGACTTCTGAAATGACATTATTAGTCAGATTACCAGTATCAAGGTAGTTTATGTACTCCCAATTATCTGATTTGTTGTAACAACTAACATTTGTTTTTACTAAATCCTTTACTAGAAATCGTGTCATATTAATCTCCAAATATTCCAGCAAGGCTATCTTTAATATCTTGTTCTAATTCACTGCACTCTGTTGATAATGAAAGATATTCATGTTCAAGTGAACATATCTTTTCCTTAAACTCTTCCTCTGTCATTCCGTCATCTTCTATGACAACTCCGACATAACGACCGGGATTCAAGGAATAGTCTTGGTCTTTTACTCCGTCTTCACCTTCAAGTTTAGCAACTTTGCACAAGCCGATTACATCTCTATACTTACCTTCTGGGAATCTTTCTTTCAACCAATCAATGTTAGCTTGCCAGTAGCTCTTAGGTGGGTTATCTTCTTCATCAGAAGTTTCCGGGGCATTAGCCATATTTGTTTCATATTCTTTAATCAGTTTAGTAAACTCTTCGGTTTCACCTTCATAGAGTCTTGTTATTATACCTAAGTTTCTAATCTGTTCTGCTGAAAACTTTCTGTGTGCTCTATCTACTTGAGTAAATACATTCCTTGCATCAATGAACAGTATTTTATCTTTTTTGTCAGTATTTGGCTTTTGTTTATCGAAAAACCATAATGTTGCAGGAAGGGTAACGGAAGTAAACATATTAGATGGCAGAGTTACCATTTGTTTTATAATACCTGCTTCAATCATTTTTGTTCTTATATCAAGTTCACTTGCTCCTGCATCTGAAGCAGAATTTGCCATAACAAGAGCAGAACGTCCATTTTCATTTAATGCTGTTGCAAAGTATGAAATCCAAAGATAATTGGCATTTGGAACGGTTTCTTTTTTATCTTTATCTTTCTTCGTAGATTTTGATTTGTTTTTGGGAATTCCATAAACATTAAATCTTGGGTCGTCTTTTACTTTATCATATACAACTTCATCAACATTAAATGGAGGATTAGCCATTACATAATCAAATCTTCCAACCGCATCGTGAGGGTCTGAATAAAATGAATTAGCCTCTCTTACATCCCCTCTAACATTATGCAAAAGTAAGTTCATTTTTGCTAGTTTTACTGTATCCGGGTCTTTTTCTACACCATAACACATGAATTTCATCATATCTTCATTTGTTGCATTATGTTTGTGCATATATCTTGCAGCTTGCACAAACATACCTCCTGAACCACAAGCAGGATCAAGAAATAATTTATTCCCAACCTCAGGCTTTAATACTTCAACCATATATCTTACGACAGAAGCCGGAGTATAGAATGTTCCACCGTCCTTACCCTCGTTTAATGCAAAGTTTCCTAAAAAATATTCATAAATTTCTCCAAATAGGTCAATCTCTATATTTTCAGGAATGTTTTTGAAAATTCGAATGATTTTGGATAACAGTTCGGGTTCTTCCTCCGGAACTAATTGCCCGTATACTTCCTTTGGCAAAACTCCTTCCATTCTGTCATTTTCTTTTTCGATTTCTTCCATTGCTTTTTTAACAAGGGTTGCTTTGTTTGCATCATCAGGAGCATTGTTTATAAAATCATAATATGCGCATTCAGGAAGATAGAAACCACATTTTTCAATAGCAACTTCTTTTATGCTTTTTTCAGCACGAGACCCTTTAAGACGATTATATTCCGCATCAATTGCGGGTTTGTGTTGTTTAAATAAAATATCAGCATAACGTAGAAATATTAATCCCAAAATAGGTTGTCCATATTTATTTGCTGCCAAATGAGCTCCTGCACGAAGCATGTCCGCCGAATGCCACAAATCATCTTTTAGTTTCTTTAATTCCTTACTATTCATATAATTTTAACTCCTTGCTTTTATTATACATGCTGATTATTAAAAATCTTGTTACCTGCATACATATAACTTAGACTTGAATTTGTATTATAATTTCCTTATGACACGTAGAATCCAAAACACAATAACAGAGAAAAAGGGAATTAATGCCTTTAAAACGTTAGTAGAAGATAATGGTTCAATATTTCGCGAGATAGCAACAGTAGATGATATTGGGCATGATGCTAATATAGAATTTTGTGAACAGCATAACAATGAATATAAATCTACTGGTATTGAAATAAAAATTCAAATAAAATCCGGAGAATCATATTTTAATGGTAATAACGCTTTTATTAAAGGGGATAAAGAACATTTTGAATACTGGAAAAGACATATATTACCTACCGTTGGAATTGTTTACAATCCTAAAAGTAAAATATTATACTGGACAAATATTTCTGAATATTTAGAGCAACAGGAAAAATTTGATAATTATAATATACCTTGCAATAAAATTTTAAATGAAAAGAATTTTCAAAATTTTGTAAATGAATGTTCAAACTATTGTAGAAATAACAAAAATAGAATTGATTCAGAAATGAGATTTGAAGCTTTGTATTCTGAGAATACAGAAGTAGCTTGCAGTGCCTTAAAAACACTGTTTCTGTATGACAGAAATTTTCAAGTATTTTGGAACACAATAATGTCTTATTTAGCCATCTGCAAAGATAAATTCGTTCTTAAACAGATAGTTTATTATTTATCTATAGCAATAGGACACCATGGAGATGTATTTTGGCATAAAGATAATGAAATAAAACAATCTATAAAAAGATGGTTAACTAAAAAATTTAACGATATTATCGATGAAAACATATTATACAAGATATTATCCGTAATAAATGAAGATGAAGGAATAGATAGAGGAACTATAGGTAACTATATTATTCTTTTTATAAAAGAAATAGAAAACAAAAAAGAATTTCTTATTAAAGTATTTGAAAATACACAGCATGAATTTTACATTAGAGATATTGCATTAATGTATTATTTAAGCGAGCTTCCTTCAAATGAAGCATTAAATTGGTTACAACAAAACTTAAATTGGTTAAATAATGAGCAATTGCCAATAAATTTAAATATAAAAATATACCCCGAATTTAAACAACAATTTGAACTGTATAAAGATTGTATTGAAAATTATGGCGGTATATTCCTATATTAATGGGGTTTAAACATTGTTCAAAGTGTGTTTAATAGATGTTTTAAAATTGAACAAAGAACACAAAACTTATCAAAAAAGTATCAGTAACTTTGAGAGTGAATTATCAGGGAGTTTAAGAATTTTTATCAGTTAGTTTTGAAAGATTTCCCTCAAAACTTTAAAAGTTTGAGAATTTTCTCAAACTTCCGGGGGTACTTTTCTCAATCTCTCTGACAATCTATAGTGTAGTTGAAATAACAAATCTTTAAAAAATAAAATAAATTTTGAACACCATTTAAACACTTTTTAAACAGCTTTTATGAACTGTTTGAATCTTCCAATTTTTATCTTCCGACTAATATG
>CALVHB010000003.1 GCA_944327275.1 Candidatus Gastranaerophilales bacterium | reverse complement strand
GATATATTATGAGTGAAAATTTACTTATTGGGTTAACCTTATTAGGTATCGGAATGGGGTTTGTACTTTGTTTTTTGTGTATTTTAATAGCATCAATGCATGGAATGTCTGCAATTATTAGCTATTTAAACAAAGTTTTCCCTGAAAAGGTTGAAGTTGTTGAAAAGAAATCAGCTTCTAAGTCTACATCAAAAGATGATGACGCTGTAGCTGTTGCGTTAGCTGCTATTATGGCAAGAAGATAGAGTTTATTTTTTAAGTTAGGAAGGATAAAAATTATGGCAAAAAAACTGATTAAAGTTATGGATACCTCTTTTAGAGATGGTTTTCAATCTGTTTATGGTGCAAGAGTATTTGTAGATGATTTTCTACCTGCACTTAAGGCTGCTGTTGATGCTGGTATCAGACATTTTGAGGTTGCTGGTGGTGCAAGATTCCAGTCTCCGATTTTCTATTGCAATGAAAATGCTTTTGAAACAATGGATAAAATTAGAGCTGCTGTCGGTCCTGATATTAATTTGCAATCTTTAGCTCGTGGAGTTAATGTTGTTGGACTTGATTCTCGGCCTAGAGATATTATTAATCTTCATGCAAAAATGTTTAAAAAACATGGTGTGACTACTGTCAGAAACTTTGATGCTTTGAACGATGTTAATAACTTGATTTATTCTGGGCAATGTATAAAGGATAATGGCCTAAAACATGAAGTTACAATTACTATGATGGAATTACCTATTGGTTGTGAAGGAGCTCATGATGTTGCTTTTTATGAAAAAGTTTTGAGAAATATTTTAGATGCCGGTATTCCTTTTGATAGCTTAGCATTTAAAGATGCTTCTGGAACTTCAAACCCTAGAAAAGTTTATGAAACAATTAAACGTACAAGAGAAATTTTGGGTGCTGACGCTCATATTAGATTCCATTCTCATGAAACAGCTGGTACAGGTTTAGCGGCATACTTGGCTGCTCTTGATGGTGGTGCTGATGGTATAGATTTATCTATGAAACCGGTATCTGGTGGTACTGCTCAACCTGATATTGTTTCAATGTGGCATGCTTTAAAAGGTACTGATTATGATTTAGGTGTTGATATTGAAAAAATATTAGAAACTGAAGAAGTGTTTAAGGAATGCATGAAAGATTACTTCTTGCCTCCTGAAGCTCTTGCTGTTAATCCTATGATTATTCAATCTCCTCTTCCAGGTGGAGCTTTGACAGCAAATACACAAATGCTTCGTGATAACAATTTGATGGATAAATATCCTGAAGTTGTTGCAGCAATGAAAGAAGTTGTTGAAAAAGGCGGTTTTGGAACTTCTGTTACTCCTGTTTCTCAATTCTATTTCCAACAGGCATTTAATAATGTTATGTTTGGGAAATGGAAGAAAATCGCAGAAGGATACGGTAAAATGGTTTTAGGTTACTTTGGAAAAACTCCTTGTGAACCTGATTCTGAAATCGTTAGAATCGCAAGCGAACAATTAAATCTTCAACCTACAACAGAAATGGTTGTAGATATCAATGATAGAGATCCTGAAAAAGGTATTGTGGCCGCTACAAAACGTTTAGAGGATGCCGGTTTACCTGTAAATGATGAAAATATCTTTATATCTGCAGCTTGTAAGGAAAAAGGTATTTTATTCTTGCAAGGTAAAGGTACTATTGGTGTAAGAAAATGTGATAAATCAGAAAGTGTTCAAAAATCTGAAGAATCTTCTAACGCTTATACTGTAACTGTAAACGGTAAAAAATATGCTGTTGCATTAGAAGGTAGAAAAGCTACTGTTAATGGTAAATTGTATGACTTTGATGTAAAAGCAGGAATTGAAGCAAAGGCTGTATCTGGTGATGCAACCCCTGTTAAAGCTGCTTTACCTGGAACTGTTTTGAAAGTTTTAGTATCTGCTGGTGATAGCATTTCTGAAGGTGATGTAATCGCTGTTGTTGAAGCTATGAAAATGGAAACTGAAATAAAATCACCTATGACAGGTTCTGTAAAAGAGGTCGAAATCGAAGTCGGTGATAAAGTTAAAACAGGCGATGTGCTTGTTACAATAGCATAATAATTTAGATAAGGAAAAAGAAAAATGAATATAGTTGACAGTTTATATAAATTATGGCAATCGACAGGTATTGCAAACTTTGTTCAACCTGTTGACCCTAATATAATAAATAGTTTTGAACAATTCCTTCATCAGTTTGGATCTCCAATTATGATTTTGGTTTGTCTGTTTTTGTTATGGTTAGGTATAAAAAAACAATTCGAACCATTATTATTGGTTCCTATCGCTTTTGGCGGTTTGTTATCAAATATTCCTGTTGCTGATATTGCTGGACCTCATGGTTTTTTGGGGATTATTTATGAAGCAGGTATTCATCAGGGACTTTTCCCACTTATAATTTTTATGGGTGTTGGAGCAATGACTGATTTTGGTCCGTTAATTGCAAATCCAAAGACTGCTCTTTTAGGTGGTGCAGCTCAATTTGGTATATTTGGAGCATTATTGCTTGCCTTATGTGTATTTGGCTTTACATTGCCACAGTCTGGTGCGATAGGTATCATTGGAGGTGCGGATGGCCCTACTTCAATTTATGTTACGACTAAGTTAGCTCCGGAATTATTGGGAGCTATTGCAGTTGCGGCATATTCTTACATGGCTTTGGTTCCTGTAATTCAACCGCCTATCATGAAGCTTTTGACAACTAAAGAAGAACGTATGATTGAAATGACTCAGTTGAGAGAAGTTACAAAAAGAGAAAAAATAGTATTTCCTTTAGTTGTTCTTGGTCTTTGTATAATTTTCTTGCCTGATGCTTGTCCTTTGATTGGAGCATTGACTTTTGGAAACTTATGCAAAGAATGCGGTGTTGTTGATAGACTTTCTGATACTATGCAAAATGCTTTGATAAATATAGTAACTATATTTTTAGGACTTTCTGTAGGTTCAAAACTTTCTGCAGATCAGTTCTTAACATTGCAAACTTTATTTATTTTGATTTTAGGTATTTTAGCATTTTCATTTGCAACTGCTGCAGGTGTTCTATTTGCTAAATTTATGAATCTATTTTCTAAAAATAAAATTAACCCTCTTATTGGATCTGCAGGTGTATCGGCAGTTCCTATGGCTGCTCGTGTTTCAAATAAAGTAGGATTAGAGGCAAATCCTCAAAACTATCTTTTAATGCATGCGATGGGACCTAATGTAGCAGGGGTTATTGGATCTGCAGTTGCTGCAGGTATTTTACTTGCATTGTGTTCTTAAGTCCTATTTCGATAATTAAAAAGGATGGCTTCTGTAGAGGTCATCCTTTTTTGTGGTATTTTTTTGTTTTTTATGTTAAAATGCATTTAAATTTGGAGGGATATGTATTATGAAGATTGCTATATTGGGCTCTTTTTGTGGTGATAACTTAAAGTCAATTTATGAGTATTTTAAAGATAAGAGTGTTGATATTGTATGTATATCAGATGTAGAAAATTCTGATATTTTAGAAGTTGCCAAAAATTTATCGATTGAATGGAAATATTTGCCGTATGAACAAAATTTTCAGTATTTTTCTTCCCATGATTTTGATTTAGTTGCTTTATCTGACTATAGAAGGCAAATTCAGGACGATGTGTTAAAACTCGGAAAGTTTGTAAATTTACATCCGTCTTTATTACCTTCATTTAAAGGTCCGGATGCAATAAATAGAGCATTTTTTTCAGGGGTTAAAGTCTCTGGAGTAACAGTGCATTGGGTAAGTGAGGATTTAGACAGCGGAAAAATTATTGCTCAATATCCGATTTTAATAGGTAATTTAACGCATTTTGATGAATTTGAAAAAGATATTCATGGTTTAGAGAATCTTTTATACCCTATAGTGATTGATAAAGTATTGAAAGATGAAGTTTTTGATTTTTCAGACTTAATTAATCATAATAGTTGTGGAAATTGTGGTGATTGCAATTCCTGTAAGTAATTTCTTTTAATAAAATAGACTGATTTCAATTATTGATGTATAATTGTCATGGAAAGAGGGGTTGTACAATGTCAGTTGATGATGCTTTAGTTATGATTTTAGCAGGTGGAGAAGGTAAGAGATTATATCCTTTGACAAAGGATAGAGCAAAGCCTGCAGTACCTTTTGGTGGTAGATACAGAATAATTGATTTCGTTTTGAATAATTTTATTAATTCTGGATTTTTTAAGATTAAAGTTTTAACTCAATATAAATCTGATTCATTGAATAAACATATTACCAGAGGGTGGGCATTATCTCCTTTCCTTAATCAGTATGTTGATTTAGCACCTGCGCAGATGAGAACGGGTGTTGATTGGTATAGAGGGACTGCTGATGCTATATACCAAAATGTTTTTCATATAACTGATGAAGATCCTGATTATGTTTGTATTTTTGGTGGTGATCATATTTATAAAATGGATGTTTCTCAAATGCTTGATTACCATAAGGGAAAAAATGCAGATTTGTCGATTTCAGCAATTCCTATTCCTATTTCAGAAGCTCATGAATTTGGAATTATTGAAGTTGATGACGATTGGAAACTGATTAATTTTGTTGAGAAACCTAAAGATAAACCAAAATCTATACCGGGGAATCCTGATATGTGTTTGGCTTCTATGGGAAATTACATATTTAATAAAGATGTTTTATTAGATGCTCTTAATCGTGATGAAGAAATAAAAGAATCAAGTCATGATTTTGGGAAGAATGTTATCCCAATGCTTCTTAATGAAGGGAAAAAGATTTATATTTATAATTTTAAAAATAACTCTTTCCCAGGAATGTCCGATACAGAAAGAGGTTATTGGATGGATGTTGGTAGTATTGATGCTTATTGGCAAGCTAATATGGATTTGTTAGATTATGATCCGGAGTTGAATTTATATTCTCAGGAATGGCCTTTAAGAACATTTAATTATAATTATCCTCCTGCTAAGTTTATATGGGAAGAGGGCGAAAGGGTTGGTATGGCTACTAACTCTATGGTTTCAGAAGGCTGTATAGTTTCAGGTGCAGGCCTTTCCAGATGTGTTCTTTCTCCAAAAGTTAAAGTTAACAGTTATTCTCAAATATCTGAAAGTATTTTGATGGAAAATGTTGAAATAGGAAGATATTCAAAAATTAAAAAAGCAATTATTGATAAAAATGTAGTTGTTCCACCTAATTCGAGAATCGGATTTAACAGAGAAGAAGATGAACGCAGAGGATTTCACGTGTCACCAAATGGTGTTACTGTGGTTCCAAAGGGTGCAAAATTGTAGGACTGGATATTTTTTCTTATTTGATTTATTATAACTAACGCCAATTGTAAAACTTTATTAATATACATTGGTATGAGGGCAATTTTTGTTATTTATAGTCCTTATAGACTTGGGTGTAGAATCATGGCGCTAGTAGGTTCAGTATCAAATTTAAAAGATATATCATTTTATAAAAATGTTTCAGCTTCTTTAAAGAAAATTAGACAAAAAGGGTTGGACGTGATTCCAAGTGTGCAATTTTCTCAAGAAAAGCTAATTGATACTCTTGGCTACATTGGGAAAAATTTTTCATCGGATAAGCAGAGACTAGCTTTGGGGGTTACTGCACTAGCAACTCAACCGTTTATTGACGCTAAGAACAGAAGTGTTGATGAAAAAACTCGAAAGGTTTCGGTAGCTAGAACTGTTGCCAAAATAATTGCCGGTACATTTACAGGTTTCTTTATTCGGTATGGTTGTATAAAAGGAATAAAAGCATTATCTCAAATACCATCAAAGAATATTCCAAAAATAAAATCTTTATTTACTCCAAAAGGTGTTAAAAGTAACACAACAGATGAATTTGAACAATATAGAAATGCCATGGGGACAGTTATTGCTCTTGTGGTTATGGTATTTACTAATTTCCTAATTGATGCTCCATTGACTAAATTCTTGACGAATACGTTTGTTAAACATCAGCAAAAGGGGGATAAGAAATGAAATCATTAAGTAACTTATTCTCCAGTTTTAAGTCTGTTATGTATAAAAATTATGGTGAAAATCCTGGAAAAATGCTAGTTCATACAGGTGTGCTCGGTTGGATTCTTTCTTCTATGGCACAAGTTTCAGCTGTAATGTTTAATGATAAAATTCCAAAAGAACAAAAATCATTTTTGATACCTCAAGAAATTGCGGACGCCGCAATAAATATTATTTCTTTTTACGTTGTTACAAGTTCTTTTAAGAATATTGCTTCGAAACTTGTTTCTACTGGTAAGCTTTCTACAAAATCTATTAGATCACATATTGAACGTAGCGGTAAGAATTTATCAGAGTATCTTGGGAAGATAGATACTGATATTGCTAAAGATTTTCCTGAAATAAAAGGTGAATATAAAACGTTTAAAAATGGTGTAGATGTCCTTGCTAGTACAGTGGGTTCCGTTATTTCTTGCAATATAATTACCCCAGTATTAAGAAATGAATATGCTGCAAGAAAACAAAAACAAATTATTGCAAAAATGAATGGAGAAGACAAAAAACAACCTGTTTTGAAACCAAATAGGAGTTTGTCTATGGAAGGATATATAAAAATGGCTTCAGAGAAATATCCTTCAAGTTTTTACTCTTCAAATTTAAAAATATAATATTCCTATAATACCTGCAACGATGCATGTGAGCATAGCAAAAAACGTAATTACTAATTTGGTAAAGGGGTCAATTCTATCTTGTTCGTAGTTCTCTTGTTGCAGTTGATGTATTATATTTTTTGATAGGTCATTTTTAAATTCACTTTTTGTTTTCTCATAAGAGTTATGCAGTAGTTTTTTGAATGTATATATTTTTTCTAAGTCTTGTCTTGCAAGAGGGTTAGAAATAGATATCTTTTTTATTTTTATATTTTCCAAATCATCAAGTTCATTATCGATGTAGGCGGAAAGATTTGATTTAAAATCTTCATATTGTTTTGTAATGTATGGATTTTCTATTTCAGGACATTCTATATTAATAATTTTATTTAACATATTTCTCATTTTTATGTATTTGTCCATACAGGATGGACATTTTTCTATATGTTTTCTAACGTACTCTGATAGCTTTTCACTAAGTTTGTTTTCAATATAAAAATTTAGTAATGCTTCAACTTGTTCGCATGTTAGTTGATTTTGCATTTTTTTCTCCTTTATATGTATGTTTTTAAATCTTCTTGTAGTTTTACTCTTGCTCTTGCAATTCTTGATTTGACTGTCCCTATACTTGAGTGTGTTGCAGTAGCAATTTCTTCATAACTAAGTCCTTGAAATTCTCTCAAGATAATTGCTATTCTGAATTGTTCTGGCAACGCAATTATTGCATTTTTAATAATCCGTTCAAGTTCTGACGAAACACATTTTTCATGGGGTTTACATTTTTTATCCAAAAGTTGAAATTTTATTGGAGGTGCATTCTCAGGCTCTTCATCCAATGATACTGTCTCAATTTTCTTTTGAGATTTTCTTAGTTCATCATAAAACAAGTTTGTAATTATTTGGTTTAACCAACTTTTAAATAATTTTGGATTCTTTAAATTTTGAATATTTTTAGCAACCCTAAAAAGTGCTTCTTGAGTCAGATCTGCGACATTTTCCTGTTTGTTAGACAGGTATGAAAATGCTGCGAAAACATTTTTTTGTTCCCTTTTAATAAGTTCTTCAAGAGCTTTAAGGTCATTTTGTTGTGAAAGTACTACCAGTTCTTCAAGTGGCATTTTTTTGTATTGCAACTTATTACTAGGCATAAGAATCTCCTTACAAATATAGTAAGAAAATTCATCTAAGAAGTACTCATACGTTATTATATATCCAATTGATTATATTTTTTTTATGATGATTATAACGATTGGTAATTATGAAGCGCAGATGTAGCCTTTTAAAGCTGTATATGCTGCAACGTAAGGGGATGATAAGTATATATCTCCTTTTGTGTTACCCATTCTACCTTGAAAGTTTCTGTTTTGAGTAGCAAGACAAACTTCTCCATCTGCAAGTGTTCCGGCATGTACCCCAACACAAGGTCCACATCCAGGAGGTAAGATTGTTGCATTCGCTTCCACAAATGTTTTTATCAACCCCTCTTCAATTGCCTGTAAGTAAACATCTTTGGAGGCTGGACATATTAACATGCGTAAATTTGGGTTAATCTTTTTATTTTTCAAAATTTTTGCTACTATTCTTAAATCCTCTATTCTACCATTGGTACAGGTGCCTACAAATACTTGGTCGACTTTTATATCTTTTAGTTCTTCCACAGATTTTGTATTGTCTACAGTGTGAGGGCAAGATACTGTATGAGGGATTGTTGAAGCATCGATTTTTATTAATCTTTCATAAGATGCATCATCATCAGGGGTTATACTTCTATATTTATCTTCTCTTCCTCTTAGTTTTAGGTATTCTCTAGTTTTTTCATCTGCGACAAATAGACCGGCTTTAGCACCTGCTTCAACTGCCATATTTGCGAGCGTAAATCTTTCAGACATTTCCATGTTTTCAATTGTGTCTCCGCAGAATTCAAGAGCTTTATAAGTCGCTCCATCAGCGCCAATCATTCCTATTATATGTAGCATTAAATCTTTTGCGCATATGCCTTCATTAAATTTTCCGTTAACTTCAATTTTAAAAGTTGCAGGAACTTTTAGCCAAGTTTTTCCAAGAGCCATTGCTACAGCAATATCTGTAGACCCCATTCCTGTTGCAAAAGCTCCAAGAGCACCGGATGTACAAGTATGAGAATCTGCACCCACGAGGATCTCTCCGGGGTTTACAAAAGTTTCGACGAGTCTTTGATGACAAACACCAGCGCCAATATCAGAAAGTACAGCCCCATATTCTTTAGAAAATTCTCTTAATACCGAATGCGTATTTGAGAGTTCTTTTCTTGGACTAGGTGAAGCATGGTCAATGAAAAGAATTGTTCTTTCAGGATTGTTAAGCTTATCTTTCCCAAGTTTTTTAAATTCTTGAACAGTAAGAGGTCCTGTTCCGTCTTGTACTGCACAGACATCAACATTTGCAATTACAAGTTCTCCTGCTTTAACATTTCTTCCAGAATGTTCTGATATTATTTTTTCAGCTAAAGTTTGCCCCATGTCCATTTCCCCCTTTTCTTTCTTTTGATTATATCATAAAAAACGACACATTCTATAAGTGTCGTAAAGGGAAAGGAAACAAATAAAATAAAACCTATTAACCAAAAGTTTTGAAAGTAGATTCAGTATTCTTTTCAATAACTTTTTGAACCGCATCCATTT
>CALVHB010000002.1 GCA_944327275.1 Candidatus Gastranaerophilales bacterium | reverse complement strand
AAATGGATGCGGTTCAAAAAGTTATTGAAAAGAATACTGAATCTACTTTCAAAACTTTTGGTTAATAGGTTTTATTTTATTTGTTTCCTTTCCCTTTACGACACTTATAGAATGTGTCGTTTTTTATTATTCAACTAATTTTCTGCCTTATACAATCTTGCAAAGAAACAAGCTACGTGTTGGACAGAATCTACCCTTACCCACTGCCGTGTAGCTTTAAACCTAATCGAGTATAATGAACGCGCTTGATTTTTGTGAGAATAATTATTTTCTTCACAATTAAAGAGATGAAACTGACATTTCGCGACATTCTTACAAGCAATAAGAATTTTATCCGCTAGCTGTTCCCATTTCAAAAGTTTTGCTAAATAATATGCAGCTATTAAACCTTCAGAACGGGCACCATCTGGATAATAATGATCTCCATACTCGTAATAGTAACCGCCTTCATAGTCAATATATGGAGAATCATCCTTTTTATAAGTTTTTTCAATCATTGTAAACGCATCATTGAAAACAAAATTTATATAATTATCTTTTCTAAAACTTTTATCCTTACACCATTCCTCAATAGCCTGCATTAGCCAAGCATCTGATGGAAGAGCGGTGAATAAATCAGCATATATGTGAGGTCTTTCATCAACAAGCCAATCAAGTGCAATTTTAGCAACTTTTCTTGTTTCTTTCACTAATTTATCATCATCATAAAAATTATTTGCAAAAAGAGCTAAACCAAGCAATGCTTCTCCTGGATAATAAAATGAAAAAGTTTCTTTTCTCTGCTCATCAGAGAGATTAATTAAAGGTTCTCCATTATTATAGTCAGGATGAATATAATATCCCAAAGGTTCCCCATTTGTGTAAACTCTACTCATTATATGTCTTACATACCCCTTGATGTATTCATCATAAGTCTTATCAGCAGTAAAATTCCTATACTGCATTAATGCAACAAGACATACGCCAGAGCCACCTAATTTTGCCTTTTTGTTGTAATATGCGTAGTAACCTTTTCCCCACTTTGTATCATGTTCTCTGGTTATTGATATACACCAATCAAGAGCTTTCTTTGCATGATTAATATATTTTTCATCAGAAGTTAGTTGATAAGCTCTTATTAATGTAATAATACCGCCACAATGGCGTAAATCGTTGTAATACAAATTATTTTCAGGTCTTTTAGGATGTTCATGATCTTTAAGCGAATCATCCGTACAATCATAATAATATAAGAATCTTCCATCGTCATACATATTCTCAATAAGCCAATCTGCTGATTTTACTACCTGAGAATATAAAACGTCATAACTAAATTCATTATATAAAATATTTCCTCTGTACAATGGTAAACATTTATCCTTATAAGTTATAAATGCTCGAGATTTAAAGAGAAAATATTCATAATTTGTAGAATTAGATAATAATTCAATCCTTTTTGAAATACTGTTAGTTAATTTTCCTAATGGGGTTTTCTTTATCAAAGTATTTAATACAGATCTAAGTCCCAAATGATTTAAAGAAACAGCATCAGTAGGCATATAATAATAGGAAACGCCCTCACTTCTTAATTCGAGTCCATTTACACCGATTTCAAAACGTCCATTATTAAAATGTTCTGAATTCAACTCTTTCGGTTGAATTTTATGTCTATCAATAACATATTCCAACATAATTCTGCATAAATTTTCATCTGCGACATCAAAATTATTAAAGGATTTATTTTTCCTTAACATTTCAATATCACGATTTAAAGTTTTTTCTAAATCAGATTTTCGACTACCATACCTTATAAATTTATTACCAGACTGATAAAGAGTAATATACACAAGAGTCTCATCTTTATTAAAATCAATAATTCCATTCAAATCTATATTAGGAATTTTCAAGCTATTACCAGTATAAAGAGCATCTCTAATTCTTTTTAACAAAACGTTAACAGATGAAAAATCCTTAGAATAAAACTCTCTGTCTTTATCATTTTGAATTTTAAAATTTCCCATATTACCCTCAAAATAATGGGACTATTTTATCATTAATACACATTATAGGCAAATTTATAACGTAAAGATTTCTTTAATCTTTTGACAAGAAGAAAAAAATATTGTCTAATAAGTATAAGACGCATAATGGCAGGGATATATGTACATAAAACAACTTGAGATTGATAATTTTAAATCATTTGCAAATAAATCAGAAATTCCCCTATTGAAGGGTTTTACTACAGTTTCAGGGCCAAACGGTTCAGGGAAAAGCAACATTATAGACAGTGTACTTTTTGCCCTAGGTTTGGCTAACGCCAGCGAACTTAGAGCTGAAAACTTATCACACTTCATTTCAACATATACAAAAAGGAATGAAGCGTTCGTTAAAGTTACATTTGGAGATACCGAAAATGGTGAAGATTTAAGTATCGGAAGAAAAATTAGAAAAACATCTCAAGGTTATGCTAGTACATATTACATTAATGACAGTGTAACAACACTTACTAACGTCCATGCAATTTTAGAAAAATATAATGTTACTCCAAACAGCTACAACGTAATGATGCAAGGTGACGTAATGGGAATTACAAATTGTTCCCCTAAAAATCGCCGTAAAATTATCGATGAAATTGCCGGTATAGCTGATTTTGACAGACGTATAGAACAAGCTACAAATGAACTTGAGACTGTCGAACAAAGAGTAGAACGCTCTACTGTTATATTGAATGAAGTAGACAATAGACTTGAACAACTTAAAGAAGAAAGAGAAGTAGCTCTAAAATACCAAAAACTTAGAGAAGAAAAACAAGGACTTGAAAGCCAAGTTAATAAAGTTAGATTTTTTGACCTAAAAAAGAATCTTGAACAAGCACATGAAAATATCTTGGAATTTACTAAAAAGAAAAAAGAAGAAGAAATAAAGGGCAAAGATTTGGACGAACGCCTAAATCTTATAAAACAGAAATACCAAGAAATATCTGAACTTGTAAAAGAAAAAGGTGAAGCTCAACAAATAGAACTAAAAAAGCAAGAAGAAGCTCTAAAGGGAGAAATTGACAGAAAAAATAATGCTTCAAATTATGCAGACAAGCAAATTCATGACGGACTTCGTTCTATTGAAAATGCTAAAAACGGAATAGAAGGTTTCAAAAAGAAAATTGAAGATTTCAAGTTAAAAATTCAGCTAAAAGATGATGAAATAAAAAGTATTAATTCTAATATAAGCGAAAGAGATAAAGAATTAAAAAAAATAATTGAAGATATGACAGGTCTTAACGCTACTGCAGACCAGCATATTGAAAAGAGGAACAGACTCAGAAAAACTCTTGAAGATCTCAAGGACAAAGAGACAAAACTTATTCAAGAGAAGCTGCCACTTGAAAATGACCTTAAAAATTTACAAAAAGAACTTGAGGAAGCAAAGCTAAAACTTCAAGAACTTAATGAAATGAAAGAAAATTTTGCATCTAATCAAGATCTTAAAAAGACACTCGTTGAGCAGTTGCAAAAAGAAATGAGCGATTTCAAACTCATCCAACAAACTACATTGCAAGATTTGGACGTTACCAAAAATGAAATCAACGACTTAAATTATAATATCCAGATGGCTTATAGAAAAATAAGTACCATGGAGGCAAAAAAACAGGCTGCAGAAGATGCAAACTTCGGTCGTGCAATTGACACTATAATGAATGCAAAACTAAGAGGAATACACGCTCCACTTGCTCAGTTAGGAACAGTTGACAAAGAATATGCAATTGCAATGGAAGTTGCATTTGGTGGAAGAATGGCCCATGTTGTTGTAGATGATGAACATGTAGCCTCTGTAGCTATTGAACTGCTAAAATCTTCCAATGCGGGCAGAGCTACATTTATTCCTCTAAATAAAATAAAAAAAGCACCTTCAAAATTACAACTGCCAAAAGATAGAGGAGTTATTGACTTTGCGATTAATCTTGTAGATTTTGAAGATGAGTATATAGATGCATTTTTCTACGCAGTCGGAGATACAATTGTAGTTGAAGATATTGAATGTGCAAAAAAATTAATCGGTAAATACAGAATGGTTACCCTACAAGGAGAACTTCTGGAAAAATCCGGTTCAATGACTGGTGGTACAAGATTAAGAACAGGATTAAGTTTCAGTCAAAACGACGATGATGAACTTAATAAGTTCAAAGACCGACTAAAAGAAATGGAAGATAAATTAGCTTCTTTAGAAAATAAAAAGACTTCACTTGAACACAAACTTGAAGACGTAAGAAGCAAATATTCCGACTCTATGAGTGAATTTTCTCAGTCTAAAGTTGAATTAGATAACATGAATAAAAACTATGAAAATAGTGAAAATATTCTGAAAGAAAAAACTGAGTTTATCGCAAAAACAGAACCTGAAATTGCAAATTTAAATAAAAAACTTGATAAACTTGAAGAAGAAAATGTAAAAGTATACGATGATATGACTCTTTGTCAGGAACAGATTGAAGAAGTTGAAAAACTAATTAATGATAAAGATTTAAAAGACCTCAAAGAAAAAACAGAAGGTGTAGAAGCAGAAATTAAACGTCTACAAAACAGACTTATGACTGCAAACAATGATAAAAATGAATTAAACAGACAAATATCATTCCACCAAAACTTGATTGAGACAAAAGAAGAAGAAATTACAAACATTGAACATAACAATGTTAAATTAGAAGAAGATAAAACACGTTATAAAAATGATATTGTTGATTTGAACAAAAAAATGGAAGATCTCCATGAACAAATCGTACAAATAGAAGAAAAGCTCGGAAAACTTCTAAAAGAAAGAGAAGAAATAAACAATAGTTTAATTGAAATTGAAAAAGCAAAACATATTAACTCCTCAGACATTGAAAGAATCGCAGAACAAATAGAATCTTTCAAAGCCAGAAGAAGAGAACTTGAACCTCAACTGGAATCAGCTAAAAAAGAATTAGAAGATTCCGGAGTTGAAATAGGCAAACTGGAACCTGTCGAAATCTCAATTGAGGAAATAACTTCGAAAATTCAACGCTTAGAAAAAAGAATGGCTGAACTCGGCGATGTTAATATGAGAGCTCTTGCAGCATATGATGAAGTTCTTACTCGTCAAACAGAACTAAAAGAACAAATTGAAACTCTTTCAAAAGAAAGAAAAGAAATTCTTGAAAGAATGCAAGGCTATGAGCAACTAAAAAAAGAAACATTCATGAAAACATACAATCATATAAATGAAAACTTTAAAGAAGTATTCCATCAACTTTCAGAAGGTGAAGGAGAATTAAAACTTGAATGTCCGGATGATCCTTTGTCTGGAGGTATGACTATAGAAGCTCAACCTAGAGACAAAAAGCTTCAAAGACTTGAAAGTATGTCAGGGGGAGAAAAATCTTTAACAGCACTTGCATTTGTATTTGCGATTCAAAGATATATGCCTTCTCCTTTCTACGCATTTGATGAAGTAGACGCAAGTTTGGATACTATGAATGTTGAGCGTATCGCCCAAATGGTGCAGAACCAATCAAAAGATACGCAATTTATAGTAGTTAGTCACAGAAAACCTATGATAGAATCAGCTAATAG
>CALVHB010000001.1 GCA_944327275.1 Candidatus Gastranaerophilales bacterium | reverse complement strand
TTTTAGAAAGTAGTAAAAAAGGAGGTTTTAAAACCTCCTTTTTTACTACTTTCTAAAATACTTATTTTTAACACGTTTTTTAAATAAAGTTTTCGCAAAATCAATAGCTTTCAACTCAGAGAAAAATAAATGATTTTCCCCAATTTGATCTAATATTCCATAACTTTTTAACTGCTCACTTACTTCTGAATTGTTTATAACTAATAAAAGTTTAATATGTTGGGATTTTAAACGAAATATAATATCTTCCAGCGCAAAAATAGCAGATATATCCAGTAAATCCTCACTGTCATAAACCAAAATCAAATATCTTGTACCAAGAAATTCATCAAAATGAGAAATTATCTGAGTAGCCGAACCAAAAAAGAAAGCTCCACTAATATGTACAACTCTTATTTTATGTTTATAATCACGTTCAAGAGTTCTTTCCAATTTCATTATATCTTTGTCATAAACAGGTTTATCAATAAGTTTTGCTTTATCTGCAACTTTTTTAGCATACAATAATGCTGCCAAAGTAATTCCTGCACCTACTGCTACAATTAAGTTGTAAAATACTGTCAAAATAAATACAACCAAAAGAACGTATAAATCCTCCTTAGGGGCAATTTTAACCACCTTTAAAAATTTAGTATCAACTATGTCATATCCTATCTTTATTAAAATTCCTGCCAGTACTGCTAATGGAATTTCTGATACAAAACTTGAAAACTTATAAATCATTAACACAAGAACAAATGAAGTAACTACAGCAGCTATCTTTGTTGAAGCTCCTGTCTTTAAAGCAGCAACAGTCCTCATAGTAGCAGCAGAGCCAGGCAAAGTACCGGTCAATGCGCAACAAATATTTCCTATACCTTGAGCAGATAAAAGCTTCTTTGATGGTAATTGGATCTTAGTTATAGAAGTACAAACTAGGCCAGTCAAAAGGCTTTCTGAAGACAAAATTACGGCTAAAGTTATAGCATAATGCAAATAGGTTATCAAATCATGCAAATTAGTCCTTGGCAAAACAACACTCGGTAAGGAAACTGAGATTTCAGAAATCTTATCCACATTCAAGCCTAATTTAATAGAAACAATGGTACAAAAAATTAATGCAATAATTTGAGAAGGGATGAATTTATTCCACTTCTGCGGGAACCCAAATACAATTAAAAGTGTTAAAAGCCCAATAGCAAAAGCATGCAAATTAGTACCAGAAAAAGACATAAATAAATTTTCAATGCTTTCTATTGTATTTGAAGAAGTCTGTAATCCAAACAATGGATTTAATTGCATTATAATTATAATTACACCAACACCGTTCATAAACCCTGATATAACAGGATAAGGAACATACTTAACAATATCAGGAAGTTTTGTCATAGCTAAAAGTATTTGAAAAATACCTGCTAAAAAAACAATGAATATTACTGAACTTAAGTCTTTATTCAAAGCATGCATAACAGAAGCGAGAACAATTGCAACAGGACCTGTAACTCCAGATATCATAGGAATCTTAGTTCCTAAAATTCCAGCTACGAAGCAAAGAATTACTGCACCCCAAAGGCCTGCACTTGCTCCGAAACCTGTTGCTACACCAAAAGCCAAAGCTTGTGGGAGAGTTATTACAGCAGCATTAAGCCCACCAAGTATATCGCCTGTAAAAATACTAATCTTATCTTTTAAACTCATAAGAGATATTATAATTAATCTTTATGATATAATCAACTTATGAAGTTGAAAGAGATTTATGCGAAAAATAACAATTTTCCCGTCATTTCATTCGAAGTTTTTCCTCCAACTTATGAATATACCCAATTACTGGACGAAATAGAAATTCTAAAGAAATATAATCCGGGGTTTATCTCTTTAACTTGTGGAGCTGGAGGTAAAGGTTCTAAGTCTATTGAACTTTTGCAATTAATACAAAATAAAAAGCTTAATGTAATGCCACATTTTACTTGTATTAATTCATCCAAAGAAAGCATCGAAAATGGAATTAGGGAAATTGAAAAACTTGGTGTTGAAAACATACTGGCACTAAGAGGAGATATACCTGAAGGATACTCAGAACTTAATAAAAAGGACTTTGAATTTGCTTGTGATTTGGTAAAATTTATAAAAGAAAAAACCTCTCTCTGTGTTGGAGTTGCTGGCTATCCTGAAGGTCACATAGAAAGCCCTGATCTAAAAAATGATATAAAATATTTAAAACACAAAATAGAAATGGGCGCAGATGCAATTTTTACCCAATTATTTTTTGATACAGACAAATTTTTAGCATACAAAGAAATGTTAGAAAAAAATAAAATATACATACCTCTAATCGCAGGAATTATGCCAATAATAAGTAAGAAACAGGTAGAAAAAATGACTTCAATGGCAAGAATAACAATTCCGGAAAAGATAAAAAACAAAATTGACAAATACGCAACTGACAATAAATCAATGCTTGAATTTGGTATTACTTATGCAACGGAACAATGTGAAAAATTAATTTCTAATGACACTATTGGCTTACACTTTTTCACATTAAACAAAGCATATTCTACATCAAAAATTTTAGATAATATAAAAAAAGGGGGCTAAAATAATGGATAAATTAAACGCGCACATAGAACATACACTTTTAAAACAAGATGCTAAACATGAAGATTTCATAAAATTGTTTAACGAAGCAAAAGAACACAATTTCTTAGGTGTTTGTATAAATCCTCAATACGTTAAACTTGCAAAAGAAGAACTTAAAGGTACAAACGTAAAAATCGTTACAGTTGTCGGATTTCCTCTCGGCGCTAACAAATCAGAAACAAAAGCCTTTGAAACAAAACTTGCAATTGAAGACGGCGCAGATGAAATTGATATGGTAATTAATGTTTCTGCACTAAAAGATAAAAATTATGATTTTATCGTGTCAGATATAAAAACAGTTAAGGCATCATGTGGAGACAAACCTTTAAAAGTTATTCTAGAAACAGACTTACTTTCAAAAGATGAAATAAAAAAAGCTTGTGAATTGTGTATTCAAGCGAAAGCAGATTTCGTAAAAACATCAACTGGATTTGTAAAAGGTGGTGTCGGTGCAAAATCAGAAGATGTAGAATTAATGTATAAAACAGTATCTCCTTACGGACTAAAAGTAAAAGCTTCAGGGGGAATAAGAGACAAAGCAACTGCAATACAAATGCTTGAAGCTGGTGCAGAAAGATTAGGTACAAGTAGCGGCGTAAAAATTGTCGAATAATAATTGACCATGCTAAAATTATAATTAATAAAGGTATAGCAAATGGGTGATGAAGATAAACAGTTTGATGCGACTCCCAGAAAACTGGAACAAGCAAGAAAAGAAGGTCAGGTTGTAAAATCAAAAGATTTTTCAACGGCTATATCATTGCTAATTCTTTTTTCTGTAATATTTGGACTAGCCCCATTTGTTTGGGATCAAATTGTACAATTATACACCCTTTTGTACGAACAAATTCCAAACGGTCATTTATCTGAAATTGGAATGACATACATCATAACAATCACTATAAAATGTACAGCGCTAATTATTGGACCTATATTATTCATCGCTTGGTTTATAGCAATCATGGCTGATTTTATTCAAGTAGGCCCATTAGTTGCTACTGCTCCATTGGTACCAAAACTTGACAAATTAAATCCAACAAAATACTTCAAAAATTTAATGTCCATAAAAACCTTGTTTGAACTGTTCAAAAATATAATAAAAGTACTTTTGCTTGGTTATATAGGCTGGAGCGTTTATATGGAGCACATAGAAAACATCTTAATGCTTGCAGCCATAGATAACAATTTTGCAGTAATGATAGAATTTGGAAAACTTATCACCGATTTTATTTTCAAAGCCTGCATAGCCTTTTTGATTATTTCAGCAGCAGATTATGGGGTTACTAAATGGAAATTTTTAAAAGATCAAAAAATGTCTTTTAAAGAAATAAAAGATGAATACAAAAACACCGAAGGAGATCCAAATGTAAAAGCAGCTTTGAGACAAAGAAGAATGCAAATGCTTCAAAAGGGCATGATGGATGCAGTGCCCGATGCAGATTTTGTCGTTACAAACCCAACACATATAGCATGTGCTTTAAAATATAAAGCAGAAGAAATGGCTTCTCCAATGTTAATTGCAAAAGGAACAGAACTTATTGCAAAAAAAATTATAGGTATAGCAAAAGAACATAATATTCCTGTAATAGAGAATGCTCCAGTCGCAAGGGCCCTATATAAAATGGTAGACTTAAACCAACAAATTCCACCGGAATTATACAAAGCAATAGCAGAAATCTTACTTTTTGTATACAACTTGAAAAATACTACAAATAAAGGTAGACTATAATAAGTACTGTGATATTATAATTGTAATCATGATTATACAAGATAAAAACAAATTAAAAGAATACATAGATATTGTCCAAAAAGTTGCGAAGGTAGAACAACGAAGAATACCTTCACACATGGTTGAATATGAAGAACTCGTTTCTATCGGTATAATTGCAATACAAGTGCTTATAAAAAATAAGACACCGGAACAACTGGAAAGATATAATTCTGCATACATAGCTACAGCGGTTCGTTGGGCTATAAGAAATGAATTAAGAATAAGATATAAATGGTACTCTTTGAAACATAAAGCAGAAGATGAATATGATGAGGACGAAGCAGTAGAAGGCATGGACATGCAAAAAGCAAAAGTTCGTGAAGCAATTTACGAAACTGTCCTTTCTATAGACGGTTTGGCTGCCGCTGCTAGTGATAATGACTCTCCATTTGACTTTTTGAAAGATAATCATGCTCAACCTGATGAAAATGCTGAAATTACAGAAATGGGTAGGATGATTAGAGAAGCTATTGCGAAACTTCCTCCAAAAGAAAGAACTGTTGTTGAATACAGATTCTACAGGAACATGCAAGTAAAAGATATCGCAACACAGGTAGGACTTTCTCCTTCTCGAGTTACGAGAATAGTTCAATCATCTTTAAATACAGTCAAAGAATACCTTAATTCTAAAGAACAATTCGGTTATTAATCTATTACTTTGATTCTGCCATCGTCTTTTATTTCAATAGGAGCATTTTGTTTTTTGACAAAATCACAAGTTAATTTATCTTTGTCAAAATCAAAGACTTGGTCAACTTTACCGAGTTTAATTTTATTCTCTATTAAATTGTCTCCACCAGATGCAAAGAAGTCATCCGTTGCAACTGTATACATTTTATTTGGATCCGGATTGTTTACATCAATAGAATGTTCTACACCAGATTTATCAACATAAGTTACAGACTTAATTTGACCACCTCTTGTCACTGTATATTTTAACCCTGAAGGAATGACAATTCCGGGTTTAGTACCAGGTGCAGTATATGATTTTGCACCATTTTTCAATGCATCAACAATTTCTTTTTCTGATAGTTTCAATTTCACCATGTTGTTTTTAAGAGGAACTACCTCAAAAACTTGATGAGAATCTAAAGGCCCAGCTTCGAAAAATCCTCTGATATTACCTATATTAATCAGAGCTAAATCAGTATCAAATTCATGTCTTACAGCATCCATTATGAAATAAGCATTTGGATTAGGATCAATTAACCTATTTTTAGTAGGACCTGTTGCAGATTTAATTTCACCAACTAACTCAGGTTTACCTAAAATATGTTCAAATACACCTTTTATAACTCTATTTCTTTTAAACTTATTTGATGGAGTAACGTTATTTTGTGCTTTTACAATAACACCTTTCTCATCATCCCATGTAATTTTTAAGTCACCAAAATACTCACCATCTTTACCAGCTTGCGTAATAATTACAGGCTCATTTGATTTTGAGTACAAGAGATTCTTACCTTCTTCAATTCCATCAAGTAAATCATGAGTATGTCCACCGATAATCACATCAATACCGGATGTTTCTTTAGCTAAAATCTGATCTTTTGACAAGCCACAATGAGATAAAACGATTACCTTGTTAATTCCTTGTTTTTTATATTCATCAATCTTTGCTTGCACATCTTTTAAAGTCTTGTCAAAATTATCTATACCTATTTGTTTTCTTGATTCATTATCTCTGATTCTTTCATGCAAATCAGGAGGTGCTAGACCAATAATCGCATATTTATGGCCATTTTTCTCAATAACAAAAGATTTTTCAATTACACCACTTAAAGGGCTGTTTTTAGGAATTTGCAAATTCATTCCTAAACTTTTAAATTTAGCATTCTCTTTCCCTTGAGCCAATTCAGAAGGACTTGCATCATATTCATGATTACCATCTGCAGTAGCTTCAATACCAAGTGCATTCATGTACGTATTAGCAGCTTTTACAATATGTAAATCAGCTCCGGCAGAAATATCACCAGCCGCCAAAACAAATTTATCAGCTTTTGAATCTTTATTTAAAAAATCATAAGACTGCTTAGCGGTGTATATTCTAGCCATATTACCCGTACGCCCATGATTATCATTTATGTAAAAAATATCGGTTTGAAAATATTTTGGATTAGGTTTATTCTCTGCGTTTTTTTCGAACGTATCAGGTTTAGAACTCAAAGAAGTCTGTGGCAATTTATCATTCTTATTTGAAACACTGTCTGCCTGTACACCTTTAAATAGTATGTTTTGAAAACCATTTATTTGTAAATTCATATTTTTTCACCTTTTGTTATATCTATTAACTATCGTCAAATTTATTTTTGCTAAAAAACAACTTAATGTGAAAAAACATTAAGCTGCTTCTTTTATATTTGATTGTTGTTTTAATTCCTTATACGTTTTCAATCCCTCAACCCAGTTATCAACAAAGTTTACATCATTTGCAACAACCGACTGAGGCAATGCAGCATGGTGAATTTTCGGAAGTAAATAATCTTCAGAATACTCAACAGCTTTTGACATATTATCGTCTGTATCATTACATACAAAAATCATTTTACCGTTTTTATCAATTTTAGTTCCAGTAATAGTTATTTCATGTCCATTTATAATTGTATTGTTTGAATCAACTTGAGTATATCCTATAATAACATTCTCACCTTGACTCAATGCATCCGTAATTTGTCTTTTCATAGTATCAAAATCAGTTTCATAACCTATTAAACGAGCATTTTCATCAACTTTTTGATATGTTACTGAAATTTTATTCTTATCTTCGACAACAGACTCCGTAAAAGTTTTTTCAAATTCAATCAACCCCTTATCATTTTGATTAAATTTTCCGGCCCTTTTATCTGACAATGAATCATAAGATTGTTGAGAACCAACTTGCATAAAAGTAGACTGCATCAAAACATCCACAGAAGATCTTTCAAGTTTATCTTTATCAATAGTTTGAATATGAGCACGGACTATCGCATTTTTATCTGGAGCAAAAGTCAAATCAGCTTTTTCAAAATCCTTAGCCTGATAAGGAATTTCAAATGCGTTCAATAGCCAAATTGCATCAAGAGTATTGTCAGCCAAATTAGATAGTTTTATAGTCTTGTTCACAGCCATCTTAGGAGAACTCAAGCCTTCTACAAATCTTGCAAATTCAGCTGGATGTTTCTGCGCTAAATTAAATTCAATACTGGATGCTACACAAGTCCCAGAATGTTCAACGTTAACATCTGCAGGATTACCTTTTGCTAATGAAGCAACCTGAGTTTGGTATTGAGTTGGAATGTTTCCAAACTGCTGGGTAATTGTATGTGGATCAGCAAGTATTGCCAAAGTTTCTTTCAATATATTTTGACTATTGAGGCCGTCTGCCCTTTGAGTCAATGCTATTTTGTATAAGTTATCCAATGTAGTAGAATTATCATTTGAATCACTGTTCAATAATCTACCTGTTTTAAGCAAGGAATTTAAATTCTTCTTACCATCCTTATCAAGGAGTTTTGTAATTTCCTGATACTTATTTTTTTCATCTTTAGAGGACAATTCAGTCCTTAACACAGTTCCAGAGAAACTAAACGGAACAGACTTAGCAGAAATAGGATTAGAATTGTATGATATTTGTTGATTATTGCTCTTATTTTCATTTAAAACAGGGGTACTAGCACATAAGCGATTTACTGTGCTATAATTATTGTTGTATTGGTTGCTGTTTATATTTAAATTATACACAATCCAACTCCGCTACTACTTATTATAGTAAAAAATAAAAAGATTTAAAATTTGCTAAATTTTATATACGAAATTAACAATTGTTACAATAGGACAGGAATAGTTGAAAATAAAACCACTTACAAAAGAACAAATAATTTTATCAGTCGACAGATTAACCAGATTTAAAGAGACTGAAACAAAGTATCTTAGAGTCTTCAAAGAAATAATTACAAACAATCTAATAGAACCAAAATTCAAAAAATCTGAACTGGATGAAATGGATTATAAAAAAATAGCAGATCTGGCCGAACAGATTATTAATTTTTCATTGAAGGAGACAAATAATAATTTTCTTATCAATCAAAGATTAATAGATTACGAAAACTCTATTTTCAATCTTGATTCAAATGTCCAAAAGCTGCTAGAAAATAAAATAAACTACTCAGCAATCATAAAATTACTAGGAAAAGATATTCCAAACAATCTCAAATTTTTAAAATCACTTGAATTAGCTAATCCAGAACAGGAACGCATTGAACATTGCTTTTGCTTCCCGTTAAAAAAACTTGTAATATGTGAAGGTATTACAGAAGAAACTCTACTCCCTGAATTTGCAAAACAGTATGGCTATGATTTTGACCAAAATGGAGTATACGTAATTTCTGCAGGAGGAAAAAATCAGGTAGTAAAATATTTTTATAAATATGTTGATTGTATTAAAATCCCTATTTTTGTTCTACTCGATAAAGATGCTCAAGAAAATCTCAATGAAATAAAGCCAAAATTGAGAAAAATTGACAAAATTCACATTTTAAAAAGCGGAGAGTTTGAAGATTTACTTCCAAATTCATTGATATCAAAAACATTAAAATACGCTACTCAAAATATTTCTATGGGAACAGTAGAGAACATAGAAAACTACTCTTCTAAAGTGGAATTTTTAGAAGAATTTTTCAAGCATAGGGGACTACACGAATTTAAAAAGGCTGATTTTGCACAACTAGTCAAAGAAAATATTAATAGCGAAGAAGACATCTCAGAAGAAATAAATGAAATTATTAAAGAAATAAAAGGGACAAAAGTCCCTTTGTAAAATGGAGTTTAAAATCTTATTTAATAAAAAAACTAGTTTCCTACAAGTCTCAATGCTTGCTCTAAAAGTTCTTTGTTAGAAGAAATAAGTTTATTTGACACTTCCATTTGAAGTTTAGCCATTTGATAGTATGAAATATTAGCCTTGAAATCGGCATTTGACATTTCTAAAAGACCAGAACGGATTTCACCAACTCCCAATAATGGCTTTCCTGATTCTTCAGTTTCATAGAATTGACCGGGTTTAAACTCATACAAAGCTGCAGCATTATGGAAATTTCGTGTAGTTACTCTGTATAAAGGAACAGAACGTTTTCCACCATCTGCTTTACCGTATATAGTACCATCATTTTTTATTTCGTAATCATCATACTTTCCTAAGTACTTACCATTGTTAGGATCTATCCACAATTTAATATTAGTTGTCGGAATATCAAGTGCTCCACCTTTCATTGCTGTCTCTTGATAAAGATCAGAAGCAATAGATTTTGTACCTTGCATAATCTCACCCTTGTCATTCAGGATATAACCTTGAACCGTATTACCGCTTCTATCACGGTAAACACCTTCTTTATCAAAAGTAAATTCACCTAAACGAGTATAAATACTTTTCCCTTCAGCATCTTTGACCAAGAAAAATCCTTTACCTTCTAAAAATAAGTTTTCATTAGAAGTACCTGGAGTAGATTTACCTTGACCTATTTTTTTTGCATAGTCATCGGCAATAGCACCACCAAGAAAAGTTTTAAAATTAACTTGTTGTTCTCTAAAACCAGGAGTATAAACATTGGTCATGTTATGTGCTATAACATCCATCCAGTTAACTGTTGATTTTTGAGTATTTAAGGCTGTTATAAAGGAATCATTCATTGTTATTCTCCTTATTATTTCTTCTTCTTTCTTGTTGTTGCCCTCTAGAATTACTATAATTTAATTCTGAATATGGTAAATTCTGTTCGTCAAAACGTTGTCTTAATGATGCAATATTATTTCTCAAATATTGTTCTACTGCCTTATCTCCGGGGATAAAATTAGCAGCAAGACTACCATCTTTATTTACTTTTATAATGACAGAAACATCTTTATCAAAATCTATTCTGAAAGGTTGATTTGTTTTCATTGATTCAGATAACTTATCCATCAAAACAGAAGATACTTGAACATTTTTTTGAATACCTTCTGTACCATTAGTCATAGCATCATTAATCTGAGTTGCGATACTTTTCATTGACATATCTGTATTTTGAACTAGATTTGCAAAGAAATTAGCATCACTATCAGACATATTAATTACATCATAATCAAAAGTTGATGCAGAATTTATTGTTGTCATTAAGTCTTTTGTATTAATTAAATTTTGGATATTTTGAGAAAGAATTGATTGACCTTCATTATGATATTTATAATCAGTAAA